>JBJOHC010000307.1:0-3124 GCA_046047955.1 Planctomycetota bacterium
TCGATGCCGCCATCGGCGCGCCTCTCCCACCGCAGCGCGTTGGTGGACTCCGCCCGCTGAAGCTCGCCGAGGAAGTCGGCGAACTGCGCGTAGCTCGCGGCATCCGCATGCCCGACCAGCCGTTCGCCCGAGGCGAGCGTCACTTCCGCGATGATCAGCTCGCCGACCGTCCGCACGGGCCAGCCCGCGTGCAGCAGGAGCGCGAAGGTCTCGGGCGTGATCTCGGCCATGAACTGCTGCACGTACGCCTTGCCCTCGACGGGCGTGTACGAGATCGTCGGCCGCGACGCGAAGGTGAAGCTCGCGCCCGCGCCGAGGACGGTCGGGTCGCCCCGCTGGAACGAAGTGCTCGAGTTGGCGGACACGCTGCTCTCGTACGACGCGGTCAGCGAGCCCGCCTGCATGAAGAGCGGCGACTCGCGATAGTGGAGGCGCACGAGGTTGAGCAGCATCTGCTGCGTCTCGCTCGTCTGCAGGATCGTGTTGAAGTCGGTGAAGTCCGCGCGAAGCGCGTCCTTCGCGGCGTGGCATCCGCCGAGCGCGAGGAGCGCCGCCGCGCAGAGCGCCGAGGAGAGGACGAACGGGCGCGGGAAGGGTGCGTTGGCAGGCATGGTGCTTCGGATTCCGTGAAAATGCGTCCGTTCAGGTCATGGCTGCGGATCGAGCCGCGCGAACTGCGGCCCGAGCCCCAGGCCCTCCCTGTCCGCGGCGGCCAGCAGGTCCACGAGGAACGCATGCCGGGCGTCGGCCTCCTCGCGGTCGTTCGCGACGCTGAGCGTGGCGTTGCACTGGACCTGGATGCCGTTCGCGGCGATGCCGGAGACGCCGAGCGCGCTGCGGTCGGGGAGGAACCGCGCGTCGCTGCGAAGCCGTTCGCGCAGCGCGGCGATGAGGCGCTCGACCTTCTCGAGCGTCGCGCCCTGCATCACGAGGAAGTTCACGCTCATGGGCCGCGGCCGGCGCTTGCCGAGGTTCACGATGCTCATCCCGGCGAGCACGCCGTTGGGAACCGTCACCACGGTCCCGTCGGCGGCGATGACGCGCGTCGACCGGAATCCCACGCGCTCGACGACGCCCGAGGCGATCGGCGTCTGGATCCAGTCGCCCGCGCCGAACGGCCGGTCGGCGATGATCGTCCCCGCCCCGAAGAAGTGCGAGATCGTGTTCTGCGAGCCGAACGCGAGGGCGACGCCGCCGATTCCAAGGCCCGCGAGCAGGTGCGTGCCCGAGATCGACCAGGCCGCGGCGATCCCGAGGAACGCGGCGACGATCACGCCCAGCCGCAGGCAGCCGAGCAGCAGGCTCACGGCGAGGTCGTCGCCAGCGCTCGCGCTGCGGGTCGCGACGCGCATCAGGTACGCGCAGGCGACGCCGACGGCCTGCCAGGCGAGGATCGCGAGACTGACGATGACGAGCGTCTCGACGACGGGGCCGAGCACCTCGATGTACCAGCGAGGAACTCCGAGATACGAGGGGATGGGTAGGAGAAGGAGCACGGCGAAGAGGAATGACAGCGCGTGCTGCGTCGCCTGCCGCCTCGCGTCGGAGACCGGTCGGAACGCGCGCATCGCGACGCGCGTGAGCGGCCGCGCGACGGCGTGGGCGATCGCGCCCGCGCACGCGATCGCCAGGACGACCGCGAAGAACTGCCACACCTCCATGTCGACGAGGGACATGCGCGTGCGCAGCTTCGGAGCGATCTCCGACACCCAGTGCCTGATGGTGAAGTACGCACCCGGCGGAATGACCCCTGGCGGAACGTCGAGCGCGGCCGCGAGCCCGGCGGTCTCGTACTCCACGCGCCAGATCGCGTCGATGGTCGCGCTGTCGAACTGGAACGGCGCGTCCGCCTCGGGACCGCTCGGCGCGACGACGATCGAACCCGCCGGCGAGCTGAAGAGCACCACGGGATCGCGGTTGAGCGGATCGTCCGAGATCCCCTGCAGCCCGATGAACCCGGTGCGGTGCAGCGTGCGGCAGAGCAGTCCCGCGACGAGCTCGCCTTCGGTGTCGCGGAGGCCCTCGGGAATGTCGCTCAGGTCGAGCGCGGAGATCGCGAATCCCCGGCCGCGGCCGTTCCAGTCCGTCATGCCCTCGAAGAAGGTCCGCACGCAGTCGCGCGCCGACTTGAGCTGCAGATGGTGGAGGTCGCTCGGCATGACGCCGCCGCGGACGACGAGCAGCGACCGGCGGAGCGGGTCGAGTTCGCCTTCGGTCGGCACGACCACCCGCCACTCGCCCTCTCCGGTGCGGCGCAGCTTGAGGGGAAGCACGGCGTCAGACCGTTCCTGGCCGAGCGGCACGACCATCTCGTCGCCCGTGGGAAAGTCGTCGACATCCCAGATGCGGAAGGTCGTGAGGTTGACGAGATCGAAGAACGCCCGGATGTGCGCGAACTGCACGGCGCGCGGCTGCTCGAGCATGTCGGCGTCGAGCTCCACCGCGCGCGCCGCCAGGCTGAAGTACTCGTTGAGGCCGCAGCGCTGCTGGGCGCAGGCGTAGACGAAGGTCCTGAGAGCCGCGCGCGGCGTCGCGAGCGAGACGGCCGGAAGCGCCTGGGCTTCCGACACGCGCATGCCCGAGACCCAGCCTCGGCTCTCGTCATGACCGAGGATGTGCTCGCCGCCACGCGTGAGCAGGAGGACGAGCGCGCGGCGGTGCTCGCCGTCCCTGCGCGTTCCCTCGAACCGGTCGCCGACGATCTTCCCCTCGATCTCGGATCCGAACGGCGTCAGGGTGCCCTCGACCGCATCCCCGCGCTGCAGCAGCGTGAGATGCCCGCCCCCGTCGGCCGACATGATTTCCCATGTTCCCGCCCAGCCGCCGTCGCCCAGGGCCGCGGCCGCCGAAAAAAGAAGCAGGCCTGCCCAGATCGAGCACACAAGGATGCGCATGGCGTTCATGTTTCGGGCGACCTCGCGGCGGAACGCCTGCGCAGGAATGCGAGGGCGCCCTCGGCGCGGATGATACTGACACCCGTCCCGAGCACCCTGCCAAGCCCGACTTCGGCACCCGGTGCGCCTCCAGAGATCGCGGCATGTCAAGCGTGCCGTGCAGGCTCAGGCAGGAGACACGCAAGCCGCGCCGGGCGCGGGTGGAGCCCGCCTCGTGCAGCACGGTTGCG
>JBJOHC010000308.1:0-6751 GCA_046047955.1 Planctomycetota bacterium
GGACGCCCTCGTTCGCGAACGACACCGGGGCGGAGGTCGTGCAGTTCCCGGAGAGCTGGAGGTTCTGCCCGTTCGCCGCCGACATCGTCCACTCGCCGCGGTTCACCACCGAGCCGCCCGCGCCGAGCGTGCAGCTCTGCGAGCCCGACATCGTCACCGCGCCGTCGTTCACGAGCGCGAGCGAGATCGTCGAACTCGCAAGCGACAGCGACGCGAGCGGCGCGACGCGCAGCCCGACGCCCGCGAGCGTTCCACTCGCGACCGAATGCTCCTTGCCCGACAGCACGAGCTCCGCGCCGTCGACGATGCCCGCGACGAGGGTGCCGCTGGTCATCGTCAGCCGCCCCGCGATCGCGCCGCCCTCCGACACGCGCAGCGTGCCCCCCGTGACGCGCAGCACGGTGTCGCAGGAGAGCGAGCGGATCGTGCGATCGCCCGCCGTACCGCTGTAGACGACCTCGGTGAACGCCGCCCCGATCGCGACCGTGTCGTCCTCGGCGGGGATGCCGTCGGGGCTCCAGTTCGCGGCGTCGTGCCAGTTCGCGGTGCCGGCGCCGCCGTCCCAGGTCTTTTCGACGGCGTGCGCGGTCGCCACGCCGAGGGTTGGAACGAGCATGAGGAACGCGCGGAGGGCGGCGGGAAGCGAAGTCTTCATGGGAGGTCTCGAAACTCGGGTCGATGCACCTCCCGCTAGGGCGACCGTGGCGGGCGTTGGACGCGCGAACGCGGGATTTCGACGAATCGCCCCATCCGTTCCTGAACCAGGCGCGGGTACATTCAGGCCGCCGATGGCGGTTCCCCCGACGCAACTCACGCTCATCGCGCGACTTCAGGATCCCGCCGACGAGGAGGCCTGGCGCCGCTTCGAATCGCGCTACCGCGATCTCGTGGTGCGCTTCGCGGTCCGCGAGGGCCTGCAGCCGACCGACGCCGAGGATGTCGCGCAGGCCGTGTTCGGGGCGCTGCTGCGCGCGATGCCCGCGTTCCGCCTCGATCCCGCGAAGGGCCGCTTCCGCAGCTACCTCTTCCGCGCGGTGCGAAACGAGATTTCTCGCGTCCGTTCCCGCAGCCCCCGTCCAACGGGCGACCTCGGCGTCCTACCCATCGCGGACCCGGCCACCGACGCGGCCGCGTCCCGCGCGTTCGAGGACGAATGGATCGACCACCACTTCAGGATCGCGATGGCGGAGATCCGCCGCACCTTCGCTCCCGAGAGCGTGGCGATCTTCGAGCGCCTGATGCGGGGGGAGCCGGTCGAGGCGATCGCGGCGGACTGCGCGACGACGACGCAGGCGGTCCACAAGGTGAAGCAGCGGATCCGCGATCGGATGCGCGCGCTGGTCGAGGGGCAGATCGCGGAGGAGGAGGCGTGAGCGGACGCGGCCCCGGGAAGGGCGGCGACCTGGAGGACCGTGGCGCGGAGGGGTCGGGTGAAGTCGCGCCCGATGCCGCGCACGATGCCGCAGTCGATGCCGCAGTCGATGCCGCAGTCGATGCCGCGCACGAGGCCGCCATCGAGGCGCTCGACCTCGTCGAGCGGACGGTGATCCCCGCCTTCGAGAGCGACGCCTGGATCGCGCGCGCGGCGCGCGCCGAGGAGCCCGTCCTCGCGGGCGAACTCGCGGGATACCGGCTCGCGCGGCTCGTCGCGCGTGGCGCGCAGGGGACGGTCTACGAGGCGGTCGAGCCGCGCACGGGACGGCGCGTCGCGATCAAGCGGCTGCTCGGCGGCTCCGACGGGAGCCTCGAGGACACGCGGTTTTCCCGCGAAACCTCGGTCCTCGGCGCGCTCGCCCACCCGAACATCGTCTCGCTCCTCTCGGCGCCCGTCGACGACGGCGCGCGCCTTCTCGTGATGGAGTGGGTCGACGGCGAGTCGTTCGACGCGTGGGCGGACGGCGTGTGGCGGGCGCAGGCCGAAGGTGCCGCCGCGCGCACGATCGCGCGCGCCGTCGCCGACGCCGCGCGCGCCGTCGCCGCGGCGCATGCGCTCGGCATCGTCCATCGCGACCTCAAGCCCTCGAACGTGCTCGTCGCCCGCGACGGGACGCCGAAGGTGCTCGACTTCGGCCTCGCGAAGGCGCTTTCGCCGGCCGCGGGTACGGCCGAGGTCACGCGCACGAACGGCTTCGCGGGCACGCCCTCGTGGGCCGCGCCCGAGCAGATCGACGGCGATCCGCGCGCGATCGACGCGCGCACCGATGTCCACGCGCTCGGGCTCCTCGCCTTCCGCGCGCTCTCGGGACGCGCCGCGTTCGACGCGTCGCTTCCGATCGGCGCGCTCTTCGAGGCGATCCGCGCGCGCACGCCCGCGTTCACGGCCGCCGAGCGGCGGCGCGTGCCGAAGGAGCTCGCGCTCGTCGTCCTGCGCGCGCTCGAGAAGGAGCCCGCGCGGCGGTACGCGCATGCGGGCGAACTCGCCGACGATCTCGCGCGCTTTCTCGCGGGCGCGCCCGTCGAGGCGCATCCGCCGAGCGCGCTCTACCTCGCGCGCACGCTCGTGCGGCGGCATCGCGCCGCGTCGGCGGCGATCGCGATCGCGCTCGCCGCGGTGGTCGCGGGCGCGGGCGCGTCGCTCGCCTTCGCCATCGACGCGACGCGCGCACGCGAGGCCGAGACCGCGCGCGCCGACGAGGCCGACGCCGCGCGGCTGCGCGCGGAGCGGATGAACGGCTTCTTCGCGGACCTTCTCGGAAGCCTGCGCGAGCGCGACGCGACGGGTGAACCCTCGAGTGCGCGCGAGATCATCGCGCTCGCCGCGGCGAGCCTCGGCTCGCGCGAGACGCCGCCCGACGCCGAGCGCGACCTCCGCGAGACGCTCGCGCGCGCCCTCCTCGAGATCGGCGACTACGCGGGCGCCGTCGCCGAGTACGAGCGGCTCGTCGCGCTCACCGAGGCCGGCGTGGCCGTCGACTCGGACTTCGACTCGGCCTTCGACTCGGACTTCGACGCGATCGAGCGCGCCCGCGTGCGCGTCGCGCTCGGCATGGCGTGCCAGCAGGCCGGTCTTCGCGCGGAGGCGCGCGCGGCGGCGCTCGACGCGCTCGCGCTCCTCGACGAGCGGGCGCCCGCGCGTCCCGCCGACACGCGCGGCGCGAGCGGCCAGCCGCCGACCGACCGCCTCGCCGATCCGCGCCTTCTCCGCGCCCAGGCGCTCGAGACGATCGCGTTCGCGCATCTCGCCGAGCGGCAGGCGCCGCAGGCGATGGCGCGCGCCGTCGAGGCGGTCGACGCCGCGCGCGCGTCGGGCTCGCAGCGTCAGGTCGCGGCCGCGCTCTCGACCCTCGCCCTCGTCCACGAGCTCGCGGGGGACCGCGAGGCCGCCGCCGATGTCGCGCGGGACGCCGCCGAGGAGGCGCGCGCGCAGGCGCTTGATTCCGCCGCGTGGACGCGACTCCTCTACAACGCGGGCTACCTCGCGAGCGTCGCGGGCCGCCACGAGGTCGCGCTCGCCTACTTCGACGAAGCGATCGCGCTGCGCGCCGAGCTCTTCGGCGAACGGCATCCGCGCACGGTGGCGGCCCGCGCCCAGCGCGCGCTCGTCCTGCGCGACACGGGGCGGCACGACGAGGCGGTCGCGAGCCTCGAGGCGGTCGTGGCGCTCCTCGGGACGGGCGACGGATCGCTCGGGCCCTCGGTGGCGGAGGTCCGCGCGAACGTCCTGCGCCATCTCGGCCGCGCCTACGAGTACCGGGGCGCCGACGGCGACCTCGAGCGCGCCATCGACGCCTACCGCGACACCATCGCGGGCTTCGCGGATCTCGCGGGCGCGCAGCCCGTCGCGCCCCACCGGCTCCATGGTCCCGTCCGGTTCCTCCTCGCCGCGATCGGCCAGCGCGACGGCGGCGACGCCATGCTCGCCGAGGTGCTCGCGCTCTCGGAGTCGGCGGCGGCGACGCGCGCGACCCCCGCCTTCCGCGCGCTCCTGCGCGCGCTGTCGACGCAGACGCTCGCGGGCGACGCGCGCACGCCCGCGTCGTGGATCGAGGCGCTGCCCGCCGCGGACGCCCGCGACGACCTCGCGGTGCTCGGCGACGCGTTCGGCGCGGCGAGCGCCGAGGCGTTCGAGGGCGAACTCGCCCTCGTCGCGCGGCTCGTCCGCGACCCGTCGCCTGCCGTGCGCGCCGAAGGCGCCGCCTGTCGCGAGGCGCTCGCGACGCGCGCGGCCGAGGTGTTCGGCGCGGATTCCGACGCCCTGCGGAGGCTGAAGCGGCTCGGTTCACCCCCGCCCGCCGACACCTCCTCTTCGCCCGACGCCTCGCCCGCATCCTCCCCCGCCTCCTCCCCCGGCTCCTCCCCCGCCTCGGACCTCTCGCCGAACTCTTCGACCGACGGCTGAGAGAAGCCCGTCTCCCGTGCGGATGCCTCCCGGCGCCACCGTCCCGGCGCCGACGCCGCGCACGCCGCCGCGCGCCGCGCGCATCGACGAGGGCCCCGTGACACCACGAGGCTCCCGCGAAATCCCGCGAATTCACGAGGAGACCGCCATGCCATCGGCCGTGCCGACCGCGACCACCGAAAGCGCCCGCCCCGCGACCGCGGAGCCGCGCAACCGACCCGCCACCGCGCGCCCGTCGGCCCCCGACGGCCTCGCCACGCTCGCCACCTGGCCCGCGCGCCTCGACCTCCGCGCGCTTCTCGCCGAGTTCGGCTCGAACCTCTGGATCGTCTCGGCGGCGGAACTCGACGCGAACCTCGCCGCGTGGACGCGCCTCGCGGGCGACGCCGCGCGCATCGCGTATCCCGTGAAGGCAAATCCGTCGCCCGCGGTCCTCGAGATCCTCGCCGCACGCGGCGCGCGCGCCGAGTGCGCGTCGCCCGCCGAACTCGCCCTCGCACGCCGCGCGGGCTTCGACGGCGCGCGGCTCGTCTACAACTCGCCCGCCGCCGACCTCCGCACCGCGATGCGCGTCCTCGACGCGGGCGGCGCGGTCGTCGCCGATTCGGCGGAGTTCCTGCGCGCGCTCGACGAGGCCGCGGAGTCCGCCGCCCCGCGCTGGCGTGCCGCGGGCGCGCGCGTCCTCCTGCGGGTGAACCCCGCGCTCGACATCCGCTACCGGAAGGACGAGTCGTGGTCCGATCTCACCGCGCACGCGAAGCGGACGGGGAAGTTCGGCGTCGCGAGCGAGGAGGTCGTCGCGCTCGCGGCGCGGCTCCGCCACCTCGCCCTCGACGGCCTGCACGCCCATGTCGGCACGCAGATGGATCACGCGCAGCCTTTCGTCGATCTCGCGCGGCACCTCGCCGATCTCGCCGACGCGATCGCCGCCCGCACGGGCCGACTGCCGCGCATACTCGATCTCGGCGGCGGGCTCGGCATTCCCTTCACGCCCGCCGACCGCTTCCCCTCGATCGACGCGCTCGGCGCCACGCTCCGCCCCGCGCTCGATGCGCGCTTCGAGCACTGGTTCGAACCGGGCCACGCGCTCGTCGGGAGCGCGGTCGCGCTCCTCGGCGCGATCGTCGCGGTAAAGGAGGTGCGCGGGAAGCGCTGGGCGATCGCCGACATCGGCACCGACCAGCTCGCGAAGATCACCCTCCTCGACTGGCGCCACCAGGTGCGCGGCCCCGACGGCGCGCCGCTCCCGACGACGGGCGACGACGCGCTCGGCGGCCCGCTCTGCTTCTCGGGCGACACGCTCCTTCCCGCGACCGACACGCGCGCGCTCGCCGTCGGCGATCCGATCCTCGTCGATCACGCGGGCGCCTACTGCGCCGCGCTCGCGAGCACCTTCAACGGCCGCCGCTCGGGCGGCACCCTCGTCGTGCGCGCGGACGGCACGGTCGTGCGCACGCAGGCCGCGGCGACCGCGCTCGACGAACCGCTCGCACGCGGCCACGCGTGGGGTACGGCGACCCGCGACGCCGCGGCCGCCCCCGTCGCCATCCCCTCCGACCGCGTGGCGCGGCTCTCGAGCCGCGTCCTTCGCGAGGACCTCTGCGCCGAGCGCTTCCACCATGTCGCGGCCGTCGCGGTCGGCGCGCGCGCGTGGGAGTTCGAGTTCGAGGTCTCGTCGCCGGTCGGCTTCGTCTCGATGCCGCTTGCGATCCGCCTCGCGGGCGACGCGGCGATCGTCGCCGCGCTGCTCGACGCGGGCGAGGACTCGAAGCGCTGCTGCGTCTGGGGCACCGACCTCTCGCTCTCGATGCCGCGGCAGGTGCCGACCGACCGCCCCGTCGTCGTGCGCATCGAGCTCTCGGCGGCGGCGGTCGAGGGAACGGGCCGCGATCCGCGCCGGCAGCTCGCGCGCTTCTCGATCAACGACGGCGCGGCGACGGGCGTCTGCGCGCTCGCGTTCGACCTCGGGGCGCACGCGTCGTGACCGCGCGGATTCGCCCTGCGGCCGCGCCTGCGCCACGGTGACCGGGGTCCCGGAGGGGTCGTCGTGCGCGAGGCGACCCGTGGCGCGGCGGTCGCGAGGCGACTCGCACCGACGCCATCCACCGTCGTGATTTCCCACGAAACCAACCGCGAGGTGAACCACGAGATGGACCACGAGATGGACCACGAGATGGACCATGAGATGGACCATGAGATGGATCATGAAATGAACGACGCCCCGCACGAGGCGGGGCGTCGTCGATTGGTTTCGTGAACCGTGCCGACTCAGCGGCGACGGCGCGCGCAGAGACCCGCGAGACCGAGGAGCGCGATCGCGCCCGGGGCGGGGACGAAGCCGACGGTGTAGGTGCCGTAGCCCTGCAGTGCCGTGGTGGTACCGACTTCCTTGTAGCCGACGTTCGCGCTCGC
>JBJOHC010000309.1:0-9551 GCA_046047955.1 Planctomycetota bacterium
TCCGATCCATCGACGACGCCGTTGCCGTCGAGGTCCGCCGCCGTGTCGGCGGTGCCCCACGCCGCGAGGACCGCGGCGAGGTCGGCCGCGCCCACCGCGCCGTCGCCGTCGACATCGCCGGGCGCGCGCGGCGCCGATTCGCAGAGGGCCTCGGCCGCCTTCACGCAGATCGCATCCCACTCCGTCTCGCAGCAGTAGCCGTCGGCGGTGCAGACCGCGAGGCAGCACGCGGCGTCGGCGCACGCGGGGGTCGCGCGCGCCTCGCGGCAGTCGCCGGCGGTCGGCGAGCCGCACACGGGGAGATCCGCGCACGCCGCCCCGCAGTGGATGGTCGCGAGCGCGGCGCAGACGACATCCCACTCCGTCTCGCAGCAGTAGCTGTCGAGCGCGCAGGTGCAGGCGCTCGTCGCCTCGTCGTCGCAGCCGGGACCGCCCGTCTCGCAGCAGCCGTGCGGTTCCGTCGCGCCCTCGACGAGCGCGAGGTCGTCGAAGGTCGCGAGGTTCGCCACGCTCGATCCCGACGAGAAGCGGAACCGCACCGCGCCCTCCGCGGCGAGCGGCGCGAGATCGAGGACGACCTCCGCGCAGCCGCCCGGGAACGCGACGGGCGCGGTCCAGCCCGTGACCCACGGTCCGCCGTCGATCGCGTAGTCGAGTCGCGGACCGAGCGTGCCCGTCTCCTTCGAGTAGCGGAAGAAGAGGAGCGGCCGCGTGAATCCGCGGAGGTCGAGGCAGTGGGTCACCGCCGCCGAGTACGGAAAGCCCTGCGCGAACCGCATCGCCATGTCGCCCGACGCCGTGCAGCCGAGGCTCGAGGTCAGGAACGGCGCCGTCCCCTCGCACGATTCGAAGACTTCGGGGAAGGTCGTGCAGATGGGAAGCCCCGAGTAGACCGCTCCGAAATCGGTGGCGAAGGCGGTCGCGCAGGCGGGCGGTTCGGGCGCGCAGCTTCCGCAGCCGAACGACTCGACCTCGGCGACGCACTGCGCGTCCCACGCGACCTCGCAGCAGTACGGGTCGATCCCGCAGACGCAGGCGGCGACCGCGGGATCGCTGCACGCGGCGGTCCCCGTCTCGCAGCAGGCGTGCGTGCCGCTGCCGCAGCAGCCGACGCGGCGGATGACGAGATCGTCGATGAGGATCGCGTTCGCGTTGGCGCCGTGATCGAGCCGGAAGACGACGCCGTCGGCGCCGTCGAGGGGAACCGTCGCCGAGAACGGCGTGCACGCGCCACCGGTCGCGGCGAGTGCGCCGAGGAGGATCGGCGTCGTGGCCGCGCACGACGCCGTCGTCGCGCTGGTTCGCCCGGCGCGGACGACCGTGCCCGACGGCGCGAACTGTGCGTAGGTGAACTCGATCGAGATCGCAGCACATCCGAGCCCCGCGACCGAGACGAGGACGACGGGATCGTCGCCCGCGGCGTCGAGCTTGAAGGTCGCGCCCGTCGCGCAGAAGCCCGTCGTCGAACGCGTCGCACCCGCGAGGCACCAGTCGACGCGGACCGCCCCGTCGACGAGCCCTGCTGGGTCGGTCGTCGCCTCGAAGCCGGTCTGGTAGACGACGCACGATTGCGCGGCCGCGCGACCGTCGAAGGCGGCGGGCGCGACGACCGTGATCGCGAACGCGAGCACGGATGTGAGCACTGATGTGAGGACTGATGCGAGGACCGATGCGATCGCCCGAACCACCGCATCCCCGCCCGACCGCGCGCGCACGCGGGCGTCGGGAGTCGCGGAAATGGCGGCTGTCGCGGAAGTGACGGGAATCGTCGCGAGCCTCGGCACGCCCCGAGCATGCCACGACGGGCGCGACCGACAACGCGGGACGCGCACGAGTCCTCGCAACGGCCATCGATGGCCCGCGCGCCCCGCACGACCGTCACAGGCCGGACAGACCGATCAGATCCGACGACCCGCCGCGCGAACCCTTCGCACTACCCGCCCTGCGCGGCTCCCCACGCCGCGAGCAGCGCCGCGAGATCCGCCGCGTCGACCGTCCCGCTGCCATCGAGATCGGCCGCACCCGACCCGCCCCATCCGCTGAGGAGCACCGCGAGATCCGCGCCCCCGACGACGCCGTCGCCATCGAGGTCGGCCGTGACCGCAGGACACGCGCGCACCACGACGCGGAAGTCGTCGACACCCGCCTCGACGATCGAACCCGCGCCGAGATCGCGCGCGATGAACCGGACCTGCAGCGACGGCCCCGACGCGACGAAGTCGGCCACGCGGAACTCGCGCCGCACCCACGCGTTCGCGTTCTCGACGACATCCTCGAGGATGGTCCAGGTCGCGCCGCCATCAGTCGAGACCGACACGGGCATCGAGTCGGCGTTCGGCGCCGAGCCTCGGTCGTTCGAATACCAGCGCTCGTACGAGATCCAGGTTCCGGGGTCGGACCCGTCGAAGACCGGCGAGAGAAGCGTCGTCGCCCCGCCATCGACATCGGCGACGCCGATGCCCTGTCCGGGCAGGCCGTTTCCGGTGATGTAGCAGCGCAGCCCGTCGTCGAGGCTGTCGTTCTCGGGTTGCGCGAGCGTTCCGACCGGATCGGCGCGCGTCCAGAGGCCCGAGGTCGCGGTGTCACCCGCCGCACCGACCGTCCAGCCGAGCGCGGTCTCGAAGGTGTCGGCGAAGACGCCCGTCGTGTCGACCGATGCGGTCGCGTAGATCGCGGCCGGATCACGCGGCAGCCGCGCCGTCCGCACCGTGGCGCCGTTCCCCGTCTCGACGGCCGCGTCGGCCTCGAGGTACCACTCGGTCGTCGCGCCGCAGGCCGCGGCGGGCAGCGTGAAGGCGAACCGTCCGCCACCGAGCGCGCGCGCGGGGATCGAGTCGAACGCCTGCGACGGCGCCGTCCGCGCGCGCAGCCGGACGCCACCGTCGACGAGCGCGCCGCGCAGCGCGTGGACACCCGCCTCGAACGCGACCGGCTCGCCCGCCGCCGCCACCGAAGGCGCCGCGCCCGCGAGCCGGATCACCGCCGCATCGACGGTCGCGTCGGCGAGGTCGAGCGCCGCCGCGATGTTCTCGGCGACGCACGGCGCGATCTCCGACGGCGGCATCACGAAGCCGTACGCGCCGCGGTCGCGCACCTCGATCGTCCAGCTCGGCACGCCATGCGCGCCCCACGCGTGGTCGACCGCGCTTCCACTCGCGATGTAGAGGGTCGACGCGATCGGTCCCGCGACGTACGCCGCGCCCGTCTCGCGCGCGATCGAATCGCGCATCTCGTCGCCGAGCGCCTGGAACGCCGCGTTGTTCGCGGGTGGCACGGTCGTGTATCCCCACGGGTGGAGGACGAGTTGGCTGTACGCGTGGAAGTCGATGTGTCCCGCGAGGTCCGGGTGCGCGGTGAAGTAGTCCCGCATCGCCGCGCTCTCGGGCTCCGAGAAGGGCGCGGGACCGCGGTAGGTCGGGTCGGAGGTGACGGTGCTCGCGCCGCCGCCGCCCCACTCGAACGCCCAGTTCCGGTTCAGGTCGACGCCGAAGGTCCCGTCGCCGTTGTCGCGGCGGTTCTTCCGCCAGAGCCGGTCGACGGTCCACGCGTACTCGTAGCCATCGGGATTGACGACTGGAATCACATCGATCCACGCACGCGAGAGGAGCGCCGTCACGCGCGCATCGACTCCGTGGCCCGCGACGAGCGCGTCGGCGACGGCGAGGGTCGTCATCGTCGCGCCCCACTCGCGCGCGTGCTGCGTGCCGTTGAAGAGGACGCCCGGACTTCCCGCGGGAGCGGCCGTGATGCGCACGCCGCGGATCGGGCGCCCCTCGAGCGAGGTACCGACCGTGAACACGCTCACGAGCCCGGGATGCGCCGTCGCGAGCCCGTCGAGCCACGCGTTGATCTCGTCGTTCGTCCGGAAGTCCGCGAAGAAGCCGCCGCCCGCGACGCCACCATCCGCTCCGCGCGCGGCGCGCCGCGCGAAGTCGGAACGCAGGACGGGACCGAGATCGGCGACGAGGACCTCGGGCGCGAGCCCCGCCTTCGCGAGGAGTGCGACGCGCTCGGCGGGGACGACGAGATCGACCGGGCCGACCGCGAGCCGGTGCGTCAGCACATCGTCGGCGATCGCGAGCGCCGCGCGCAGCGAGCGCGCGTCGGTCACGGCGACGCGGACGACCGACTTGCCGTCGTGAAAGACGGGCGTCTCGCCGCCCGCCCCGCTTGCGCGGGCCGGAGCCGCGACCGCGAGGACGAAGACCGCCGCGACCGCCGCGACCGCGACGAACGCGCGGGACCATCGCGAACCCGAGGCTCGCGCCACGCTTCCCGCACACGCGGAGCCGCACGACGCCATGCGGGCGCCGCCGCGCGAATCACCACCGTCGACCATGGAGGAGGTTCGTTCCATTCCCCGAGTCTCGCACACCTCCGAACCCGCACCAACCTCTCCGACACTTCTGCGGAGAGATCGCGCGATTTTCTCCGCGACCGCACCGCGGGCCGCCCGACCGCCGAGCGACGCGGTCCGCGGCCCACTGCCCGCACCCAATCGCCCCGCCGCGTCGATTGACCGCCCCCGAACGATCGGGGACAGTGACCGAATGCCCGCCGCCTCCTCGGACCGCGACACGCGCCGCCCATCGGAACACCCCTCCGCCCGCCCGACGACGCGGCGTCCCGCGCGCGGCGCCCCGCGCGCATCGCTCGCGCTTGCCGCCGTCACCGCCGCCGCCACCCTCCTCGCCGCGGGCGGCTGCGCGACGCGCGCCTTCGAGGGCGACCCGACGCTCTCGGCCCCATCGGGCGCCGTCCTCCCCGCCGAACCCTCCGCGCCGCGCCGCCTCGCGATGTTCGAGGGCTCGACCGGCCGCGTCCTCACCTGGGCCGACCTCATGGCCGCCGCGAGCCGCGCCGACGCCGTCTTCGTCGGCGAGCGCCACGACGATCCCGTCGCGCACGCGGTGCAGCTGGCGATCTACGAGGAGCTCGTCGCGGGCTACCCCGGCACGGCGATCGCGCTCGAGCATCTCGAGCGGAACGAGCAACCGACCGTCGACCGCTACCTGCGCGGTGAGATCACGCCCGACGAGTTCATCGATGGAACCGCGAGCCGCAACTGGGCGGGCAAGGACACCTGGGTGCCGTTCTTCCAGCCGCTCGTCGACACCGCGCGCGAGAACGGCGCGCCCGTCGTCGCCGCGAACGCGCCGCGCGATCTCGTGCGCCGCGCGCGCAGCGAGGGGCACGCCGCGATGGCCGCGCTTCCCGCGCCCGAGGGCGCGTGGATCACGGTTCCCGTCGTCGAGCGCACCTTCGACGATTCGTGGAACGAGCGCTGGCAGGCGTACCAGGAGCGCTTCCGCGAGATCATGTCGGGCGCCGACGACGACCTCGACGATCCCGAGGTCCGCGCGCGCCTCGACGGCGTGTTCCTCGCGCAGTCGTCGTGGGATGGCACGATGGGCGATTCGGCCGCGCGCGCGCTCGACGCGGGCGCGCCGAAGGTCGTCCTCTGCGCGGGCTGCTTCCACATCGAGCGCGATGGCGGCACGGTCCTCCAGTTCGAGGCGCGCCGTCCGCGCGCGCGCTTCCTCACCGTCACCGTGATCGACGACGCGAGCCGCACGCTGCGCGACGAACACCGCGGCGCCGCCGACATCGTCGTCTACGGATTCCCCGTCGAGCGGAAGCCGCGCGAGGAGTCGGCGGAAGGCGAGACGGAAGGCGAGACGGAAGGGAAGGCGGAAGGCGCTCCCGACGCCCCCACCGACGCGACCGCCGCCGAATCGAACGACAACCCAGCGCCCGCGAGCGGCGACGGCTCCCTCTGAAGCGCCCCGCGCGCGAAGGAGTCGCACGCAACCTCCTGCTAGACTCCGCCCCCCGCCGCGCCGCGCGACACGACACGGCGCCAGCCGACGCGGCGATCCGCACCGATCACTCCGACGAGGACGAAACACCGATGGCCGGACTCCCCACGACCAAGAAGACCACGCTCGTCGAGATCGAGGCGCGCCCGAACCTCCTCTATGTGAAGTTCATCGGACCCCAGGTCGGCCAGCGCGAATCGCCGATCATCAGCGCCGAGGTCGAGCCCTACATCAAGGAGTACGGGAAGGCGCTCGAGCACTTCGTGATCGACATGCGGGGCGTCACCTTCATGAGCTCGCTGGGGCTCGGCGTGTGCATCGCGCTTCGTCACAAGGCGAACACCGCGGGCGCGAAGGCGATCCTCTACGGAACCTCGCCCGACCTCCTCAAGCTCTTCGCGATGATGAAGATCGACCAGCTCTACAAGTTCGCGAAGGACCAGGCCGAACTCGACAAGCTGATCCGCTGAGCGCGCGCGCGCCGTCGCCCGCGCACCGTCACGCGCCACCGACCGACTCACCCGCGCCCGCCGCGCTTCCCGCGCGACGGGCGCTTTCGTGCGGCGACGGCGGGGACGAGCATCCACGCCAGGCTCCCGCGCGGCGTGCCACCCTCGACGGGCTCGAGGCGGATCGCCAGCGCCGCGCCCTTCTTGAATCGGATCGAGAGCGCGTCGGGCGCGCCCGTCAGGAGAAGCGACGCGAGCCGCGAAAGCAGCGGCTCGTGCCCGACCCACACCGCGCAGCCGATGCCCGCGAGCGCCGATGCGGTCCGCCGCAGGGCTTCGAGCTGCACCGTATCGCCGGCCGCGTCGCCGTCCACATCGCCCGCCCCACCGCCGACCTCGCCCGGCTCGAGCCGCTCGAGCCGCGAGGGCTTCGGCCAGCGCGCCTTCTCGGAGAGGATCTGCGCCGTCTGCCACGCGCGCACGAAGCCGCTCGACTCGACGAGGTCGACGCGCGGGCGGACGCGCGCGAGTCGCCGCGCAAGGCGCGCGAACTCGTCGCGACCCTCGACGGTGAGCGGGCGACGCGCGTCGTCGGGCCAGGCGGCGGAGTCGCGGTCGAAGGCGCGGGCGTGTCGGACGAGGATGAGTTCCATGCGGCGGGATCCTTCCCTTCGGGCGACGCGGGCGCGCAGGCACGATGCCGGACGGGCGCGCCGCCGCATCGAAGGCGAACCGCACGCTTCCCGCCGCGGACCGAACGGTAGCGCCACCGCGCGATCCTGCGACAATCCGCACGCCATGCCTGACATGTTCCTCACGAACGCGCGGATCCTCACCCTCGCCAGCGCCGACGCCAGCGCCGCCCCGGGTCCGCGCCGCGGCCGCGCGATGCGCGAACTCGGCGTGATCGCGCGCGGCTCGCTCGTCGTCCGCGCGGGACGGATCGACTGGATCGGCGAAGGCCGCCCGCCCGCCGAGCGCACCGCGGGCCTCGCGGCGACGGACCTCGGCGGCCGCGTCCTCCTCCCCGCCTTCACCGACTGCCACACGCACGCCTGCTTCGCGGGCGAGCGCTACGGCGAGATGGCGATGCGACTCGCGGGGACGCCGTACCTCGACATCCTCGCCGCGGGCGGCGGCATCATGTCGACGGTCCGCAGCGTGCGCGAGGCGACCACCGACGAACTCGCCGCGAACCTGCGCGCGCGCCTCGCCCTCATGCGCCGCGCGGGCACCGCGCACGCCGAGGTGAAGTCGGGCTACGGCCTCGACACCGCGACCGAACTGCGCATGCTCGAGGCGATCGCCGCCGTCGCCGCCACGGACGAGGGCCTCGTGTCGCCCACCTTCCTCGGCGCCCACGCGGTCGACGGCGAACCCGCGGCCTACGCGCGGCTCGTCACCGACGAGATGCTCCCCGCCGTCGTCGCGCGCTTCGGCGCGATCCCGTGCGACGCCTACTGCGAGAAGGGCGCCTGGTCGCGCGACGACACGCGCACGCTCCTCGAACGCGCACGCGCGCTCGGCTGTCCGCTCCGCCTCCATGTCGACCAGTTCCACGAACTCGGCGCCCTCGGGGACGCGCTCGCCCTCGGCGCACGCACCGTCGACCACCTCGAGGCGACCTCTCCCGCGATGCTCGACGAGGTCGCGCGCTCGGGGACGATCGCCGTCCTCCTCCCAGGCTCGGGTCTCTCGCTCGACCTCCGCTTCGCCGACGGCCGCCGCCTCATCGACGCGGGCGCCGCCGTCGCGATCGCGACCAACATGAATCCAGGCTCGAGCCCGCTCGTCTCGATGCCGCTTGCGATCGCGCTCGCCTCGCGCTTCTACCGCTTCGACCACGCCGAGGCGATCGTCGCCGCGACCTGGAACGCCGCCTGCGTCCTCGGCCTCGAGCGCGAGACGGGCTCGCTCGAAGTCGGCAAGCGCGCCGACCTCGTCGTCCTCCCGACGGGCGATGAACGCGCCCTCGCCTACGAGTGGTCGAGCGTCGCGCCCGAGATCGTGATCGTCGGCGGCGGCGTGGTCGCGGGCGGCGAACGGCTCGCGCCCTGACGCGCAGCGCCGCGTCGCCCCGCCGATCCGCACATTCCGCACAAACCGCACGCTCGCACGAAAGTCGCCCCCGCGTCGCGCCGATGCCTCCCGCCACGCCCGGGCGGCGATGTCGCCGTCGCTGGGCACGAGTCCCTCCGCGCCCACGCGCACCCACGCAGGAATCCCATGCTCAACGCGAATCCCACCGGCTCGAACCCGTTCTCGACCTGCAACACCTGCCCCGGCACCGACTCCGCCGACTGCTGCGGCGGCTTCGCGCGCGGCGGATTCCACGGTGGAACCTTCCAGGGCTTCCAGGGCGGATACCCGAACGGCTTCAACGGCAACTACCCGACCAACTGGAACGCCTTCAACGGCTTCAACGGCGGCTATCCGACCAACTGGAACACCTTCAACGGGTTCAATGGCGGCTACCCCACCAACTGGAACACCTTCAACGGCGTCAACGGCGGCTACCCCACCAACTGGAACTCCTTCAACGGGTTCAACGGTGGCTACCCGACCAACTGGAACGCCTTCAACGGCGTCAACGGCGGCTACCCCACCAACTGGAACACCTTCAACGGCTTCAACGGTGGCTACCCGACCAACTGGAACTCCTTCAACGGGTTCAACGGCGGCTATCCGACCAACTGGAACACCTTCAACGGGTTCAACGGCGGCTACCCCACCAACTGGAACACCTTCAACGGGTTCAATGGCAGCTACCCCACCAACTGGAACGCCTTCAACGCCTTCAACGGCGGCGATCCGACCAACTGGAACACCTTCAACGGCGTGAACGGACCGAACGGCACCCCCGTGTCGGGTCCGGTGAACGCGACGACTCCGTCGCCCGTCCACGGCGGCTGGAACTTCTACGGCGCCACCACGCCGTGCTCGACGGCCACCTCGACCGTCTCCGCCGGCACCGGCTCGACCACGAGCTCCACGCCCACCACCGTCAGCGGTTCGGGCGTGCAGGGATCGACGACCTGTGGCGTCACGGCCGGCTTCGGCGGCAACGGCGACGGCGTTCCCACGCTGAAGGTCCGCGCGGTCGCCTGAGCGGCGCCTCGCGCCACCACGGCATCGACCGCCACATCCACCACGACATCCACCACGCGAAGCGGCGCCGGAGGATCCGGCCGCCGCTTCATTTTTGGCGCCTCAGGAAATCGCCTGGATCGAAGGCGCCGTGGTGGACAGCCGAAGGGCTTCGGTCACTCGCGGAGGGCAGGGA
>JBJOHC010000310.1:0-6768 GCA_046047955.1 Planctomycetota bacterium
GTCGAGCGAGGATGCCGGTGAGATCACCAACCTCCTCGGCGTGGCCACCGCCCCTGTGACGGTGGACGCCTCGGCGATCGGCACGGGCGAGTTCGCCGTGCCGAGCATGACCGCGGCGCAGTTCAACGCGATCTCGCCGTACATCGTCAAGATCGCCGACGACGGCATCTCGGGCACCTTCACCATCACGAAGGATGTCAACGATGTCGGTGCGATCCTCGAGAAGACCCAGGTCGCGGCGACGGTCACGGTCAACGCCTTCGGCATGACCTCGGCCCAGCTCGACGATGTCGGCGCGAACAGCGAGAAGGTCGACTTCCTCGTCGATGTGACGGTGGTCGCCGCGGGTCTCTCGCTCGAGAGCCTCGAGGAACTCCTCGCCAACTCGACCGATGTCCTCGTCATCGCCACCGACATGTCGGCCGATCAGCTCAACCTGGTCGCCGAGTACGCGGCGAATGTCCAGGCCGACGGCATCACGGGCTCGGTGTTCCTCACCTCGGCCGTGACCGACACGACCCTCGCCGCGCTCCTCGGAAAGGTGGCCGAGTCGGCCACCGTCACCGCGGACGCGACGGGCATGACCTCGATCCACAAGGACGCCATGGCGGCGGACATCGATGTGGTCGACGAGATCTACGACCTCGCGCTCGCCTCGAGCGAGTCGGCGGCGGAGATCACGGCGCTCCTCTCGAAGTCGGTGGCCACGGCGAGCGCTGATCCGGCGAAGGCCATGGCGGTCGCGGATGCGACCGACATGCTCGCCGACCAGCTCACCGCGCTCGGCGTCTCCTACGCCAAGCTCGCCGACGACGGCATCACGGGCAGCATGCTCCTGGTCGCCGCCATCAGCGACGACAACATCACCAACCTCTTCTTGAAGACCGCGCTTGCGGCGACCGTCCGCGTCGACGCGGCGTCGATGAACGCGACCACCCTCGCGATCCTCGTCGTCAACGACCTCAAGGTCGACACGATCGCGAACCTCCAGCTGACCTCCGACACCACGGCGGCCCAGATGGGCGTTCTCTTCACGAAGGCCGATCCGACCGGCGAGTCGGCTCCGGCGGCGAGCGCGCTCGTCGACGCGACCGGCATGGACTCGAACGTGAACGGCCAGCTCGCGACCGTCGCCGACAACTACCTGAAGATCGCTTCGGGTGGCATCAGCGGCGCCATCGTGATCAACGCCAACCTCACGGGTACGCAGATCGGGAACATCCTCAGCCGCCTTGCGGTGGTCACCGGCTTCATCGGCACCACGGTGTCGATCGATGCCGCCGGCATGGATGACACGCAGCTCGCGTCGATCGCGGCGTCGGTCAACTCGATCGGCGCCGAGGACGCGACCTCGATCTTCGCGGTCGAGAACCTCACCGTCACCGAGAACCAGTCGGCCGGCGAGCTCACCGCGCTCCTCGCGGTGACCGAGCCGGGCGAGGCCGTCATCGATGCCACGGGCATGGATGCGGCGCAGCTCTCGACGATCGCGACCAATCCGGACGGCATCGGCGCGATCACGGGCATCGTGGACGTGACCGCGGGCGTCTCGGCCGAGGCGATCGCCGAGATCCTCAACACCCAGAACTCGAGCGGGGCGACCATCAACATCGACCCGACCGGCTTCGACGAGGATCAGCAGGATGCGTTCGATCAGGCGCTCCAGACCCAGGCCGTCTACGGCGTGGGCGCGTCGCTCCCGAACGCGGTGAACCCGTCGCTCACCTCGAGCACGGTCTACGTGAAGGCCGGTGAGACCGTCGCCTTCTTCGTCGAGGCGAGCAACCTCGGCCTCGAAGCGGCGGCCGCCCAGGGACGCATCAACTACGACAGCTCGCGGCTGACCTTCGTGTCGGTCGAGGCCGGCCCCGACATGCCGACCCTCTTCGCGGGTACCGACGGCGTCACGGGCACGCAGCGCCACGTCACCTTCTACACGGGCATCGCGCCCGACGCCGAGGTGATGGGCATCACGGACGGCATCGTGGCCAAGGTGCTGTTCACGGCGACTTCGAGCGGCTTCTGTAAGGCCTCGGATCTCGTCTCGCTCAACACCTCGTTCTCGAACCGCCTCGTCTCGGCGGGCGCGACTCCGGCGACCATCCCGGTCATCGGCACGACCGTCCACGAGGTCAGCGCGCTCCGCAACCTCCTCCTCGCGGGCGTGCCCTCGGGCGAGGCGGACGTGGATGGCGGCGCGAACATCTCGATGTACGCGGATGCGGGCACGGTCGCCGGAACGGTCTACGCCGACCCGATGGTGACCGCCGCCAACAACTGCGAGGACTACACCGTCGACATCGACATCGTGTACCCCGACACCTCGGTGGGCACGACCTGGCCGGCGCGCTTCCCGGTGGGCACCTCGCGTGTCACCTGGAGCGTGATGGACCAGGCCGGCAACGTCGACGTCGAGGTCCGCGACATCGTCGTGATCAACAAGCAGCTCGCGACGATCGACGTCGATCTCGCTGGCGGCATCCTCGGCAGCGCGTCGTTCACGCAGGATGTCCGCGTGCGGCTGAGCTCGGGCGACATCGTCACCGCCAGCGTCGTCTTCTCGGGCGGCAACGGTGCGGCGATGGACATCGAGATCCCCGTCCGCGACGACTACACCTGCGTCACGGTGAAGGACGCGGTCCACACGCTCGCCGACGCGCAGACGCTCGTCGTCGACGCGCAGGGCCGCAAGTACGAGGCCTCGGGCACCTTCTCGCTCGTCGCTGGCGACGCCAACGACGACAACGTGGTCGACATCCTCGACTTCGGTGCGTTCATCTACGACCGCGGCGTGGCCAAGCTCGCGACCGATCGCAGCAACTACAACCGCGACGCGTTCGTGAACAACGCCGACTTCACCTTCATCGGTCTCAACTTCCTCTTCGAGGGTGACACCTGCGGCGGCTTCGCCCAGGGTGGCAACGGACCGATGGCGCGCGTCAAGGTGAAGGACCTCCGCCGCATGGGCCTCGGACACCTCGCCATCGCCGACTTCAACGGCGACGGCTGGATCGACGAGACCGACATGGCGCTCGCGCTCGAGGGCGCAGACCCCGTGATGGAAGAGGTCGAGACGCCCAAGATGCGGTTCTGAACCGCCTCACCAGCTCGCTCCTCGGGCCCGCGGCATCCTGCCGCGGGCCCGTTTCATTTGGCGCGTCGGTCGTCGGGGCCCGGCACGGGCTCGGGCAGTCCAGCGCTTCGGAATCGCCATGCGGACGCCCGCGTTCCGACCTCTGAAGAGGTCGGGCACCCACGCGGCTGGTGGAGGTCGGGTCGATCACTCCGTCGGGGCGATCACTCGAGGATTGGCCGCGTGCGGAGCCGAGTTGGACGGTGCCCGTCGGAAGCCCGCGAGCCCGCGCCTCCGAATCGGTCGCGCGAAAACTCAGCGAAGCGTGACAGGGTCGCGCCGCCGATTCCGCTTCCAAGGTCAGACAAGACTCTCCCGCGCGGCGCGGGCCCAAACGGCCCCCGCGCGACACGGACATTTCTCTCTCCCGCGAACGAGCCCGCCCACGCGGGCTTCTTCGTTTTTCGCCAGGCACCCCGTGGCCCCGTGGCCCCGCAGTCCCACGCCACCCGCAGATCGGACCTGCGCTCGCGAAACAACCCTCGTTCCCGCCGAATTCCCCCGAGCCGCGGCTTCGATCCTGCGCGTTTTCGGGCAAGATGAGGCGATGCCCGCCGGTCCGCTTCCTCTCCTCGGTTCGCTCGCGCTCCTCGCCTCGCTCGCCCCGGAAACCGGCGGGGGGGCGCCCGTGGCGATGACGAGGCAGGTCGCACCCGCCGCGCACGGCGTCCTCGCGGCGCCGACGGCGCTCTCCGTTCGGATCGGCGACGAACGGGTCTCGTTCGAACTGCGCGAACTCGACGAGTTCCGCGCGACCGCGGTCGAGATCCACCGCGCGTCGGGCGTCGAGCGCACGACGGTCGACGCGCTCGGCGTCCGCGTCCTGCGCGGCGCGTCGGGCCACTTCACGCTCGCGGCGGTCGCGGCCGACGGCGTCCTCCGCGGCGAGGTCGTCGATCACCGTGACGGGGCGCTCCACGCGCTGCCGGCGGTCGGCCTCGGGCAGGCGGCCGCGTTCGTCCTCGACGCCTCGCCCGTCGAGTCGACCTTCGCCTGTGGAACGAGCGACGATCCGACCCACGACCACCACGCCCACCCGACGCGCCTCTCGCTGCCCGCCGACGGCGGCGTCGCGGGCGCCTCGTGCCGCCGCGAGTGCGTCTTCCTGATCGACACCGACTACCTCCACTACCAGAACTACGGCGGCACGCCCGCGGCCGCGGCGGCGTCGGTCCTCCTCGCGGTCGACACGGTCGACGCGGTCTACGAGAAGCATGTCGGCACCAGCTTCACGACGAGCGCGATCATCATCCGCGCCGACCAGGCGAGCGACCCGTACGCGGGGCTCACCGCGGCGGGCTCGCTCCTCGACCTCGCGCGCGTGATCTGGACGGGCACCACCGAGTACGAGCGCGACCTCGTCCACATGTTCAGCGGCACCGACGGGAGCGACGGGATCGGCGGCGTCGCGTGGGTAGGCGTCGTCTGCAACAGCTTCGGCGTCGGCATGAGCCGCTTCGCGAGTTCGAACGTCTTCTGCCACGAGGTCGGCCACAACTTCGGCGCGGGGCACTGCGCCGACGAGCCGTGCGACACGATGTGCGGCGGCTGCCTCTGGATGGGGCCGAACGACAAGATCATCATGACGACGCACCGCGACGGCGTCGGCTGCCTCGCCGAGGATCCGTCGCCCGATCGACCGATTCCGCCCGACGCGCAGATCGACATCGTCTCGGTCGCGGGCGGCACCGTGGCGAACGCGCTCGAGGTGCGCGCGAACGACACCGACTACTCCTGCGAGCCGACCATGATCGGCGCCGTGGGCGCGAGCAGCGCGGGCGCGACGATCACGATCGCGGGCGCCGCGGGCGAGGAGGTCCTCCTCTACACGCCGCCCGCGGGCTTCGTCGGCCTCGACCGCTTCACCTACACGCTCGTCGACGCGGACGGCCTGACCGACGACGCCGAAGTGCGCGTCTCGGTGACGACGCCCGACACCGTCGAGGTCGGACGCGGCTGCGCGAGCGTCACGCAGTCGCTGCAGGTCGCGGCCGACCTCGCCGACCCCGTCCTCGGCGCCGAGATCCTCGTCGGTCCCGGCCGCTACGGCCCCATCGACTTCCGCGGCAAGCCGATCCGCCTGCGCGCGACGCACGGCCCGCTCGCGACCTTCATCGACGGCGGCGGCGCGCGCGGACTCGCGATCACGGGCGCCGCGGCCGACGGCGCGCTCGTCGAGGGCTTCACCTTCCACAACTGCGCGGCCGAAACGGGCGGCGCGATCCTCGTCGACGGCGCCGATGCGACGATCCGGAACTGCCGCTTCATCGCGACCGTCGCGACCTCGACGACTTCGGGCGGCGGCGCGATCCGCGCGCGGCAGGGGACGGTCCTCATCGAGGACTGCGCCTTCCTCGGGACGAGCGCGTCGTCGGGCGGCGCGATCCGCACCGAGAGCGGCGACTTCACCATCCGCCGTTCGGACTTCGATGGCTGCGCGGCCATCGCGGGGAACGGCGGCGCCGTCCTCGCGACGGGTCTCGGCCAGTGCCGTGTGATCGAGTGCACCGTGCGCTCCTCGACGGCGACGGGGACGGGCGGCGGCGTCCGCTTCGAGGGCGGCGCGACGGGGCAGGTCGGGCAGACCTCGCTCTGCGGCGGCGCGCCGAACAACCTCTCGGGCGCGTACACGAACCTCGGCGGCAACGCGAGCGCGTCGACCTGCGCCGCGTGCGACGCCATCGCCTGGCGCGCCGCGACCGACTGCGACGGCGATGGCGCGCCCGACCACTGCGCGATCGCCGCGAATCCCGCGCTCGACGCGAACGGCGACGGTCTCCTCGACGCCTGCCCGACCGACGCCGACCTCCTCGTCGCGATCTGGTCGGCCGACTGCGGCGGCAACGGCAGCGCCTTCGAGGTCGTGCGTCCCGCGTCCTCCGTCAACTGGTCGACCGCGGCCGCGCAGGCCGTCGCGCGCGGCGGACGACTCGCGACCATCACGAGCCAGGCCGAGGCCGACTTCGTCTACGGGCGTCTCGTCTCGATTCCCTCGGTCTGGAGCGGGACGCAGGGGCCGTGGCTCGGCCTGCAGCGGACGGGCGGCGTCTGGAAGTGGATCACGGGCGAGACCGTCGAGTTCAACCAGTGGGCGCCCGGCGAGCCGAACGGCAGCGGCGACCGCGGCCGCTACTGGAATCCGTCGGGCGTCTCGCCGACCTGGGATGACCAGCCGGGCTCGAGCGGCGCGCTGAGCTACCTCGTCGAGTACCCCGACGCGGCCGACTGCAACGCGAACGGCCTTCCCGACGCGCGGGACATCGCGCTCGGATTCTCGACCGACGCCGACGGCGACGGCCAGCCCGACGAATGCGCGGCACCGCCGTGTCCGGCCGATCTCTTCGCCGACGGCAGCGTCGATGCCGCCGATCTCGCGGCGATGCTCGCGGCGTGGGGCACCGCGGCCGCGGACCTCGACGGAGACGGCACGACCACCGCGTCGGATCTCGCGATCCTGCTCGGTGCGTGGGGGCCGTGCCGCTGACGGGAGCGGGACGCGCGGCGGGTGGAACTTCGCCGGCGACCTGCGCCCGCATGCGGGGCGATGCGCCGGTGGACGGAACGATGCGCGGAACGGCGCGACGGTCGCGCGACGCGCGGACAGCCGCAGCCGTCACGAACCGCTGAGATCCAGA
>JBJOHC010000311.1:0-5124 GCA_046047955.1 Planctomycetota bacterium
GGCGACGAGGTCGTCGACCGCATCAAGCCGATCGTGCGGCGCACGCACTCGCCGCGCGTCATCGGGCGCCACGGCGCGTTCGCGGCGATGTTCCGCCTCGACTTCAACGAGAAGCTCTTCAAGCGGAACTACAAGGACCCCGTCCTCGTCGCCTGCACCGACGGCGTCGGCACCAAGGTGAAGCTCGCGGCCGACTTCAAGGTCTACGACACGGTCGGCATCGACTGCGTTGCGATGAACGTGAACGACCTCATCGTGCAGGGCGCCGAGCCACTCTTCTTCCTCGACTACCTCGGGCTCTCGAAGCTCGATCCCGACGACACGACCGCGATGATCGCGGGTGTCGCGAAGGGCTGCGAGATCGCGGGCTGCTCGCTCATCGGCGGCGAGTGCGCCGAGATGCCCGACATCTACGCGCCCGGCGACTTCGATGTCGCGGGGTTCTGCGTGGGCGTCGTCGAGCTCAAGCGCGCCACCAACCCCGAGAAGGTGCGCAAGGGCGACGTCGTCATCGGACTCATGTCGAGCGGCGTCCACTCGAACGGCTACACGCTGGTGCGGCGCATCGTCGCCGACGCGGGCCTCGACTACCGGAAGAAGTACGCGGAGCTCGGCGGCAAGCGCCTGATCGATGTCCTGCTCGAGCCGACGCGCATCTACGCGAAGCCGATCGTGAAGCTCCTCGCCGGCTACCAGCGCGTGACCGCGGTGACGGGCATGGCGCACATCACGGGCGGCGGGCTTCCGGGCAATGTGAACCGCGCGCTCCCCGCCGATGTCGACGCGGTGATCGACCCGTCGTCGTGGACGCCGCACGCGATCTTCCCCTTCCTCGAGAAGCACGGCGGCGTCGAGCGGAAGGAGATGTTCCGCGTCTTCAACATGGGGATCGGCTACACGATCGTCGTGCGTCCCGCGCATGTGAAGGCCGTGATGGCGAAGCTGCGCCGCCTCGGCGAGAAGCCCGCGATCATCGGCGAGATCGTGAAGGGCTCGGGCGAGGTGCGGATCGTCGGGCTCGACTGAGTGGCGGCGGCCGGCGGGATCGTCGCGGGCCTGAGGGCGCACGGCGAAGATCGCACCGCACGCGATGCGGCGCGTGACATTGTGTGCCGCAAGGCCTAGGGCCGCAGTGGCGCTCCGCGCGGCGAGCCGTCGAGGACGCGCACGCTTCCATCCTCGCAGGCGAGCCAGAGTCGGCCGCGCGCGTCCCACGCGAGGTCGCGCACGCGTCCGCGCCAGGCGACGAGGAGCTCGGCGCCGCGCTCGGGATCGGAGATCCGTACGGTTTCATCGAAGCCCACGCTCGCGAGGCGCGAGCCGTCGGGACTCCACGCGAGGCGGAACGCGGCCGAGCGGTGATTCGCGACCGCGTGCGCGACGGCGAACGAGCGCGGGTCGACGAAGGCGACCTCGCCCGCGCTCGCGAAGGAGCCGATCGCGAGCGTGCGGCCGTCGGGCGAGCGCGCGGCGACCATCGGATGCTCGGGAACCTCTGGCGATGCCCGCACGGTCTGCGTGCGGAGATCGACGACGCGCGCCACGCCGCCCTGTCCGCCGGGCACGAAGACGGAGCCGGGAGTCGCGAGGTCGCAGGCGGCGTCGGAGCGGCCCGCGCAGGCGTCGACCTCGACGAGCGCGCGTCCGTCGGCGAGATCGAGGAACACCATGCGCCCGTCGCGGGTTCGCGCGGCGACCGTGCGGCCACCGTCGACGATCGCGAGCCGTTCGACGCTCGCGCGCAGCGTCCCGAGCGGCTCGCGCGCGCCGTCGGGCGCGAGCCGCGCGATGCCCTCGTCGTGCCCGACGAGGAGCGCATCCTGCGCGAGCGCGAGGACCGCGTTCGCGCGGCCGTCGAAGGCGAGGTCGCGCGCGCGGCCGTTCGCCGCGTCGAGCTCGAAGAGCCCGCCGTTCGCGGTCGTCGCGAGGAGTCGATCGGGCGCCGATGGATCGACCGCGACCGATTCGACGGGCGAGCCGTCGAGCATCGTCGCGCGCGGCGCGCCCGAGGCGGCGGACTCGAAGAAGTCGACGCGCGCGGCGAACGACCCCGTCGCGAATCCCGCGTCGTCGCCGAGCGGCTCGACCGCCCAGACCTGGCTGCCCGTCCCCGGCACGCTCGCGAGCCGCGCGCCCGTCCGCGCGTCGTAGCGCTCGACGGTCTCGCCGTAGTTCGCCGCGAGGATCTCGCCCGCGTCGGGCGTGAACCGCGGCGAGCGGTGGAAGCGCGCGCTGTCGGCGACATGCCAGACGGGCTCGCCCGTCGCCGCGTCGAGGACGAAGACATGCCGCTCGCCCGCGCCGACGACGCGCGTCCCGTCGGGCGAGAAGGCGACGCCGCGGATCTCGACGGGCGTCGTGTCCGGCGTCCAGCGCCATCGCATCACACCCGTCGCCGCGTCGATCGCGGTCGTCGCACCCGACATGTCGCCGAGGACGATCGTCCTCCCGTCGGGCGAGACGGCGATCGCGCGCGGGAACGCCGCGAGCGGCGGATCGGCGACGATCGTCCGGCGGAACGCGAGCGTGTCCGGATCGAGTTCGGCGGCGCCGCGCGCGTCGGTCGTCCAGATCGCGCGGCACGCGTCATCGGTCGCGGCATCGACCGCGTCGGCGAACGCGGCGCGCGCGAGCTCGCGACCATCGGCGTCGAGCCGAACGAGTCCCTGGACCATCACGACGACCACGACCGAGCCGTCGTCGAGCGCGACCGCGCGCCATGCGGGCTGGTCGCTGTCGGTCGGCACGCGCCATCGTTCGCGCCGGCTCGCGAGGTCGATCGCGGCGATCCAGCCGCTTGCCGCCGCGAAGAGCGTCGTGCCGTCGCTGCTGCGCGCGAGCCCGTAGACCTGCTGCCCGTCGGGAAAGGCGACCGACCCGATGCGCTGGTCGGAGAGCCGGTCGAGCGCGTGCCATTCCCAGCCGCGGAGCGGCGCGGGCGCGGTCGCGAGGACCTCGCCCGCCGCGCTCGCGTCGCCGCGGAGGACCATCGCGTTCGCGGCCGACAGCGCGGCGGCGTAGGTGGCGCGGTCGGCGTCGCGCCGCGCCTCGCGCTCGCGGGCGAGCAGTGCGAGCGAGACGGCGAGCCCCGCCACGATCGCGGTCGCGACGCCGGCCGCCGCGACGAGCGGCGCGCGATGGCGTCGCACGAGTCGTCGGACGGTCTCCCACTCCGACTCGGGGCGCGCGACGAGCGGCTCGCCCGCGAGCAGTCGCCTGAGTTCGGCGGCGAAGGCGTCGGCGCCCGGGTAGCGGCGCTCGGGGGCGGTCGCGAGCGCCATCGCGACGACGGCGTCGGTACCCGTGGGAATCGCGTCGGCGAACGCCGCGCCGCGCGTCCGGCGGGCGACGGTCGAGGGCGGCTCGGGCGATTCGTGCAGGAGGCGCTCGACATGCACCGCGAGCGCGGTGCCGCTCGCATCGAAGGGCGGACGACCCGCGAGGAGGTCGTAGAGGAGCGCGCCGAGGCCCCAGACATCGCTGCGCGTGTCGACATCGCGTCCGCGCGCCTGCTCGGGACTCATGTAGGCGAGCGTTCCCATCGGACCTTCGGTCGCGAGGGTGACGGTCGGATCGGCGATGGTGGCGATGCCGAAGTCGATCACCTTGGGGACGCCCGCGTCGCCCACGAGCACATTGCCCGGCTTCAGGTCGCGGTGGACGACGCCCGCGCGGTGCGCGTGTCCGATCGCGTCGGCGACCTGTGCGACGAGCGCGAGGCGGGCGCGGGCGTCGAGTCCATGATCGTCGGCCCATCGCGAGATCGGCTGCGCGCCCTCGACGAGCTCCATCACGAGGTAGGGCGTCTCGCGGGGCGCGGACGCGCCCCGCGCGTCGACGAGCGCCGCGCTGCCCGCCGCGAAGACGCGCGCGATGTTCGGGTGCGAGAGGCGCGCGAGGGCCTCGGCCTCGACGCGCAGCCTTCGTCGCGCCGAGTCGCCGAGTCGTTCGGGTCGGACGAGCTTCACCGCGACCCGTCGCGGCGGGAAGTCCTCGGTCGCGGCGTAGACCGCGCTCATGCCGCCGAGGCCGATCGGGCGCTCGATGCGGAATCCCGCGATCGACTCGCCCGCGCGGAGAGGCGGCGGCGCGAGCGCGGAGGGACCGGGCGTCGCCAGCGGATCGTCGGGGGATTCGGTCGCGTAGCGGAGGAGCGACTCGACCTCGTCGGCGAGCGAGGCGTCGCGCGCGCGGAGTTCGACGAGGAACGCGATCCGCGCGGGGGGCGCGTGCTCGAGCGCGGCGGCGAAGGCCTCCTCGACGGTGGAGGCATGGTGGGAGGCGTTGTGGGAGGCGTTGTCGGAGGCGTCGCCTGGCGAGTCGCCGTCCGCGAAAGATCCGGGCGAGACGCCCGCCTCCGTTCCACCGGTCTCGCCGTCGGGCGTCCGCGCATGGACGCGCGCGACCTCCGCGGGCGCGCGGTCGTCGTCACCGCGGGAGGGAAGGCTCATCGGCACCCTCCGGGAGGCGTCGGCTGGAAGCGTGGGTCTGCCATCCGTGTCCCCTTCATGCGCGATCGGCGGCGGATTGCGTACGCGTGCGGCGCGGAAGGCCCGGATGCGAGCGGCCGCTAGGCGCCGCGGTCGAGCCAGCGCCGCAGCCACGCCTTCGCGAACTGGAGGTCCTTCTCGACCGTCGACTGGCTCACGCCGAGGACGACCGCGATCTGCTCGATCGGATGCCCCATCACGAAGCGCAGGCGCGCGACCTCGGCGGCGCGCGTGTGCTCGCGCGCGAGGGCGCCGAGGGCCCTCTGCAGGTCGAAGTCGCTCGGAGCGGCGGCGCGGGGCGCGCCATCGTCGGCGGCGAGCTCGCGCGCGACGAAGGTGAGCGGGATCGGAGCCGCGCCGCCGCCACGCTTGAGGGCGTTGCGCGTGCGCGCGTCGTCGACGAGCTGCTGCTCGCAGGCCTGCCGCACGGCGCCGAAGAAGTGCCGCCGCGAGTCCCACGCGACGGGCGGGTTCCGGCCGAGCCGGAGGAAGATCTCGTTGACGAGCGCGGTCGGATGCGGATCGGCGTCGGCGCCGCCCCGCGACCGCTCGCCCGCGAGCGCCGCCGCGGCGATGGCGCGGACCTCGGGATACACGGCGCCCCAGGCCGACTCGGCGGCGGATCGGTCGCCGG
>JBJOHC010000312.1:0-2672 GCA_046047955.1 Planctomycetota bacterium
TGCTCGCGATCCCCGCGCACGAGACGCAGCGCGTCGGCGTCGGGATTCGCGTGCGCGCACTCGCCCGCGATCACATGGACGGCGAGCCGCTCCGCGCGGCCGCGCACGGTGAAGAGGAAGGGACGCGCCGCGGGATCGCCACCGCGCGCGCGGGCGAGCGCGGCGAGCGTCTCCTCGAACGCGGCCTGGTCGAGCCGCTCGTCGACGGACGCCGCGTCGACCGGCGACAGTGCGCCGAGCGCGAGAAGCGTGGCCGCGTCGCCCGCGAGCGCCGCGGGTCCCGTCGTGCGGGGCGCGCCATCCTCGACGCGCGTCACCCATGCCTCGCCCGCGTGGATCGTGACCTCGCCGCCAAGCCCGGCGAGCGCCCCCACCCCATGCGCGCGCGGATCGGCGACCGCGTCGACGATCGCGAGCCGAGGCCCGACATCGCCCTCGCGCATGACGGCGCGCATGCCGCCGTACTGGACGACCGACTCGCGCGCGGGTGCGCAGCCCGCGGGCCCATGCGCGGCGAACAAGGCGGAGACGGCGAGGAGCGCCGCGTGCGCGCGGAGCGATCGTTCGAACCGAGTCGGCATCACGCGATGATCGCGCGAAACCCACCGGCTCGCAATCCGCCGACGCGTCCCATGCGGATCCGCCTTGCGTCCCGTTCAGATTGAGTGGTCGGCACGATCGCTCCACGGCGCGCGCGCCACGCGCGGTTAGCGTCCCGCCTGCGCGGCCTTCGCCGCCACCGGAACCCCGCATGCACACGAGCCTCGCGTCGCCGTCGGCACCCGCCGTCCACCACCACGCACCCTCGCGGCGCACGCTCCGGAAGCGCCTCCACGACTACGCCTTCCGCAAGGTCCACGGCAGCACGCTCATCTACAACACCTGCTGGGAGGACCCGCGCCTCGACCGCGAGGTCATGCGGATCGACGCCTCGAGCAGGATCGCGATGATCACGAGCGCGGGCTGCAACGCGCTCGACTACCTCCTCGACGACGCCGCCGAGATCCACGCGGTCGACATGAATCCGCGGCAGAACGCGCTCGTCGAGCTGAAGCGCGCGCTCTTCGAGCACGCGACGCACGACGAGCTCTTCGCCCTCCTCGGCGAGGGCTCGACGGCCGACTACCGCGCCATCCTCGGGCGGCTCCGTCCGCACATGCCCGACTACGCGCGCTCCTACTGGGACCGCAAGGCGCGCTACTTCGACCCGACCGCGCAGCGCGGGAGCTTCTACTACTACGGCGGCTCGGGCCTCGCCGCGTGGTTCCTGCGGCAGGCGATCCGCCGCGGGCGGCGGAGCACCGACCGCCTCGTGCGCGAGTTCCTCGACGCGCCCGACGAGGCGACGCAGCGCGCGCTCTACGCGAAGCTCGAGCCCGAGGTCTGGACGAAGGCGACGAACTGGCTCGTGCGGCAGCCCTCGACGATGGCGCTCCTCGGCGTGCCGAGGCCGCAGATCAAGCTCATCATGGACTCGCACCCGCGCGGGCTCACGGGCTTCGTGCAGGACAAGTTCCGCCATGTGATGTCGGAACTCCCGATCCACGACAACTACTTCTGGCGCGTCTACATGACGGGCCGGTACACGCGCGCGTGCTGCCCGAACTACCTGAGGGAGGAGCACTTCGCGACGCTCGCCGCGCGCGTGCGACGGCTGCGGCTCCACACCTCGACGCTGAGCGACTTCCTCCGGCGGAATCCCGCGGAGTACACGCACTTCGTCCTCCTCGACCACCAGGACTGGCTCGCGGCGCACGATCCCGCGGCGCTTCGCGAGGAATGGGACCTCATCTTCGCGAACAGCCGTCCCGGGACGCGCATCCTTCTCCGCTCGGCGGGGCTCGATCTCGGCTTCGTGCCCGAGGACATCCGCGCCCGCATCTCGTGGGACGAGGAGACCTCGGCGCGCCTCCACGCGCTCGACCGCGTCGGCACCTACGGCAGCATGCACTTCGGGGAGGTGCGCTGAGATGGCGGGCGCGACCGCGACGCGCCCGCGCGACACCCGCGCGAACGCCGCGCCCGCGCGCGCGAACGACGCCGCGCTCGAGCGCTACTACCGCCTGCACGCGCGCATCTACGACGCGACGCGATGGAGCTTCCTCTTCGGCCGCAGCGGCCTGCTCGCGAAGCTGCCCACGGGCTTCGCGCCGCGAACCGTGCTCGAGATCGGCTGCGGCACGGGGGCCGTCCTCGCCTCGACCGCCGCGCGCTTTCCAGGGGCGCGCGTCGTCGGCATCGACCTCTCGCCCGAGATGCTGACCGTCGCCGCGCGCGCGACGGCGCGATTCGGCGACCGCGTCTCGCTCGTGCGGATCGCCTACGGCGCGCCGCTCTCGACGGACGCGCTCGCCAGTCTCGCGCCCGGGGGCTTCGACCTCGTGACGGCGTCCTACTCGCTCACGATGTTCGGCGACGCGTACGCCCCCGCGATCGAAGCCGCCGCGCGCGACCTCTCGCCGACGGGACGGCTCGCGGTCGTCGACTTCCACGACTCGCCCTCGCCCGCGTTCCGGCGCTGGATGGGCGCGAATCATGTGCGCATGGAGGGCCAGGTCCTCGCGAAGCTCGACGCGACGCTCGCGGCCGAGACGCGCGTCGTCTCGCGCGCGTATCTCGGGCTCTGGCGCTACTTCTCGTTCGTCGGGCGGCGGCGCGGCGCGGCGGAGTGA
>JBJOHC010000313.1:0-5520 GCA_046047955.1 Planctomycetota bacterium
TGGGCGGTCTCTGCGCGGGCGCGACGATCGCGATGCGCGTCGCCGACGCGCGCGGGCGCGCGGGCGCGGATCTCGCAGGGGTCGTCATCCTCGAGCCCGATCTCCGGAGGGCGGCGCCCGACGGCTCAATGGCCGCGCGACGCCGCAGGTTCATCCGCACGACGCGCGCCGCGCTCCTGCGCATCCCGCTCCTCGGCGGGATCCTCAGCGCGATCCTCGCGCGCGTCCGTCGAGGCGCGGGCACCGCGCTCGCGCACGCGAAACCGATGCGCGACCCGATCGATCCGAACCTCCTTGGCGCGTGGCGGCGGACGCTCGCACGCGGCACGCCCGTCCTCGCGGTCACCGCGCTCGGCCTCGACGGCGACCGCGATCTCGACGAACTGCTCGGCGCACTCGGCGATCCGAGACTCGCCGATTCAAGGCTCAGCGATACACGAATCGGCACGCGCGACACGCACCACCCCACGCGCCTGCGCATCTCCGACGCGAACCATCTCTTCACGCTCGCGGGATGCGTCGATCGCGTGGCCGCGGAGGCGACGCCGTGGGTCGTCGCGCAGGCGGCGAATCCGCGTGCGGCGACCGCGTCCGCGCAATCGTGAACCGATCGCACATCGCACCGACACGATTCGCACACGCGAGGGCCCGCCTCGACGCATGCGCGGCGATCCGGTCGTCCGCACGCGCACCACCGCGCCGACGCCGCGAACGGAAACGAAACGGGATGGACACGGGGCATTACCGCGGAGATGGCGCAATTCCTGCGTCCCGCCCATCGGGTTCCGCACGCACTCGCCGCGAGTCCACTCCATGCCATCCGCGCAGACCGCACTCCTCGTCTCGTCGCTCCTCCTCCTCGCCACCCCGAACGCCCTCCTCGCCGACGAGGCGCTCCCCCGACTCGCCGTCGGCGACGCGATCGACGGCGCCGCCGTGCTCGTCGTGCGCTCGACCAACGGGCTGAATCCGCTCGATATCGAAGTCGCGACGGACGACCTCTTCACCAACATCGTCTTCAGCGCCTCCGCCTTCCCGACGAACGCGCTGATTCCCGCCAAGCTCGAGGTGACGGGCCTCGAGATCGGTCGCCGGTACTTCGTGCGGGTGACCGAGGGCGCGAAGCTCGAGCGCTTCGGCAGCTTCATCGCGGGCTCGACCTCGATCGGCGCCCCGACCGCGAAGCGCGGCACGCGCTTCGGCGTCACCGGCGACTGGCGCGGCGATGTCGGCGTCTTCAACGCGATCGCGAACGCCGACGAGCGCGAACTCGACTTCTTCGTGAAGCTCGGCGACACCGTCTACGCCGACGTGCCGAGCCCCGCGGTGCCGAACGGACCCGCGGCGACGCTCGACGAGTTCCGCGCGAAGCACGTCGAGAACTACGCGCCGCAGTACGGCATCGATCCCTGGGGCGATCTCGCCGCGAGCACCGCGACCTTCTCGATGATCGACGACCACGAGGTCACGAACGACTTCGACGGCGGCGCCTTCTCGGTGGTGGACGGCTGGTACAACGAGAGCGACCTCTATCGCAACGGACTCCAGGCGTTCGTCGAGCACAACGCCATCCGCGACCTCACCTGGCCCGCGCTCGGCGACCCGCGCACCGATGGCCGCCCGATGCTCTACCGATCGTGGCAGTCGGGCGCCGACGCCGCGTTCATCATGTTCGACGCGCGCAGCTTCCGCGACGCGAGCATCGCGCCCGTGGCGAACCCGTTCGATCCGAGCGAAGTCGGCGCGTTCCTCGCCGCGAGCTTCGATCCGACGCGCACCATGCTCGGCCTGCCCCAGCTCCAGAAGCTCCTTGCGGACCTCGCGGCGGCGGAGGCGGCGGGCGTCACCTGGAAGTTCATCTTCACCTCGATGCCGTTCCAGAACTTCGGCCCGCTCGCGGGCGAGGACCGCTGGGAGGGCTATGCGGCCGAGCGCGCCTTCATCCTGCAGCAGGCCGCGGCGCTCGGCATCCGAAACCTCGTCTTCGTGACCGCGGACTTCCACGGCACGATCGTGAACGACATCACGGTGCCGAATCCCGCCAATCCCCTCCAGCAGCTCTACACGGGCGCGTTCGAGATCATCACGGGATCGGTGGCGTACTCGGCGCCCGCGGGTCCGACCTTCGCCGAACTCGGTCTCGCGACGGGCGCGATCGACCCCTCCACCTACGCCTTCTATCAGACGCTGCCGGGCTTCGCGCAGGACCAGTTCATCCAGGCGCTCCTCGATCAGATCGTGCCGTCGTACGGCTACTCGCCGATGGGCATCCAGGATCCGTCGATCGACGCGGAGTTCACGGTCGGCGGTCCCGTCGCGGTCCACCACTACGGCTGGACCGAGTTCGAGGTCGAGACGGTGTCGAAGGACCTCGTGATGACGACCTACGGCGTCGACTGGTACTCGCCCGCCGATGTGGCGGCGAATCCGGCGGCGATCCTCGCGCGGCCCGTGACGGTGCGGCAGCAGCTCGTCGTGAAGGCCGCGGGCGTCGCGGCCTGCCCCGCCGATCTGAACGGCGACCGCATGGTCGACGGCTCGGATCTCGCGCTTCTCTTCGCGGCGTGGGGCGCGTGCGACGCGTCGTGCGACGCCGACATCGACGGCGACGGCATGGTGGCCGGCGAGGACCTTGCGCTCCTCCTCGGCAACTGGGGCGGCTGCTGAGCGCGTCGTCGCGCCTGCATCCCGTCGGAAAGACGACCCAACGAAGGACGCGCCCCCGGTGAACCGGGGGCGCGTTCTTCATTCGGCGTCAGCTCCCGAGGGTCGTCGACGGTCCACATACTATGCGTCGCATATCGTCTTGCGCCGCAGAGCGTGCGGCCGTCTCGACGCCTGGCGAACGCCTACGCGCGGCACGCCGCGATCACGCGCGGATCGGCGGGCTGCTGCTGGCTCAGGCAGTGGAGGCTGCCGAGACCGACGACGAGATGCCGCGCCATCACGGGGACGGCGCGCCTGCCCGTCGCCTCCTCGAGGAGGCGGCACGCGAGATCGTCGCTCGCGCCGCCGAAGACGGGCACGAACACGCGGCCGTTCGCGATGAGGAAGTTCGCGTGGCTCGCGGGCAGCATGTTGCGGCCGCCGGGGCCGAATCGATCGGCGGGGAAGTCGTGGTGGATCGGCTCGGGCGACGGGAGCGCGACGAGCTCGAGCCTGCGGCCGCGCGCGTCGGTCGCCTGCTCGAGGACCCGCCAGTTCGCCTCGAGCACCTCGTGATCGGGGTGCCCTTCGGGCGCGCGCACCGCGGCGACCACGCCCGGCCGCGCGAAGCGCGCGATGTCGTCGATGTGGCCGTCGGTGTCGTCGCCCTTGATGCCGCCGGGAAGCCAGATGAGCTTCTCGACCGCGAACGCGTCGCGCAGCATCGACTGGATCGCGTCGTGCGAGAGGGCCGCGTTCCTGTTCTCGTTCTCGAGGCACTGCTCGGTCGTGAGCATCGTGCCCTCGCCGTCGACCTCGATCGAGCCGCCCTCGAGGATGCAGTCGTGGAGGAAGAGCGGGAATCCGAGCCGCGCCGCGAGCTTCGCGGGCACCGCGTCGTCGTCGCTGCGGACCTCGTACTTGCCGCCCCAGCCGTTGAAGGTGAAGGAGTGCGCGGCCACGCCCTTCGTCGGATGGGTGACGAAGATCGGTCCGAAGTCGCGGATCCACGAGTCGTTCGTCGCGACGCCGAGTTCGTCGGTCGTCCGCACGCGCACGACCGCCTCGAGCGCGCGGCGCCACGCGTCCCACTCGGCCTGTGCGCCCGCGAGGGCGAGCGGCCAGGTCTCCTCGTTGTGGGGCCGCACGAGCCAGACGGCCTCGAGCGGCTCCCATTCGGCGGGCATGCGCCAGCCCTGCGGGGCGGCGGGCCCCTCGAGGCGGATGAAGTCGGGTGCGGCGGTCGCGCCGGTCGCGTCGGTCGTCATGTCGGTGGTTCCTCGTTCGCTCGGTCCGCGGCGGCCGCCGCGCTCATGCGTCGCCGAAGCGCGACGCTTCGCCGAAACGCCTCATGCGTCGCCGAAACGCCTCATGCGTCGCCGAAACGCCTCGTGAGCCCGCCGAACGCATCGATGCGCCGGTCGCGGAAGAAGGGCCAGCCGCGGCGGATCTCCTCGATGCGCGCGAGGTCGCAGGTGTGGACGAGGACGGCGGGCTCGTCGACGGGCGCCTCGGCGACGATCTCGCCGCCCGGCTCGACCACGATCGAGGTCCCCCAGAACTTGAGGTCGTCCTCGACGCCGATGCGGTTGATCGCCGCGACGAAGCAGCCGTTCGCGATCGCGTGCGCGCGGTGCATCGTCACCCAGGCGTCGCGCTGCTGCCGCGCGTCCTCGGGCGTCTCGCCGTGGTACCAGCCGATCGCGGTCGGATAGAAGATGACCTGCGCCCCCTGCATCGCGGTGAGCCGCGCCGCCTCGGGGTACCACTGGTCCCAGCAGACGAGCATGCCGCACTTCGCGTGCCGCCCCTCGACCGCCTGCCAGCCGAGGTCGCCCGGCGTGAAGTAGAACTTCTCGAAGAAGCGCGGATCGTCGGGGATGTGCATCTTGCGGTACTTCCCGATGATCTCGCCCGCGGCCGAGAGGTAGACGCTCGTGTTGTGGTAGAGGCCCGGCTGGCGGCGCTCGAAGAGGCTCGCCGTGATCTCGACATCGAGCTCGCGGGCGAGCTTCGCGAGGCGCTCGGTGGTCGGCCCCGGGATCGGCTCGGCGAGATCCATGCGCGCCGCGTCCTCGACCTGGCAGAAGTAGCTCCCCGTGAAGAGCTCCTGCGTCGCGATCACCTGCGCGCCCTTCGCCTTCGCCTCGCGCGCCATCTCCTCGACGCGCGCGAGCACCGTCTCGTACGGATCGTTCGGGCCGGCGGCGTGCTGGAGGAGTCCGATGGTGACGGTCTTCTTCATGGCGGATCTCGGAACGGGAGGCGGGCGGCGGGTTCGGCGACGCGGCGGAGGCATCGCACGCGGCGGGCACCCGACGGATGAACGGCGGGATGAAGGGCGGGATGAAGGGCGGAGAGTCTACGCGATCGCGTCGGGCGGATCGGCGCAGCGGGCGTGCGCATGACCCGTCGCCCTGCCCGATCGCCCCGTCGCCGCACGCGATGGCGGGAAAGGCATGGTGCTCCGGAAGCCGTTCCTCGGAGAAAGTGGCCTGACGCCCGCGTCGATTCGCGAGGCCGCCCTTCCGCTTGCGCGCCGGACAAGCCGTTCGCGCCGCGGCACGGAGGACGCGGAGGGGGCTCCGGCGCGTCGACGCGCGCGACTCCGCTCACCCGTTCGCGAAGGACCCCCATTCGTCGAACCCTCGATCGGACGAGGGCCGCACCGCCAGAGGCCGCGTTCGGCCCGTCCTGCGACCGGCGACGATTCGCGGCCGGGGCGACGCGCCCCTCTCGCGCGTCTCCTTCCCGCGCCTTCCGACGGGCGCCCCGTGCGTGCATGGGGGCGCCGCCTGCGCCTGGCCGCTCGACCTTCGGAACCGCCGAACAAAGAGAGCCCCCCAGGGGCGTGGTCCCTGGGGGGCGTCTGGT
>JBJOHC010000314.1:0-27156 GCA_046047955.1 Planctomycetota bacterium
TGCGCGACTTGCTAGACTCCGTTCGGCCGTCCCGTCCCGAGGTCTGGGCGCGTCGTTCCGCCAACTCCGACCATACGAACCCGTGCAACCAGAGATCCTCCTCACCCTCTCCGCGGGTTCCGCGCGACCGCTCCTCGCCGCGCGCGATCCACGCTGCAAGGACCTCTTCTCGCTTCCCGCCTTCGCCGCGACGGACCTCCAGCTCCGCGGCCTCAACCTGCCGACCGACCTCCTGAAGGGATTCGGCATCCCCGAACTCGAAAAGCTCCGCGACCAGGCCGACCGCGCGCACTGCCCGGTCCTGCTGCTCGCCGAGGAGACGCCGATCGACTTCATCGGGCGCGGGCCCGCCTGGACGACCGCGCTCGACCGTCTGCGGCGCGTCGGGACCGCGGCGAGCCGCCTCGGCTGCCCCGCGATCGCGGTCGCGATCGACGCGCCCGACACCGACGAGGCCTTCGAGGAGACGGCGAAGGGCGTGCGCCTCGCGCTCCGCGAGCTCGACCGCTTCGAACTGAGCGTCCTGATCGCGCCGCGCGAGGGGCTGACCTTCGACGCGACGCGGCTGACCGAACTCATCAAGAAGATCGGCGGCTTCCGGATCGGCAGCTATCCGAGCTTCGCCCACGCGCACGCGACGGGCGACATCGACAAGACGCTCCGCAAGCTCGCGCCCTACGCGCCCGCGATCGCGGCGAGCGTGCGCGGATTCGCCGACGACGGCACGCACGACGGCTACAGCCTGCAGGACTGCCTCGAGAGCATCCTGAGCGTCGGGTACCAGAACACGCTCGCGCTCGACTTCGTCGGACGCGGCGCGCGAGCCGAGGGCGATGCGGGGCAGTCGGCGAAGGCGAAGGCCGACGGGACGGGGAAGGGGCGGTCGAAGGCGGGCGCCGCGAAGTCCTCGCCGACTCCCGGGAAGGCGGGCGTGAAGGAGGGCGTCAAGGAGGGCGTGGAGGAGAGCGCGGCGGATGCCGCGTCCGATCTCGTCGCCGTCCTCGATCGCGCGCGCCAGCAGCTCTCGGGCGGCGTGGACCTCGACCTCGATCTCGACGGCGACGGCGATCTCGAGCTCGGTCTCGATCTCAACAAGCTCGGCTTCAGCGAAGAGGAGGCCGAGTGACGGTCGTGGCCGCCACCGCGTCCTTCATCGTCACGATCGACGGACCCGCGGGGACGGGCAAGTCGACCGTCGCGCACCGGCTCGCGAAGCGGCTCGGGCTTGAATTCCTCGACACGGGCGCGATGTACCGCGCCGCCGCGCTCGAGGCGCTCGACCGCGGGATCGATCCCGCCGACGGCGCGCGCGTCGCCGAACTCGTCTCGGAACTCGACCTCCGCTTCGACTGGACCACCGATCCGCCCGCGCTCTTCGTCGACGGCGTCGATGTCGGCGACCGGATCCGCACGCCCGAGGTGACCCGCGCCGTCTCGCTCGTCGCGTCGAACTCCGCGGTGCGCGCGTCGATGGTGCGGCTCCAGCGCCGCATCGCCTCGCTCCACCCGCGCCTCGTGACCGAGGGCCGCGACCAGGGATCGGTCGTCTTCCCCGACGCCGATGTGCGCATCTACCTCGATGCGCGGCCCGAGATCCGCGCGGTGCGCCGCGTCGACCAGCTCGCGCTGAAGGGAATCGAGACGACCGCCGCCGAGGTGCTCGCCCAGATCCTCGAGCGCGACCGCCTCGACTCGACGCGTGCCGACGGGCCGCTCGTTCTGCCCGAAGGCGCCGAGAAGTTCGACACGAGCGACATCGAGATCGACGAGGTCATCGACCGGCTCGTCGAGATCGTGAAGCGGCGCGCGGGCGATGCGCTCGCCGAGAGCGCGCGCGGCGACCGCTGATCGTCGGCACGGCCCGTCCGCCCCCGTCACCGACATCCGCGCCGAGCGAACCCGTGAGCCCGATTCCGAACCCCTTCGCCTTCCGCCGCCGCGTCCCCGGGCGCGGCGCGATCCGCGCGATCTGGTGGGATTTCTGCGCCTTCTGCTGCTGGGCGTACCTCGCGGCGTTCCTCGGACTGCGCCGCCACCACCGCGAGCGCGTGCCCGCGACGGGCGGCGTCCTCGTCGTCTCGAACCACCAGTCGTTCCTCGACCCGATGGTGAACGGCGTCACCGTCTGGGAGCGGCAGTTCACGGCGCTCGCGCGCGACACGCTCTTCAAGGGACCGTTCGGCTGGCTCATCCGCTCGGTGAGCGCGCGTCCGATCCGCCGCGAGGGCGGCGATGTCGAGGCGATGAAGGCGGCGCTCGCCGAACTCGAGGCGGGGCGCGTCGTCATCCTCTACCCCGAGGGCACGCGTTCGCCCGATGGTGAACGGCAGGCGTTCCGCCGCGGCGTCCTCCTCCTCGTGAAGCGGGCGCGCGCGACGGTGCTCCCGATGGGCGTCGAGGGCACCTTCGATGCGTGGCCGAAGGGGCGCGCGCTGCCGCGGCTCTTCGGGAAGATCGACTGCGTCTGCGGCGAGCCGATCGACGGTGCGCTGCTTGCCGCGATGAAGCCCGAGGAACAGCTGCGGACGCTCGAGGAGGCGGTCGCCCGCGCCCACGACGAGGCGCGCGCGATCCACCGTCGGCGGACGGGGCGGGAGCCGCGCGCGTGACCGGCGACGCGCCTCCGTCCGGACGCCCGGCCGAGCCGGCGCCCGATGCATCGCCTGACGCATCGCCCGACGCATCGCCCAATCCGTCGCCCGATTCGATGTCGCCGCGCGACGCGGCCCGCGAGGTCGCGGCCGCCCTCGTCGCCGCGGGGTACGAGGCGCTCTTCGCGGGTGGCTGCGTGCGCGACCGCCTGCTCGGCCGCGAGCCCGACGACTTCGACATCGCGACCGACGCGACGCCCGAGGCGATCCGCGCCGTCTTTCCCAAGGCGCGCGGCGTCGGCGAGGCGTTCGGCGTCATGCTCGTCCGCCACCGCCGCCACACCTTCGAGGTCGCGACCTTCCGCGAGGACGGGCCGTATCACGACGGCCGCCGACCGTCCGAGGTCCGCTTCAGCGACGCGCGCGGCGACGCGATGCGCCGCGACTTCACCGTGAACGGGCTCTTCGAGCGGCCCGCGACGGGCGAGGTGATCGATTTCGTCGGCGGCAGGGCCGACCTCGAGGCGGGCATCCTCCGCGCGATCGGCGACCCGCACGCCCGGATCCGCGAGGACCGCCTGCGCATGCTGCGCGCGGTGCGCTTCGCCGCGCGGCTCGGTTTCGCGATCGACGGCGCGACCGCGGCCGCCATCCGCGCCCATGCCGACGAACTCGCCGCGGTCAGCCCCGAGCGGGTCGGCGACGAACTCCGCCGCATGCTCGCCCACGCCGCGCGCGCGCGCGCGGCGCGGCTCGTCGAGGAGCTCGGGCTCGACGGCGCGGTGTTCGGCGAGCGGGGGAGCGCGGCGGAAGGCCGCCTCGCGGCGCTCGACGGGGCGCGGCTCTCCGCGGTCGCACCTGCCGAGACGGGGCCGTGGCTCGCGCCGCTCGCGGCGTGGTGGCTCGATCGGATCGAACCCGAGAGCGGCCGCGCCGCTCGCCCCGCGGCCGACACGCGGGAGGCCGCGGTCGAGACCCTCCGCGCCCGACTCGTCCTCTCGAACCACGAGACGTCCCGCCTCGCCGCGATCCTCGCCCGTCGCGAGGAGATCCTCTCGGCCTTCGCGGGCGAGGGCGGGGTCGCCGGCGTCGCGGTTGCCCGCCGGAAGCGCCTCTTCGCGAGCGACGGATTCGACGAGGCCCTCCTCGTGACCGAGCGGGAGGCGCCGGAAGCCGTCGCGGCCCTGCGGACCCTCGCCGACCGGGAACTGCCCGCGCGGCGCCTCCCACCCCCGATCCTCGATGGAAACGCCCTGATCGCCGCGGGCATGCGCCCGGGGCCCGCCTTCAAGGGCTGGCTCGATCTCGCGCTCGACGCGCAGCTCGAAGGGCGCGTCTCGACCGTCTCCGAGGCCCTCGAACTGGTCGCCCGCGCACGCGATGCGGCGGCCGGGGCCTGAGCCGGCGCGGGGCGAAAAACCGCGTTCTCCACCCTCGGAACGCGCAACGGGGCGGGACGCGCCCGTAGGATGCGTCTCCGCGTCCCGTCGGAACTCCGTTCCGCGGGGTGCGTATGCGCCGATCCGTCACCCGACGGAGCCGTCGCGTCGGTCGGGCATGTCGGTCCTCGCCACCCGCGGCGACCGCCACCCGCCCGAAGGCATCCGATCGAGCAACTCCCAGGAGTCCCGTCAGGACTCCCTTCACGAGCCATCCCACAGGAACGCACCATGCGCCACACCCTGCTCGCCGCCTCGCTCCTCGCCTCCGCCGCGTCGATGTCCGCCCTCGCGGGCGATGCCGTGAAGGCCGACCTGCCGCGCGTCTACGTCGTGCCGATGGAGGGCCAGATGGGCACCGACATCAACCGCCAGTTCTGCGAGATGATCGCGAAGGACGTCAAGGCGGTGAAGCCCGACATCGTCGTCTACCGGCTCAACAGCGCCGACAAGGACCGCATCGAGCACCTCGAGAACGACGACCCGACCGAGCGCGGCATCCCGAGCGTCGAGGAGTTCCGCGACATGGTGAAGTTCCTCCACGAGGAGCTCCGCGACACGAAGCAGGTCATGTGGGTCGTCGACGCGGTCGGCATCTCGTCGATTCTCGCCTTCGGCTGGCCCGACATGTACATGGCGAGCGACGCGCGCATCGAGGGCGCCGCCGACCTCGGCGAGCGCGTGAAGTCGCAGTGGGAGGACGCCGACGTCCGCATGAAGATGCTCGCCGCCTGGCAGGGCATGATCAAGGCGACCTTCCAGCAGGGCGGCTATCCGATCATCCTCGCCGATGCGCTCATCTATCCCGAGCAGAAGCTCTCGGTGCGCTTCCAGGGCCGCGAGGTCGAGTGGCTCAGCGACGCGTCGGGCACCTGGGTGATCGACTCGAGCGACAAGGCGCCCGCGATCTTCAGCGGCACGCTCGCCGAGGACACGCTCCTCTGCGACGGCATCGCCGACTCGCTCGACGACCTCCTCTACCTCCTCAACGAGCGCGAGTACGACGAGCTCGACAACGGCGTCAAGCTGCAGGAGCAGTACGTCGCCGACTGGCGCAAGGCCCTCCGTCGCTGCCAGGACTGGCTGAAGGATTCGCAGGAGGTCGAGGAGTCGGTCGCCGGTCTCGGCAAGCGCAAGGCGCTGTTCCAGAAGGTCCTCGGCGCGATCCGCCAGTACAAGGCCGTCGAGACGCGCCTCGGTCAGATGGGTATCAGCGAGGCCGCGCTCCTCGTCCAGATCGACAACATCGAGAAGGACATCCAGCGCGCCCGCGACGCCGAGAAGAACGGTGGCGGCGCGGGTGGTGGCGGCGGCGGTGGCCGCGGCCTCGGTGGTGGTGGCGGTTTCGGCGGACGCCGCGGAACCTGAACGGAAACGAACGAATTCCCGACGGCCCCTCGCGGGCGGTCGGATCGCACAGGATCACACGATGAAGAATCTCAGCAGCAGGAAGAACCTCGGTGCGCGTCGTTTCCTCGGCGCGCTCGTGACGGGCGTCGCCGTTCTCGCGGGCGCCTCGGGTCTCGCGCAGGCCGCCGATGTCAAGCTTTCGGGCGGTGGCGTCTGGCGCGGCGACGCGGGCGCCCGCGTGCGCGCGACCTTCACCGAGCGCGGTCGTCAGACGACCGTCGAGGGCGTCGTGGTGCGCGCCGAGACGAACCTGATCGTCCTCGAGATCGAGGAGGGCGGTACGAAGGTCCGCAAGACGATCGTCAGCTTCGATCTCAAGAAGCTCGAGACGCTTGATGCCGCGCCCGTCGCACCCGCGGAAGGGGCCGCGCCCGCCGCGACGACGACCGCACCGTCGACGCCCGCCTCGCCCGCGGCCGGCGGCAAGGACGCCATCGTCGAGACGACGGGCGACTACCCGAACATCTTCCTCCTGCCCTGGGAAGGCACCGTCGGCATCGGCGCGCGCCACGATGAGATCGAGGCGATCGGCAAGGAGGCCGACAAGTACGGCCCCGGTCAGATCATCGTCCTCCAGGTCGACAGCCCGGGCGGTCTCGTCATCGAGGGCGACAAGATCCACGAGACGATGAAGGACCTGAAGCGCCGCCACCGCGTCGTCGCGTGGATCAAGAAGGCGATCTCGGCGGGTGCGTTCACCAGCCTCCACTGCGACGAGATCTACTTCATGAAGATCGGCACCCTCGGTTCGATCACCATGTTCGCGGGGACGACCTCGGTGCAGGGTGCGCGCCTCGAGGCGTGGCTCGACAAGTGCGGCGAGGCCTGCATGATCGGTGGACGGTTCCCCGGCATCGGTCGCGCCATGGTCACGAACCCCGAGCTCCTCAGCTACGACAAGGACGAGGAGACGGGCGTCGTCACCTGGTACGCGACCCTCGAGGGGAAGTACAAGCTCTCCGACGCCGAGGAGAACCTCACGCTCAACGCCGAGAACGCGTTCCACTCGGGCTTCGCCGACGGCATCGCCGACACCGAGGAGGAGCTCGCGAAGCTCCTGCAGCTTCCCGAGTGGAAGGAGGCGTCCGATGTCGGCCGCAAGATCCACGCCGAGTGGCAGCGCACGCTCAAGGAGTGCGAAAAGGCGAAGCCGCTCCTCTTCAACGACCTGCAGAACCCCGCGGGCAGCGACGAGATCGCGCAGATGGGCAACCAGATCAAGGCCCTGACCGAGATCGCGAAGTGGTACGACCGCTGCTACCCGATGATGGTCTACGAGCAGCCGAGCCTCGGCCCCGACAAGGAGCGCGTCGAGGACATGATCGAGGATCTCCGTCGCCGCATCGCCGACATCAAGAAGGCGCAGCGCGGCTGAGGTCGGTCCGGCAGCCGTCGCGATCCCCACCCCCGAACGCTCGATATCGACGGAGCCCGCCGCACGGCGGGCTCCGTTCGTTCATGGCGGGGACCGGCGCGGCGAGGAAGTCGAAGTGAGGCGAGGAGGCGGAAGACGCCCGCTTGCGCTCGCCACGCGAATCGGGACGATGCGCGGATGCAGGAAGATCGCTCCGAGATGTCCGCCACGCCGCCCGCACCGCCCGCCGCCGATCCGTTCGCGGCGTACCCCGACGATCTCGCCGCGCGGCGCTCGCGCTGGCCCATCGTCTTCGGCGCGATCTCGCTCGTGATCGCGGTGTGCGGCTTCTGCGTGCAGGGATTCGGCGCGCTCGGCGCCGTCTTCAACCAGCAGATGATGGCGATGGCGGGGCTCGAGGTCTCGCCTCCGCCGCGCATCGTGCAGGTCGTCGGCGGCGCGCAGGCGGCGGTGCTCGCCATCCTCGGCATCGTCCTCGTGATCGGCTCGGTGCAGCTCATGCGGCGGCGTCCCGCGGGCGCGCGGCTCGTCCTCGCGTGGGCCGTCGCGCGGCTCGTGATGGTCGTCGTCGGGCTCGGGCTCGCGGTCCTCACGCTGAAGCCGCAGGTCGAGTGGCAGGTCACGATGACCGGCGAGATCCGCGACTCGCTTCGCGCGAAGGGGATGAAGGAGGAGCAGCTCCCGCCGCTTCAGGACGCCGCGGCGATCGAGCGTCAGTCGATCGTCATGCTCGCGATCGCGAGCGGCGCGTTCGCCATCTGGCCCTTCACGATGGCGCTCGTCCTGACCGGCCGCCGCTCGCGCGCGGAGATCGCGCAGTGGTCGCTGCCGCCCGCGTGAGTCGCGCGGCTCAGCCGACCTCGCGACGCTGGAAGAGGATCGTCGCGAGCGAGAGGAGCGCCGTCACGAGCGCGAGCGCGTACGGCACCGCGTAGCCGATGTAGTCGGCGGGAATCGACTTCTTCTGGGTCAGCGCGTCGGAGAGCCAGAAGAGCTGGAAGTTCGGCAGCGCTGCGCGCGCCGACGCGAGGAACGCGTAGCCCGCGTACTGCGCGGCGCCCACCGTCGCCTCGCCCGCGCGGGCCTTCTCGAGGAGTTGGGCCGAGTCGGCGAGCGGCCGGCCGAGCATCCAGTCGGAGAGGAGCCCCAGGAGGAAGACGCCGAAGACGGTCGTCAGCGTGAGGACCTGGCCGAGCCGCGTGCTCGCCGCGATCGCGACCGCGTTCAGGACGAGCATCGCGAGGGCCATGAGGGCGAGCGCCTTCCAGATCTCGGGCTCGAACTGGGTCGACATCGCGACGCCGTTCCACTCCGCGTCGAAGAGGAGCGAGAGGAGGTACGCGAACCCGAGGAGGGGCACCGCGAGCGACACCGTCCATGCGGCGAAGCTGCGGCCGTAGAAGTAGTTCATCCACGCGCCCGCGAGCGCCGCCGCGACCACCGCGCCGAGGCCGAAGACGACGACGGGCATGTGGATCGGGTCGCGCGCGGTCTGGAGCGTGCCGTGCACCTCGACGAGCATGAAGACGAGCCCGAGGAGGAGGAGCGCGACCGACATCGCCGCCGAGACGCCGACGAACTTTCCGACCACGAAGACGGGGCGCGAGACCGGCTTCGAGACGACCGTGAGGACGGTGCGGTTGTCGATCTCGCGGCCGAGCACGTTGGTCGCGATGAAGGCGGCGAGGACCGCGGTCGCAAGAAACACCGTCGACAGACCGATGTCGACGAACATGCGCTGGTCGTCCTGCATCGTCCACGCGCTGAACGGATTGCTCAGGACGATCAGGATGGTCGCCGCGATCGCCACCACGAGGACGATCGGCTGGCGGATCGACTCGAGGAAGGTGTTGCGGGCGATCGCGAGAAGCTGCTCGAGGATCGTCATGGCGTGGTGGTCGTCGGGGGTGGGGCGGGGGTGCTCGGGCGGGCGAGGGTGACAGGAACGGCGGTCGTGGCGGGCGGGTTCGGCCGTCGGGGCATGCGGGTCGCCTGCGCGGGAAACTTCCGCGTGGAGGCGCCGGTCGACGCGCGCCCGCGCTGGTTCGGGCGCGACTTCGAGCGCGGGGCGTTGCGCCGCGGCGTGCGTCTCGATCGCCGTGCGTGCGTCGTCGAGCCCGTTCCACCGAGCCTTCGCCGCGGATCCCGAAACGACGAGTCCGAACCGACGGACCCCTCGCGTTCCCCTGCGCGCTGCACGAGGCGCACGCGTACCTTACAGTACCGCCCCGGCGTTCGCGCCGGCTCATCTCTCACCTCGGACCCGAGTCTTCTCCGCCCGTCGGCGACCGCCGCGGCGACCGGTCCGGACATCCAGGATTCCGCCGCTTCGATCGATCCACGATGCGAATCGACCACCAAGCCTATCAGCGGGCCACCGGCGTCTCCATCGCCGGCTTCCTCGCGCAACTCGCCATCGCGCTCCTCCTCCTCCTCTTCGGAAACGGGACGGGCGACTCGACCGCGGTCTTCGCCGCGACCTGGGCCTTCACCGGCCTCGTGGTCTGGCTTGGCCTCATCCTCGTCTTCCACCAGCACCGCCTCGAGCGGCTCGAGAGCCTCGAGATGGATGGCGGGGCGCGGCTCGATGACGAGGGGCGCCTCTTCGCGACCGACGAGGCGCGCGTCGCGCGCAAGCGCCTCGACCTGATGCACGGCGTCCTCATGCCGGCCCTGAGCGTGGTCTACGCCGCGCTTCTGGTCGGTTTCGCATGGGGCCTCCTCTGGTGGCTCGATGTCGAGGGCGACCCGAACGCGGACTACGGCGTCTTCGGCGCGACGACGGCGGCGGGGTGGCAGCTCGCGGTCGCCTTCGGCACCGCGCTCGTCAGCTTCATCTTCTCGCGGTTCCTCGCGGGAATGGCCGTGCAGCCGGCCTGGACGAACCTCCGCGGTGGCGCGGGCGTCATGGTCGGCAACGCGCTCGTGGCGCTCGCGCTCGGCGTCGGCACCGTCTTCGAGATGCTGAAGGAGGGTGACGCGGCGTCGTCGACGCCGAGCCAGGTCCTCCGCGGCATCGCCTACGGGATCGCGATCTTCATGATCGTGGTCGCGATCGAGACGGCGCTCAACTTCGTCCTCAACCTCTACCGCCCGCGCCGCGCGGGCGAGACGCCGCGACCGGCGTTCGATTCGCGGATCCTGAGCCTCTTCGCCGCGCCCGACTCGATCGTGCGCTCGATCAACGAAGCGGTGAACTACCAGTTCGGCTTCGACATCACGAGTTCGTGGGGCTACCAGCTGCTCCTCCGGAGCGTCGTGCGGCTGTCGGCGCTCGGCGTGGTGGTGCTCCTCCTCCTCACGACGCTCGTCGTCGTCGAGCCGCAGGAGCAGGGGCGGCGCCTCCGCTTCGGCGCGCCCGTGGGCGACGTCTACCAGGGCGGCGCGATGCTGAAGCTGCCGTGGCCCGTCGACACCGCGGTCGTCGAGCGGGTGAACCTCGTGCGCGAGCTGCCGCTCGGGATCGTCCGTCCCGTGCGGTCCGACCAGGTCCTCGTCTGGGGCGAGGAGTCGATCGAGACCTCGCGCGACAACAACCTCTTCCTCGTCGCCGCGGGCGCGTCGCCCGACGACGCGGGCGCCGCCGCCGACGAGACGGGCGTCGCGGGCGCCTTCGCGCTCGTCGAGGCCGATGTCGTCCTCCAGTACCGCGTGCGCGACCTCGCGCTCTGGAACTTCCTCGAGTTCGCGAACGACGCGAAGAGCCGCCGCGACACGCTCGACATGCGCGAGCGCGCGCTGAAGGCGATCGCGCTCCGCGAGGTGACGCGCGCGATGAGCGTGCGGTCGCTCGCCGAGGTGCTCTCGCCGCCCGTCGACGCGCCGCTCGTCGACGCCCTCGCGCAGGCGATCCAGTCGGCGTTCGACGCCGCGGAGACGGGCGTCGAGGTCGTCGGCGTCAGCATCCCCAGGCTCCGTCCGCCCGGCACCGAGGGCGGCAAGTTCGAGGAGCTCTCGATCGCGCGGCAGAACGCGCGGCGCCAGCTCGAGGACGCGCAGAGCACCGTCAACACCACGATGAGCTTCATCCTCGGCGATGTGGCGAAGGCCGAGGAGATGGCCGCGGGACTCGCGGAGTTCGCCCGCCTCGAGGGCGAGGCGAAGAAGGGCGACGCGGCCGCGCGCGCCGCGGCCGACGCGCTGCGGCTCCGCCTCGAGCAGGTGGTCCTCGACTCGCGCGCGCAGGCCGCGACCGTCATCGCGAACGCCCGCGCCATGCGCTGGTCGAACCTGATGGACACGCAGTCGATCGCGCAGGAGGTTCTCGGCGAGGCCGCCGCGTGGCGCATCAACCCCGACCTCTACCGGACGCGCCGCACGATGGACGCGATCGCCGAGGGACTCGCGCAGGTGCGCGTCAAGTACATGCTCCTCCCCGACGCCGACCGCGTGCGCCTCGATGTCGAGATGCGCGAGCCGACCTCGGGCCTGAACCTCACCGACTACCTCGAGAAGAAGCCGGACGGCGAGTGACCGTGCGACGCACGGACGACGCCGTCGCCGCCACCCTTCCCGCGATGACACGACACACGAACGACAAGACACCCGGACGCACGCACGCATGAACAAGCGCTCCTCCGCCATCGCCCTCGGACTCGCGATCGTCGCGGTCCTCGTCCTCTACAGCACGACCTACACCGTCAGCTTCCACGAGATCGCGATCCAGACGCGATTCGGGAAGCCAGCGGGCGTCGAGCGCGAGGCGGGGCTCCACTTCAAGCTGCCCTTCTTCATCGACTCGGTGACGAAGATCGACCGCCGCAAGCAGTTCGTCGAGAGCCCCATGGTGCAGACGACGACGAAGGACGGTCTGCAGGTCGTCGTGCGCGCGTACCTCTTCTGGCAGGTCGGCGAGTCGGACGAGGGCGCGCAGGCCTTCTTCCAGAGCTACGGCGGCTCGCTCGAGGAGGCCGCGAAGGACCTCGAGCAGACGCTGTCGGGCGCGGTGAAGGCGGTCGCGAGCTTCGACTTCGACGAGCTCGTCGGTCCGGACGCGCGGCTGTCGGACGCGGAGGGCGCGATCCTCAAGGGCGTCGCCGCCGCCGCGAAGACGGGCATCGAGGCGGTGTCGGTCGGCCTTTCGCAGGTGGTCCTGCCGCAGAAGACGACCGTCAGCGTCCTGAGCCGCATGGCCGAGGTGCAGAACACGCTCGCCCGCCGCGAGTCGGCGAAGGCGCAGTCGCAGGCCGAGGCCCTCAAGAGCCAGGCGACGAGCCAGGCCGAGACGATCCGCGCGTTCGCCACCCAGTGGGCGACCCGCATCGAGGCGAAGGGCGCCGAGGAGGCGGCCTCCTACTACCGCCGCATGGACCAGCACGCGGACCTCGCGACCTTCCTCGCGTGGATCGACGCGCTGCGCGCGGGCCTGCGCGGCTCGACGACCTTCGTCGGCGACACGACGCGCGCGCCGTTCCACCTCCTCGACACCTCGGCGTCGAGAGATGCGGGCGGCGTGCCGCAGCCCGCGGCGACGGACGGCGTCGCGGCCGCGGGTGAAGGCGCGAAGGAGGCGGGGGAGCGATGACCGACGGTCCTCTCGAACCGAACCTCTCCGACGAGACGGGCGCCGCCGACGACGCGCCGCGCCGCGCCGCCAGCGCGCGCTTCGATGTCGCGGGCCGCGGCGATGTCGGCATGCGCGACGCGCTCGATCCCGCGACCCAGTCGCTCGGCGAGGCGCTGCGGCTCTCGTACCGCATCCTCCAGCTCGGCATCGTCGCGCTCGTCGTCGTCTTCCTCTTCTCGGGCTTCCAGTCGGTGCCCGAGGGCGCGACCGGCGTGAAGACCCTCTTCGGCGCGATCGCGGGCGCCGACGGCGAGGAGCAGGTCCAGCCGGGCCTCCAGCCCTTCTGGCCGTATCCCGTCGGCGATCTCGTCGTCTTCCCCGAGAAGCGCACCATGCGCGTCGACCGCGCCTTCTGGCCCGCGTCCCTCAACCGCGGCGACGAGCGCCCGCGCACGGTGCAGGAGCAGATCGAGGCCGCCGATCCGAACGCGGGACTCGATCCCGCGCGCGACGGCTCGCTCCTCACGCGCGACGGCGATCTCGTGCACGCGCAGTTCGAGATCGAGTACCGCATCGTCGACGCGGTGAAGTTCCTCGAGTCGGCCGATCCCGCGAAGGCGCCGGTCTTCGTCGAGAGCGCCATCAAGCAGGGGGCGGTCGAGGCGGCGAGCACCATGACGCTCGACGAGATCACCGACAGCCGCGACCTCCTCGGGCCCGCCGTGCGCGAGCGCGCGCAGCGCGTCCTCGACCGGCTCGATGTCGGCATCGCGCTCGAGATCGTGCGCGCGCCCGAGCGCTACCAGCCCTTCGCGGTCGTGAACCGCCTGCGCGATGTGCAGACGGGCCGCGAGTACGCGAAGGGCGAGATCGAGCGCGCGCGCCAGGAGGCGGTCGCGACGCTCACCCAGATCGCGGGCGGCGAGGTCTACGCCGAACTCCTCGAGATGATCCGCGCCTACGAGCTCGCGCTCGAGTCGGGCGACGGCGCGGCGGCGGAGAGCGCGCTCGTCGCGCTCGGCCGTCGCATGGAGGCGGGCGATGTCGGCGGCGAGGTCGCGCAGACGATCCTGCGCGCGAAGGCGGCCGAAACCGCGCTCGTCTCGCGCCTCGAGCGCGACGTGCGTCGCGTCGAGGGGCTCGTCGCGAGCGGCGGCGACGTGCGGCAGGTCGTGCGGCAGCTCTGGCTGCAGGCCGTCGCCGAGGTGCTCGACAATCCGCAGGCCGAGATCTTCGCGGCGAGCGATCTCCTCGGCGAGTTCAGCCTGCGCGTCACGAGCAGCGCCGAGATCATGCAGGCGCGCCGCGACTCGGAGATCGCCCGCCGCAAGGCCCAGGCCGAGGCCGCCGCGGCGGGCGGCTTCTACGCGCCCAACAGCGAGCAGATCTTCATCGGGCGTCCGGGCCGGAAGCTCCGGCGCGACGCGTCGGGCGGCATCGGCCGCTGACGATGCCGGAAGGTCCGGCGTCTCGTCGAGACGACCTGGCCGAACACGAACGCCACGAGTGGCGAACCGTCACCCCGCCGGCGAGGCGGAGAGCGACCGCGAAGCGAGGAACCCGATGTCGAACCATGAACGAGGCCCCACCGGCGAGCGCATCGTCGATGCGGCGGGCCTGACCAAGACCTTCAGCGACTTCTGGATGCGCGACACCGCGCGCGCGGTCGACGGCATCGACTTCCACATCGACCGCCACGAGATCTTCGGGCTGCTCGGACCGAACGGCTCGGGCAAGTCCACGACGATCAAGATGATCCTCGGGCTCCTGCGCCGCACGCGCGGCCGGCTCGTCGTCTTCGGCCGCGATCCGAGCGATGTCGCGGTGAAGAAGCGGATCGGCTACCTCCCCGAGGAGACCTACCTCTACCGGTTCCTCAATCCGACCGAGACGCTCGACTACTACGGCAAGCTCTTCGGCCTCGACCGCCGCACGCGCCGCCGCCGCACCGGCGAACTCCTCGACATGGTCGGCCTCTCGCAGGCGGCGCACCGCGCGGCGGGCGAGTTCTCGAAGGGCATGGCGCGGCGCCTCGGGCTCGCGCAGGCGCTCGTGAACGATCCCGAGCTCCTCATCCTCGACGAGCCGACCTCGGGCCTCGACCCGATCGGCACGCGGCAGGTGAAGGACCTCATCCTCGAGCTCGGTCGCCGCGGAAAGACGATCCTCCTCACCTCGCACCTCCTCGCCGATGTCGAGGACGTGTGCGACCGCATGGTGATCCTCTACGGCGGCCGCATCCGCGCGGGCGGCACCGCGACCGAACTCCTCGCCGACAGCTCGCACACGCTCATCCGCACGCCGCGGCTCTCCGACGAGGCGATCCGCGCCGTCGAGGAGACGCTGCACCGCGTCCAGGATGTCGGCATCGAGCGCGTCGAGTCGCCGCGGCAGTCGCTCGAGGCGCTCTTCCTCGACATCGTCGAGAAGGCGCGCGCCGAGCAGCTCGCGACGAGCGGCGCCCAGTCGGGCGGCCGCATCGCGTCGTTCCTCCAGGGCGAGGAGCCGCCCGCGGGCGATGGCCGCGCGGTCGTCGACGAACTGCTGCGCGCGCCCGAGCCGGTCGCGCCCGCGGCGTCGGCGGTGCGGAGCGCGCCTGCCGCGCCCGCAACGACGAAGCGCGCCGACGAGTCCGTCCTCGGCGAACTGCTCGGCGATGCCCGCCGCGAGGGCGCGGGCCCCGCACCCGTCGCGACGCCGCGCCCGCCCGCGACGCCGCCCGCGTCGGATGTCGATCGCGGCCTGATCGACTCGCTCCTGAACGACGCGCCCGAAGAGGGGCGCGGCGGATCGAAGGACGGTGGCCGCGCGTGAGCCGCGAGGGAACCAGCCTCCTCAAGCGCCTCTCCGAGCGTCTCTCCGACCTCGGCCGTCGGCGTGGATTCCGCGTGACCGTCGCCGCGATCCTGTCGGTCGCCGTCCTCGCGGTGGCGGGCGTCCTCTACGCCGAGGCGGCGTCGATGCGGCGCCTCGCGGCGGCGATCCCCGCGATCCTCGAGGAGGCGAACCTCGTCGAGAAGAACGCGGTCGCGCTCTCCCTCGTCGAGAACGGCACCGTCGAGGTCGCCGGCCGCACGGTCGGCGATCCCGCGCTCGCGACGCGACTGCAGCGGCTCTTCGAGGAGAGCGGCCGCCTCGAGCGGATCGCCGAGGCGACGAGCCTCCTCGTCGGAACGATGTACCCGCGCTGGCTTCCCGTGGCGGTCGCCGAGGAGCCTTGGCTCGCGCTCGCGGGTGCGGCGGTCGCGCTCGTCGCGATCCACTTCGCGGTCTTCAGCGGGCTCGTGCTGCCGCTCCTCGGCGCGCTCGCGGGTTCGGCCGCGCTCGGTGGCGTCGGGCTCCTCCTCGCGTCGCTCGACTTCCGCATCCTCGGCGGCGATCCGCGCGATCTCGTCGCGAGCCTCGTCGCGATCCCGCTCTTTCTCCTCGTCTTCGCACTCCTCGTCCACGCCGCGCTCGCGGTGCTCGACCGCGCGTCGCCCGCGGCGGCGGTCGCGGGCGGCGTCGTCCGCGAGGCGATGCGCCTCCGCATCGCGGTCGCGTTCGCGGCGGTCGCGGTCGTCGTCATTCCGCTCCTTCCCGTGTGGATCGACCGCGCGTCGCCGCTCCGCTACCAGGTCCAGACCTACCTCGCGCGCTCGCTCGACCTCATGTTCGTGAGCTGCGCGCTTCTCACCGTCTTCCTCGGATGCGCGACCGTCGCCTTCGAGATCCGCGACCGCCAGGCGTGGCTCACGCTCACGAAGCCGGTCTCGCGCTTCTCGTGGCTCCTCGGAAAGTGGCTCGGGCTCGTCGTCCTCAACGCGACGATCCTCGCGACCGCGTCGCTCGCGATGTACTCGTTCCTCGTCCAGGTCCGCTCGCGCGCGGCGCAGGACATCTTCGACGCGATCGCGGTCGACAGCGAGGTGCTCGTCGCGCGCGTCGGCGGCTTCCCGAAGTTCGAGATGCTCCCGTCCGACGAGCTCGCGAGCGCGGTCGAGGAGGCGATGCGCGCCGATCCGAACATCCAGGCCGACCTCCGCGACGGCGTGCGCAACGAGATCGACATCAAGAAGGAGCTCGCGCGCTCGATCGCGGGCGAGTACCTGAAGGCGCAGCGCTCGATCGCGCCGAACACCGAGCGCGAGTACGTGTTCCGCGGCCTCTCCGCGGCGCGCGAGGCGCAGGCGAACATGACGCTTCGCTTCAAGTTCTTCGCGGGATCGCAGGATCCCAACGAGCGCTTCCCCGTCGTCTTCATCTTCGGCGAGGGCGACGGCGAGAGCTGGGACGACCGGCGCTTCACGCCCGCGCAGTCGAACGTCGTGCCCGTTCCCTACAACGCGATCGCCGCGGACGGGACGCTCAAGGTGCGCGTCGCGAACCTCGAGTACCGCGCCGACGCGCCCGCGGGGCGGAGCCCGTTCATCCCGGGCCGCGCGACCATCGCCTTCGATCCCGACGGGCTCGAACTCCTCTACCGCGTCGGCGGCTTCGGGCAGAACCTCGTGCGCGCGCAGATGGTGAACCTCCTCAAGCTCTCCTTCCTCGCGATGCTCGCGGTCACCTGCGCGTCGTTCCTGAGCTTCCCGGTCGCCTGCCTCGTCGTCTTCACGATCTTCGCGGCGGGCTCGCTCGGGCCGTTCCTCGCCAACAGCATCTCGGAGTACCGGATCCGCACCGAGAGCGCGACGCTCAAGACCGTCGAGGGCCTCATCAAGGCGGTCGCGAGCGCGACCGAGTTCACCGTGCGCGCCTACGGCGAGGCGGGGGCGAACGGCCCGCTCGTCGAGGGCCGCGAGGTCTCGTGGGGCGCGGTCGGCCGCACCTTCGCGCTCATCGGGCTCGCGTGGAGCGGCATCCTCCTCGTCCTCGGCTCGATGATCTTCCGCCGCAAGGAACTCGCCATCTACAGCGGGCAGGGAGGCTGACGTGCGCGACCGCCTGATCCAGTCCATCGCCGCCGTCCTCCTCGTCGCGTCGCTCGCGGTCGCGGGGCTCCTGCAGCCGCGCATGACCGCGGTGGCCGACCGCGACGCGCTGCGCTACACCGACGTCTCGATCGACGGCGCGCCGCCGATCGTCGCGATCGGCACCGCGATCGGCGCGCTGCGCGGGCTCATCGTCGACTACCTGTGGCTCAAGGTCACGCTCCAGAAGGAGAAGGGGCTCCTCTACGAGGTGATGGCCGACTCGGACCTCATCACCAAGCTGCAGCCGCGCTTCCCCGAGGTCTGGGCGTTCCACGGCCACAACATGGCCTACAACATCTCGGTGATGACCAACACGCCCGAGGAGCGCTGGGCGTGGGTGAACGCCGGGCTCTCGCTCGTCCGCGACCGGGGCATCCGCTACAACCCGAACGACCTCCACCTCTGCAAGGAGCTCGCGTTCTGGTACGCGCACAAGCTCGACGGCGTGGCCGACGACGCGCACCTCTACTACAAGCGCCAGTTCGCGCGCGAGTGGCAGTTCCTTCTCGGCGTGCCGCCGTTCGACTGGGAGGAGCGCAAGGCGTGGATCCAGTCGATCGCCGACGCGCCCGACACGCTCGACGAGCTCTACGCGAAGGATCCCGCGGTGAAGGAGTTCGTCGCGGAGCTCGAGAAGCGGCTCGAGCCGCTCGGCCCGCGCTACGCCTTCGCGCCCGACAAGGCGTTTCTCCTGCGGTTCGGCGAGTGGGCCGCGCTGCGCGGATCGCCCTACGCGCGCATGCTCGACCTCAAGGGGATGAACGACGAGATCGTCACCCTGCTCGGGGTCTTCGACGCGACCTTCGGCGCCGAGAAGAACGCGAAGGCCGCGAGCGAGCTCGTGACCTTCCTGCGGAAGCGCGTCCTGATCGACGCGTACAACATGGACCCCGCGCTGATGGCCGAGTACACCCGCGACACGGGGCCGCTCGACTGGCGCCATCCCGCGGCGCACGCCCTCTACTGGTCCCGTCGCGGCGCCCAGTTCGGCGAGGGGCGCATCAACGACGACACGATCTTCAAGAGCCTCAACAACGACCGCACGGAGATCCAGGCGATGCAGGCGCTCGCCCGCTCGGGCGTCGTGAGCTACGACCCGTTCAGCGGCGACAACGTCACGCGGCTCAACGATCCGCGCTGGATCCGCGTCATCGACCGCTACTTCGAGAAGCTCTACGACAAGCACTACGAGACGCGCGGCGCGGGCGGCGACACCTTCACCGACTTCCACGAGAACTTCATGAAGCAGGCCGTGCGCGAGCTCTACCGCGCCGGCGACCCCGCGGGCGCGCAGGAGATCCTCGACAAGCTCGACCGCCTGTACGGGTCGGGAAGCTTCAACCCGCACCAGGCGTACCAGAAGCCGCTCGAGGACTTCGTGCAGGAGGTGACCTTCGGCGAGTACGAGATGCAGCCCGAGGTCGCGCGCAGCGACGTCTTCTCGGCGCTCGAGCGCGGCTTCCGCGAGGGCCTGCTCCTCGACGACGAGACGGTGCTGAAGGACGCGCTCGAGTTCGCGCGCGGACTCACGACCTACTTCCGCGAGGCCCGCTACAACGACTTCGTGAACAAGTTCGGGGAGGGCCGCATGAAGGACCTCCTCGGCGAACTCGAGCAGTCGGTGCCCGCGGTCTTCGCCAAGGTGCTCCTCGATACGCAGCAGCCGCTCCTCGACCGCCTCGTCATCTACCGGAAGGCGCCCGAGGATGTGCGCGCGCTCGTCTACGACCGCGTGAAGCCGCTCCTCGAGGCGGAGTACGCGCGCAGCCGTCTCGCGTCGACGGGAATGCCCTTCGCCGAGGCGCTGCCCGAGCCGCCCGGACTCGAGGAGGTGCGCAAGGCGCAGGCCGCCGCGGCCGAGCGCGCGCGTCGCGAGGCCGAGGGCGACGGGACGGCGGGGGCCGAGCGCAAGTAGCGCCCCCGGCGCGGTGCGCGTGCGCGCGTGCGCGGCGTGGCGCTCGAGCCCGCGGCGTGGCGCGCGCGCAGGCGGCGTCGCGGTATCGTGCGCGGCATGACGCTTCCTCCCGCGATCCTCTGCATCGGGCGCAACTACGCCGACCACGCCGCCGAGATGGGCGGCAAGACCGACGAGCGTCCGCTCGTCTTCATGAAGAACCCCTCGTCGGCGTGCCCGAACGGCGCGGAGATCGTGATTCCCGCGATCTGCCGCGAGAACGGTCCGCAGGTCGACTACGAGGGCGAGCTCGCCGTCGAGATCGCGCGCGACTGCCGCGATGCCGCCGAGGCCGACGCGCTCTCGTTCGTCGCGGGCTACCGCGTCGCGAACGATGTGAGCGCGCGCTGGTGGCAGCAGCAGGGGTCGGGCGGGCAGTTCTGCCGCGGCAAGAGCTTCGACACCTTCTGCCCGATGACCGACCTCGTGCCCGCGTCGGCGGTGCCCGATCCGCAGGCGCTCGAGATCGAGACGCTCCTGAACGGCGTCCGCATGCAGCACGCGCCGACCTCGCTGATGGTGTTCAAGGTCGCGTTCCTCGTCGCGGAACTCTCGCGCGGGACGACCCTGCGCGCGGGAACGATCATCCTGACCGGAACGCCCTCGGGCGTCGGCGCGGGGCGCAAGCCGCCGGTCTATCTGAAGGACGGTGACCTCATCGAGGTGCGCATTCCTGGCGTCGGGCACCTCGCGAACCGCGTGCGCGAGGCGTGACGCGAGGCGTCTGTCGACGAGTCTGGTGAAGCGCGCGGCGAGACGCGGCACGAAGCCTGTCGCGACGGATGCGATGGCGGAGGTGCGGCCTCGGGTCGCGGTCCCTCGTGCGCATCGTCGCGCGCGACGGTACGCCGATTCGGCGCCGTCGTCGACCGCGTCTCACGGCACCGGGTCGTGCCCGTGTCCGCCCCACGGCTGGCAGCGGCCGAGCCTGCGGAGGACGAGCCATCCGCCGCGGACGGCGCCGTGCTTCGCGAGCGCCTCGAGCGCGTAGAACGAGCAGCTCGGTTCGAAGCGGCAGTGCCCGCCGAGCAGGGGACCGAGGACGACCTGGTAGCCGCGCACGCCGAGGATCAGCAGTCGTGCGGCGGGCGAGGGGCGTCGGTCGCCGACTCGCGCATCGCCTCCGGCGCGGCATCCGCCGTGCGCCGCGCCGCATCCTCCGTCATGGCCGTCCGCTCGGCCCGCTGGTGGCGCTTCATCCATGTCGCGTGCAGCCGTCCGATCGCCTCGAGAAGCCGTCCGCGGTACTCGTCGAGCGGCATCGGCTCGTGCGGTCGGACGACGACGACGAGATCGTACGGCGCGGGCGCATCGCGCGGGAGTTCGTGCTGCGACAGGCGGAACGCCTCGCGGAGGAGCCGCTTGATGCGGTTCCGCCGCGCGGCCGTTCCGCAGCGGCGCCCGATCGAGATCCCGAATCGCGCGAGCGGCGCGTCGGAGGGCTTCGCGTGCAGGGCGAACGCTCCGCAGTCGACCCGCGCGCGCGCATCGAGCACCGACTTGAACGCGCCGCGCCCCGTGAGCCTGCGCGCCCGCCCGAAGCGGAAGGAGGCCGCGCGCGGCGCGTCGTCCGTCACTGCTCCTGCTCCAGCGAGCGGCGCCAGCGGCGCATGAGCCGGCCGCGCGTGAGGACGCCCGCGATCGCGCCCTTCTCGTCGCGCACGGGCAGCGGGCCCTTCGCGAGGAGATCGAGCGCGTGGTCGAGCGGCAGGTCGCGGTCGAGGACGCGGATCCGCGTGCGCGCGACATCGCGCACCTGGAGGAGCGGCAGCGCCTCGCGGTTCACGAGCGCGATGCGCATGTCGCGCGCGCCGACGATGCCCTCGAGCTGTCCCGAGTCGTCGAGGACGATGAAGTCGTCGTTGCCGTCGGCGAGCGCGAGCAGCGAGGTCGCCGGCGCGGAGCCGCGCACCGTCGCCGCGCGCTTCGGCCGCACGTCGCCGACGCGGAGCCGGCGCAGCGCCGAGAGATCGGACGCGGACCCGAGGCGGACGCCGAGCGTCGCGAGCTCCGCGGTGTAGAGGCTGTGCCGCTCGAGGAGCCGCGCGAAGATCGTCGAGAGCGCGGCGACGAGGATGACGGGGAGGAGGATCGTCGGCTCGCGCGAGAGTTCGTAGACGAGCATCGCGCCCGCGAGGGGCGCGTGCGTGGTTCCCGCGACGACGCCCGCCATCCCCGCGAGCGCGAGCCGCGCGGGCCCGATCTCGCCGACCATCGGTAGCAGCTCACCCATGCTGCCGTACGCGCCGCCGACGAGCGCGCCGACGAGGAGCGCCGGCGCGAAGAGACCGCCGATGCCGCCCGAGCCGAGCGTGAGGCTCGTCGCGACGCACTTGACGACCGCGAGGCCGACGAGGAGGGCCGCCACGACGAGCGCCGTCTCGCTCGCGTAGAACGCGGGCTCGAGGATGGTGCGCACCAGCGGATAGCCGTTTCCGAAGAAGGGGGGCAGCGGGCCCTGTCCGAAGTCGAGCCATCGCGCCTCGAACGCGACGTGCATGAGGCCGAGGAGCGAGAGGAGGAGCGCGCCCGCCGCGGGCGAGAGCCAGCGCGGGATCGGCAGCTTGTTGAACGCGGTCTCGCTCGCCTGCAGCGTCCGCACGAAGAAGACGCTCGTGATCGCGCAGACGAGTCCGAGGAGGGCGAATGCGGGCGCGGTCGCGATCGTGAGTCCGTCGCCGCCGCCCGCGAGGATCTGCGCCCCGACGCCGAAGAGCGGCTCCTGCGTGCCGAGCAGCGTCTGCACCGTCGCGGCCGCGAACACGGCCGCGATGACGATCGGCGTGAAGGTCTTCAGCGAGAAGTCGCGGAGAAGCACCTCGAGGACGAAGAAGATCCCCGTCATCGGCGCGTTGAAGACCGCGGCGAGTCCCGCGGCCGCGCCGCAGCCGACGAGCGTCGTCGCGGTCTGCGGATCGGCGCGGAGGAAGCGCGCGATCATCGAGCCGAGCGTGGCGCCGATGGTGACGATCGGCCCCTCGGGGCCCGCCGAGCCGCCCGTCGAGATGATCGCGGTCGAGCCGAGCCAGGTCCGCACCGCGAGCTTCGCGGGCAGATGCGAGCGGCGGCGGTGGATCGCGTAGAGGACGCTCGACACGCCGTGGACGCGGATCTTCACGCGGATCGCCGACTGCACGGCGCCGCAGAGGAGCGCGCCGAGCACCGGCACCACCGCGACCGCGACCCCGACCTGCGCGGGATGCGACTTCGCCCATTGGATCGCCCCCTCCTCGGCCCACTGGATGGGTCGGATAAATGCGAGGGCGATGATCGCAAGCGCGATCCCCGTGAGGGCCGCCCAGATGAGAAGGCGTCGCTCGCGGTTCAAGCCGATCCGCGTCAGGCCGCGCCCAACGGCGAGGCCGACCCGCCAGACGCGGTCCTCGACGACCTCGACCGGTCCCGCCGCCCGTTGGCGCCGCGGGCGGCGCGCCCGAGTCGTCGACGGACTCGGCCCAGCGAAGGGGGATGGCTCGGGATTTGGCTCGGGATCGGGCATCGACACGGGTGGTTGCGGCGGAGTCCGCTATACTAACTCCCTTCGCCCGAGGCGCCTGCGCGTCGCCCTGGGCGTGGGGAGGCGCCTCGGCGCACCCTCCGCGCGAGCGCCCGCATCCGATTTCCGCACGCCCCCCGATCGAAGAGAACCATGATCGAAGCACTCAAGAGCGATCACATCGTCGACAAGCTTGGCGGCCGCTTCAAGCTCACCGCCCTCATCCAGCGCCGCCTCGGCGAGATCATCGACGGAGCCCGTCCGCTCGTCGATCGGAACGGCCGTTCCGATCTCGAGCTCGTGATCGAGGAGATCATGCAGGACAAGATCACGCTCGAGATCGATCCCGAGCAGATCGAGAAGATGCGCGGCGCGCCCGCGCGCAAGCGCTGATCGCGCCGGCGCCCGCCGCCGGCTGTCGCTCGACCGCCCCCTCGCCATGTACCAGGGAGATCCCGCCACGCTCGCCGCCTTCCAGGGTCGCCGCGTGGCGGTCGGCGTTTGCGCGGGCATCGCGAGCTACAAGGTCGCTGGCGTCGTCAGCACGCTCGCGCAGGCGGGCGCCGAAGTCGTCGTGGCGATGACGCCCGACGCGACCCGCTTCGTCGCGCCGCTCGTCTTCCAGTCGCTTTCGGGGCGGCCCGTCATCGTTTCGCCCTGGGAGTCCGCGACGCCCGGCGATCCGCAGCACATCCGCCTCGCCTCGGGGCTCGACGCCTGCCTCGTCGCGCCGTGCACGATGGACATGCTGTCGCGCCTCGCGACCGGTCGGTGCGACGACTCGGTGTCGCTTCTCGTCGCCTCGATCGACCGCGCGCGGACGCCCGTCGTCCTCGCGCCGAGCATGAACGAGACGATGTGGCGGCAGCCTGCCACGCAGCGCAACCTCGCGACCCTGCGCGACGACGGCTTCCAGATTCTCGCGCCGGGCGAGGGCTGGCAGGCGTGCCGCGCAAGCGGTCCCGGGCGTCTCCCCGAGCCCGACGCAATCGTCGAGTCGCTCGCGGCGGTCCTCGCCGCGCGATGAGGTTCTCCGGCGCGTGGAAATGGTCCTCGCCCGCGCCGTCGCATCGCCGCGGGCGTCGTGCCGTCCGCGAAACGCGTTGGAATTGCCTGCAATCGCCTTGAATCGCCGATAGCCCACGCGGATTGCGCGCTTGTCGAGTCGTGCGCTCCGATGCTGGTCGCGCGCATCGTTCTCGGTCCGCGTCGCTCGGCATGCTCCCTGCGCGACCCGCGTTCCAAGGGGCGCCGCACGGGTGGCGGGTCTCGCCCCGGTCCGATCACGAGTGCGATCACGAGTGCGATCACGCGTCCGATCACGAGTCCCTCCACAGGTCCCACCACGAGTCCGAATCGCACCTCCCCGCGCAAAACACCTTGGCGAAGCGCACGGCGGTGATAGTCTCGAAACACGGCCGCCTCACGGATGGGGGCGGCGAACCGAAGGTTCCCGCGCGCCGATCCGCGCGCGCCTTCCCTGAAACGGAGTTCCAGATGCCGATCGTCTCGCGCCCCGCCGTCGCATCGTCCGTCCCGTCCTGCCTCCTCGCGGCCGCGCTTCTCGCAGGCGCCGCGCATGCGGACGGCTTCCGTGGGCTCGAGGATCCGATCGGCACGAAGGACACGCCGTGGCTCCTCGCCTCGCCCGACTTCAAGGCGGGGAAGGGTGGCGGCGGCGGCGAGGGCGGCGTCGCGGGTGGTTGCCCGCAGATCCAGTCGACGCACACGAACGCGAGTTTCGAGGGCGGTCAGTACATCGTGCAGGCGGGCTTCGCCGAGGGCGAGGTCGCCGCATGCTCGTACACGCTCTCGCCCGGCGACTTCCCGCTGCGGCTCGACCTCTGCGAGATGATCTTCGCGACGAGCGGCTCGTCGGTGACGACGACGACCAAGTGGTCCGTCCTCGTCTGGCAGGGCACGCCCGCGAACGGAACGCTTGTCTACGCCTACTCCTCGAACGGCGTCGATGTGCCGCACCTCGTCATTCCGCCGGGCACCAACGGAACGAACATCCAGTTCGGCATCGATCCGGGCGATCCCGAGCAGATGATCCTGCAGGACGACGGCAGCCACACCTTCTCGATCGGCTTCCGCATCGACGATCACAACAACCAGACCTCGAATCCCTGCCTCGTCGCGCCTCCGGCGACCTCGAACGCCTTCCCCACGACCGATGTCGGCGGGCTGCAGGCGCCGTCGCAGAACTGGATCTTCGCGCTCGACTGCGGCGTCCTCGGATGCCCCGCGGGATGGCGCACCTTCGCGCAGATGCCGACCGCCTGCCGTCCGAGCGGTGACTGGGTGATGCGCGCCTCGTGGACGCCGATCAACTGCGAGACGCCCGGCGCGTGCTGTCTGCCGAATGGAACCTGCCAGGTGCTCGCGGAGTCCGCGTGCGCGGTGCAGGGCGGCACCTTCAACGGCGAGGGAACCGCGTGCACGGGTTCGAGCTGCAGCGCGGACATCTGTCCGTGCTGCTTCCCGGCGACGGGCGGTTGCCTCACGCTGCCGCCGTCGAGCTGCGCGCAGGCGGGCGGGATCGCGGGACCGACGGGCCTGAGCTGCTCGGGCTATGTGTGCTTCCCCGAAGGTGCCTGCTGTCTGCCGAACGGCGATTGCGCGGGTCCGATGAGTCCCGGCGACTGCGCCGCGCTCGGCGGCGTGTTCCAGGGCGATGGCACGGTCTGCACGGCGGGCCTCTGCCCCGAGCCGCTTGGAGCGGCGTGCTTCCCGACCGGCTTCTGCCTGCAGTTGACCGAGGCGCAGGCGAAGGCGTCGGGTGCGGCCTGGGCGGGGCCCGGCACGACGTGCGGCGATGCGAACGGAAACGGCGTGCCCGACGGATGCGAGTCGTCGAATCCCGCGGATCTCGATGGCGACGGCACGGTCGGTGCGACGGATCTCGCCATTCTGCTCGGTGCGTGGGGGCAGGGGGCCGGCCCCGCGGATCTCGACGGCGACGGGCAGGTGTCGGCGGCGGATCTCGCGATCCTGCTCGACAACTGGAGTTGAGCGGCGGCCGGCGTCGGTTTTCGGACCGGCCTTCCGACTGCGCGGGCGAATCGTCAGGAATTGTCGCGAACAGACCGCGTGAGTTGGACAAGTCGGCGGCAGGCATTAGGCTGCGTGTTCACGCGGGAGGCCGCGGAGTGGAGGATTCGATGCGGAAGCGCGGAAACGGGCGGGCGATGTTCATCGGTGGATTCCTGTGGTCGTGCGCCCTCTCGGCGGCCGCGCCTGCGTTCGCGCTCGGAGACGCGTGCGGCGGCGACGCGGGATCGTGCTTCGAGATCCGAGGCGTTCCCGGCTGCTCCGACGCCGCGTGCTGCGCGACCGTCTGCGCGGAGGATCCCTTCTGCTGCGAGACGGAGTGGGACTACCTCTGCCGGCAGCTGGCGGTCGAGCGCTGCGCACCTCCCGTGCCCGCGAACGACACCGCGGAAGGCGCGCTCTTCGTGGCGGGCGCGGTCGTGCCGTTCTCGACGATCGGCGCGACCGATTCCACCGAGGTCGTGCTCCCCGCGGGCTGTGGCGGCATCTTCGGCGACGAGATCCGTCGCGATGTCTTCTTCACGCTGCGGTCGCCCGTGACGGGCACGCTCTTCGTCACGACCTGCCCGTACAAGGGTGCGAGTTCGTATTCGGAGTTCGACACGATCCTCCTCGCCCGCGATCCCGTCGACGGTGCGATCCTCGCCTGCAATGACGAGTCCAACGTCTGCGGTGGGTACGCGGAGTTCGAACTCCCCGTCGTCGCCGGTGAGCGTCTGCTGCTCCAGCTCGGTGGACACGACGAGTTCGTCGGCTTCGGCGCGTTCGAGGTCGTCGCCGACGGCAAGCCGGCGCGCGCGCCGTCGAACGACGGATGCAAGGGCGCGGCCGTGCTCGGACTCGGGAAGCCCGTGGCGTTCGACCTTCTCGGTGCGACGCCGTCGGCGTCCGCGTGCGGCGCCGACCTCGCCGATGTCTGGTTCCGCGTCGGTCCGTTCGCGGAGAGCGGCGAAGTCACGCTCGCGGCCTGCAGCGGCGATGCGCCGGTGACGATCGAGACGCGGGTGTCGTGCGGATCGGAAGGCGTGTGCGCCGAAGGGCCCGCGTGCGACGCGGCCGCGACGCTCGCGGTCGAGCTGCCGGCGGGGGAGTCGCTTCTCGTGCGCGTCGCCTCGCTGGCGGGCGCCGAGGGATCGATCACGGCGGAGTTCGAGCCAGGCTCGTCATGCGTCGCCGACTTCAACGGCGACGGGCGCGTCGATGCGGTCGATCTCGGCACGCTGCTCGGTTTCTGGGGTCAGCCTGCGGGTGATCTGAACGGCGATGGGACGACGAACGCGGTGGATCTCGGCACGGTTCTCAACGCGTGGGGATTCTGCCCCTGAGTTGCCGGAAGGCGTGCTGAAGTCGGTCGTCTCAAGAGCTGCCGCGCCGCG
>JBJOHC010000315.1:0-7874 GCA_046047955.1 Planctomycetota bacterium
CCAGGTCCTCGCGAAGCTCGACGCGACGCTCGCGGCCGAGACGCGCGTCGTCTCGCGCGCGTATCTCGGGCTCTGGCGCTACTTCTCGTTCGTCGGGCGGCGGCGCGGCGCGGCGGAGTGACCGAGGCGAGCGCGGTCGTCCCAGAGGAGGACGCGCACCATTCCGCGCTGCCCCATCGCACCGCCGCCATCGTCGGCGACGAGGATGAGCGCGACGCGACCGTCGGCGAGCCGTGGTCCGATCGCGAGCCCCTCGTAGTTCGCGCCCGCGGCGTCGTCCTCCCAGAGAAGCCGCTTCGCGAGCGCTTCGCCCCCCGCCCCGTCGAGCGACGCGACGGCTCCGATGTCGGTCGCGCCGCGCACATCGATCGCGTAGAGCCGCGAACGCACGACGGGAAGCGGCAGACCGCCGACCGCACGCTCGAGGACGAGCGCCGCGTCGCGCGCGACGGGAACGATCTCGACGACGCCGCTCCGCTCGAGATCGGCGCGAAGCGCGCGCGCGGGCACGGGATCGGTGCGGTAGGCCCACTGCCCCGCGGGCGCGCCCGACGGATCGCGCCGGTCGATGCGCACGATCGCGCCCGCGGCGACGGTCGCGCACGGACCGTCCTCGCGGCGGGCGTCCTCGCTCGCGCTCCAGACCCAGCCGTCGAACGCCCCGAGCGACTCGAGCCCGAGGTTCGGACGGATCGATGCCGGCGCGAACACCGCGCTCGCCGCGCGGCGCGCGACGAGGGTCGCGCTCGCAGGGCGCTCGTCGCCCGCGCGCGCGATCGCGTACTCGATCGTCGTCGAGTCCTCCTCGTCGGCCAGCAGAAGCCGCGTGCGGCCGTCGATCCACGCGAGCGCCTCGCCGTCGCGCGGCGGTTCGGCGAGCGGAAGCGAACCGACAACCTCGGCGGCGTCGAGCGCGCCCGTCGCATCATCGACCGCAAGGCGCAGCTCCCAGAAGTACGCCGCGCCATCGTCGCCGATCGCGAGGTAGCGGTCGTCGTGCCAGTGGACGATTCCACTCAGCTGGTGCGCGGGGAGTCCGTGGCGCTCGATGCGCCGGGCTTCGGAGGGCGAGTCGACGATCGCGCCGACGCCCGCGATGTCGACCGCGCACGCGCCCGAATCGTCCAACGCGCGATCACCCCGCGCACCGCCGCGCGCCGCGCAACCCGCGCACATTCCCGCACAGAGCACGACACGCGCAACCCGGGACGCGACGCGCCCCGCACGAACGGACCACGATCCGACATTCGATGAAACAACGACGCCGCGCATCGCCGAAGCGTAGCGCGGCGTCGTCGCCATGTCGGTCGTGCGCGTGCGGCGCCCGCCGCCTCAGCCGCCGAGCGCGAAGTCGACGAGCACCTTGCCACCGCCCTCGACCGCGATCTCGACCCAGAGCGCCGCGCCCTCGGGCAGCGGATCGGGCACTTCGGCGTGCGTGTGCCAGTTGTCGTGCTCGAGTTCGGCGCGCGCGCGCACCGAGCCCTTCGCATCCTGCGTGCCCACCCAGAACCGCACCGAACCGATTCCCTTCTCGGTCTCGATCCAGACATCGATCGGGAGGTCGCCGCCCGCCTTCACCTCGCCATCGCGCGAGGCGCGCACGCGGAGCCCATCGACCTCCTTCGAGCCGAGTTCGACGGTCTCGCCGTGGCTGTGGCCGTCGCCCTCCTCCATGCCGTGATCGTGATCGCCCTCGGCATGCTCGTGATCGGCATGCTCATGGTCGGTGTGATCGTGATCGCCATGATCGTGGTCGGCGTGGTCGTGACCGGCCTCGCCGTGATCGTGGTCATGGTCATGGTCGTGGTCGTGGTCATCACCCGCCTCATGCGAATGCGCGGGTGCGGACGCCTTGCCCGAGCCGCCCTCGCCGCAGCCCCAGACGGCGACGAGCGTGCTGGCGGCGAGGATGGCGGCGATCCGTGTTGCGGAATGGTCGTTCATGCGGAGATCTCCTTCGTGGATGCGTGATCGCGATCGTTCGGACCGAGAGGGTACCTGCGCCGCAGCCAGCGGTAGCCCGCGGGCACGACGAAGAGATTGAGGAAAGTCGAGCTCGCGAGCCCGCCGAGAACGACCGTCGCGAGCGGCGCGAGGATCTCGTTGCCGGGCGCGTCGCCGCGCAGGGCGAGCGGCGCGAGGCCGAGCGCCGCGGTGAGCGCGGTCATCAGGATCGGCGAGAGCCGCTCGAGCGAGCCGCGCACCACCGCCTCCTCGAGTCCGCAGCCCTCCTCGCGCTCGAGGTGCGCGTAGTGGTTCACGAGCAGGAGCCCGTTGCGCACCGCGATCCCGAAGAGCGTGAAGAACCCGACGAGCGACGCGATCGAGAGGACGGGCGCGATGAAGCGCCCGCCGAGCCCCATGAGCGCGAGCAGGTTCGCGACGGGCGGCGCATCGGCCGTCAGGAGGACCGCGACGATCCCGCCGATCAGCGCGAGCGGCAGGTTCACCATCACGACGAGCGCCGTCGCGACGCTGCCCGTCGCGGCGCGCAGGACGAGAAGCATCGCACCGACGACGAGCGCGCCCATCCAGAGGATCGTGCGGCTCGCCGACTGCTGCGCCTCGAACTGCCCGCCGTACGACACCGCGAGGCCCGCGCGCGCCACGATCGGATCGACCGTCTCGCGCACGCGCGCGACGAGATGGCCGAGATTGTGCCCCTCCGCGACATTGAGCGAGACGAGCGCCTTCCGCCGCGCGCCCTCGCGGGCGATGAGGTTGCTCGCGCGCTCGAGGCCGATGTCGGCGACCTCGCGCAGGCGGATCGTCGCGCCGCCCGCGCCGACGAGCGGAAGCTCCGCGATCCGCTCGGGCGACTCGCGATCCTCCTCGGCGAGCCGCACCACGATGTCGGTGCGGCGCGCGCCGTCGGCGACCTCGCCCACCTTCTCGCCCGCGATCGCCCGCTGCACCTGCCGCGCGGCCGCGCCCGGGGTGAGGCCCGCGGCCGCGAGATCCTGCGCGCGGTAGCGGATCGGAAGCGTCGAGACGAGGACCTCGCGGTTCGCGTTCACATCGCGCGCGCCCTCGACCGCACGGAGCGCCGACTCGATCTCCCGCGCGGCGTCGCGCAGCGCGCCGAGATCGTCGCCGTAGACCGAGATCGCGATCGCCGCGGGCGTTCCCGAGAGGAGGTGCGAGATGCGGTGCTCGATCGGCTGCCCGACCATCGTCGTCACGCCCGGGATCGTCTCGAGCACGCGGTCGATCGCCGCACGGACGGCGCGCGTGTCGCCGTCGGGCGCGACGGTCACCTCGATCTCCGAGCTGCTCACGGGCTCGGCGTGCTCGTCGCGCTCGGCGCGGCCCGTGCGCCGCGTGACGCTCGCGACGCCGTCGATCCCGATGAAGCCGCGCTCGACGGCGTTCGCGAGACGGTCGCTCTCGGCGAGCGAGGTTCCGGGCGGCGACATCACGAAGACCGTGAAGGTCCCCTCCCGGAAGGTCGGAAGGAAGGACGAGCCGAAGGTCGATGCGAGCGCGAGCGCGCCCGCCGCGAGCGCGAGCGAACCGAGACCGACGGCGGCGCCCCGCCGGAGCGCGAGTCGCAGCGCGGGCTCGTACGCGCGCTTGAGGATCCGGACGACCGCGCCGTCTCCGTGCGCGCCGCGCACGCCGCGCGGCAGGAGCATCCGGCACAGCGCGGGCGTGAGCGTGAGCGCGACCACGAGCGACGCGAGGATCGACACGATGTACGCGATTCCGAGCGGCCGGAAGAAGCGCCCCTCGAGCCCCGAGAGGAAGAGGAGCGGCACGAAGACGAGGCAGATGAGGACCGTCGCGTAGACGACCGATCCGCGGATCTCGTTGCTCGCCGACACGATGGTCGCGACGGGATCGGCGCCGCGCGGCGCGGCGCGCAGCCGTCGCAGCACGTTCTCGACATCGATGACCGCGTCGTCGACGAGTTCGCCGATCGCGACCGCGAGTCCGCCGAGCGTCATCACGTTGAGCGACAGACCCGCGAGCGAGAGGACGAGGAGCGCGACCGCGAGCGAGACGGGCAGTGCGACGAGCGTGACGAGCGTCGCGCGCGCGTCGAGGAGGAAGAGGACGATGACGATCGCGACGATCACGCTCGCCTCGAGGAGGACGCGCGTCACATTGTCGACCGCGCGCCCGATGAAGCGCGCCGCGCGGAAGGGCTCCCGATCGAGGCGCATGCCCGCGGGCATCGTCCGATCGGCCGCGTCGAGAACGAGGTCGACCGCGCGCGTGAGTTCGAGCGTGTTGGTGCCGGGCGTCTTCTGGACGCTCAGGACGACCGCGGGCAACGCCTCGTCGGCCGCCGCTCCGCGCCGCGGCGCGGCGCCGAGCGAGACCTCCGCCACATCGCCGAGAAGGACGGGCGCCCCGCCCTCGATCGAGACGAGCGTGCGCGCGAGGTCGTCGACCGATCCGACGCGCGCGAACTGCCGCAGCGGCACCTCCTGTCCCCCCGAATCGGCGAGATATCCCGCGCTCGCCATGCTGTGCGCGTCGCGCGCCGCCTCGACGACCTCGTCGATCGACACGCCGAGCGCGGCGAGCCGGTCGGCGCGCACCTCGACCCTGTACTGCGGCAGCTCGCCACCGATCGCGACGACCTGGGCGACCCCTGGGATCGCGAGCAGGCGGTTGCGCAGGTCGAACTCGGCGTAGGCGCGCAGCTCGAGCGGCGAGGCGCCGCCATCGGGCGACGAGAGCGCGAGAAGCATGATCTCGCCTGTGATGCTCGTCATCGGCGCGATTTCGGCGCGCGCCTCGGCGGGCAGCGACTCGCGCACCGCGGCGAGCCGCTCCGACACGAGCTGCCGCGCGCGGTAGAGGTCGACGCCCCAGTCGAACTCGACCCACACGATCGAGAGCCCCGTGGTGCTCGACGAACGCACGCGCCGCGCGCCCGCGAGGCCGTTCACCGCGGTCTCGATGGGAAAGGTCACGCCGAGCTCGACCTCGTCGGCGGCGAGGCCGCCCGATTCGGTCATCACGACGACGGTCGACGCGTTGAGCTCGGGGAAGACGTCGACCGGCGTCGAGCCGAGCCTCGCACCCGCGAGCGCCACGACGAGCGCGGCGAGCACGACGACGAGCGACGGCTGCCGGACGGAGAAGCCGATGAGCCGCGCGAGCATCTCAGTGGTCCTCCGCGTGGAAGGTGCCGTCCGAGTGGAAGTGGCCGCCCTTCGCATCGCCACCGCCCATCGCGAGGAGGAGCTGCCGCGCACCCTCGACGACGACCTCGTCGCCCTCGCGCAGGCCGCTCAGGACCTCGACGAAGCGGCCGTCGGTCGCGCCGAGATCGGCGTCGATCCGGATCGCGCGGTCGGGGTCCTTCGGATCGCGGCGGAAGAGGTAGCGCTTCGCACCGTCGGTGACGACCGCCGCCGCGGGCACCGCGAGTTCGCCCGCGCCGCCCGCGAGCACGACCTCGAGCGACGCGGCCACGCCCGCGCGCGCCCAGTCGGCGAGCGCCGCGGGGGTCGCGAGGACATCGATGCTGCGCGCGGCGGGATCGGCCTCGAGCGCGAGCGCAAGCCGCGCCGCCATCGGCGCGCGTTCGCGGAGCGCATCGGCGCTCGGCGCGACGATCGCGGCCTCGGCGCCTTCACGGAGCCGCGCGAGATCGGCCTGCAGCGCGTGACCGCGGAAGCGGATCGAGGCCGGATCGACCACCGCGACCACGAGGTCGCCCTCGTCGACGCGCGCACCGGGCGCGACCGCAAGCGTCGCGACGCGGCCCGCGCCCGCGGCGCGAACGACGAGACGGCCTTCAGCCGCACGCTCGTTCGCCATGCCGTCACCCTGCATCCCCTCACCCTGCATCCCATCGCCCTTCATGCTTTCGCCGACCGCACCTCCGACCGACGCGACGAGCATCGCCCGCCGCGACTCGAGCGCGCGCACCGCGGCGGCGAGCGTCGCCTCCTCGGCGCCGAGCTGCGCGTCCTTCTCCATCACCTCGGCGAGCTCCGCCTGCGTCGCGTTGAGCATGGCGCGCGCCTCGGTGAACTGCGCGGCGCTCCCGCCGCCCGCGGCGCGCAACCGCTCGAGCTGCGCGAGCCGCTCCTCCCAGAGCGCGACCTTGTCGGCGAGGCTCTTCTCGTGCACGCGGTGCGCCTCGCGGATCGGCGCCATCGACGCGAGCCGCGCGCGCGTCGCGACGATCTCCTCGGCGAGCGCGCGCCACGCGGGCGACTCGATGGCGAAGAGAGGCGCCCCCGCCTCGACCGCGTCGAGTTCGCCGACGAGGAGCTCGACCGTTCCTCCGAGCGGCGCGCGATGCTCGCGCCGCGCGGTGGGAAGCAGCTCGAAATGCCCGGGAATGCGCAGTGTCTCGGCGACGCGCCGCTCCTCGACCCGCGCGAATCGGATCCCGAGGTTGCGCCGCACGGCGTCGGGAATGTCGATCCGGTTGGTCGGCGCCGCAGGCTCGCCCGCGGCCATCGGTGCGGCGGGAGCGGGATCGGACGCTGGCCTGCAGGCGGGGATGCCGCCCACGGCGACGGCCACGCCGACGACGGCGAGCGCGCGCACCGCGGCGCCCGCGTTTCTCCATTCGTTCACGATCCACCTCCATTGATCACGGCGACCGGCGTCCCGATCGCCTCGCGCACCTCGATCGACGCGAGCGCCTCGTCGCGCCGCGCCTCGACGAGCCGCTGCCGCGCATCGAGCAGCTGCCCGAGCCCGGCGAGAAGCCCGAGGACATGCACCTCGCCGAGCCGCGCGAGTTCGCGCGACTCGGCGTATTGCGCCTCGGCGAGCGGCAGAAGCTCGTCCTCGACGAGGATCCGCACCGCGCGCGCACCCGCCTCGATCCGCCGCGCCGACGCGAGCGCAAGCTCGCGGAACTCGACCGCACGCTCGAGCGCCGCGCGCGCGACCTCGCGCGCCGCCTCGGCCTCGGCGATCGCGCGCTGGTTCCGATTCCAGAGTGGAAGCGCCACCGACACGCCGAGCTGGAACTGACGCTCGCCATCCTGCGTGCCATAGCCCGGTCCGAGGACGAGGTCGGGGTACTGCCGCCGTACCTCCTCGGCGAGGCGCCGTTCGGCCGCCTCGTACGCCGCGCGCGCGACGCGCACCGGTGGCGAATCGTCGACGGCGGCGCCTTCCACCGCGACGCTCGCATCCGCGGCGCTCGACTCGGTGCCGCTCGAACCCGCATCGTCGCCGTCCGAAGCGCGATGCACCGTCTCATGCACCGCGACGGCGCCGGCGCCCGTCACGCCACCCGACGCCTCCGACGCCTGCGACATCTCCGACATCTCCGACGCATCGAGCCAGTCCGCGACGACAGGCGGCAGACCCGCCGCCGCCGCGACGAGCAGCGCGAGACGCCCCTCGTCGGCCTCGAGCCGCACGAGGTCCGCCGCCGCCGCCGCGCGCTCGATCCGCAGGAGCCGCGCCTCGGTGCGCGCGAGTTCGCCGATCTCCTCCATCGCCGCGACGACCGGCAGGATCGCGTCGATCGCCGCGACGAAGCGCCGCGTCTCGACGACGAGCGCGCGCGCCGCGCGCCAGCGCGTCCATGCCCGCGCGAGGTCCATGCGCACGCGCCATTCGAGCGCCGCCACCTCCTCGAGCGCGACCGCATGCTCGGCGCCGAGACGGGCCTTCTCGAACTCGAGCCGGCCCGACAGCGGAATCGTCAGCGACGCGAGCCCGAAGAGTTCGTCGGGCCTGCCCGCAAGCTCGACGAACCGCGTCCACTGGAATCCGACCGACGGATCGTCCCAGAGACCCGCGAAGTCGGCCGACGCGCGCGCCACGCCCGCCTCGAGCCGCGCGACGCGGAGGTCGGCGTGGAAGAGAAGCGCCGCGCGCTCGAGTTCCGCCATTCCAAGGCGAACCGGCGCCTCGTCGGCCGTTCGCGCGCCGCGCGC
>JBJOHC010000316.1:0-4228 GCA_046047955.1 Planctomycetota bacterium
CGCGACGAGCGCGGCCGTCGTCGCGATCGCGAGAAGCCACGACCAGCCCGGGATCCGCACGCCGCGCGCGCGTCGCCCCACCTCGCGAGACCATGCGAACCGCGCGAGCCTCAGCCCGACGGCCGTCGCGAGGATGATCGCGAAGAGTCCGCTGAAGCCGAGCGCGTAGAGGAACGGACCCATGCCGAGGCGCCCGCTTGCAGCGAGCTCGCGCGCCAGCATTCCGCCGAGAAGCACCGCGAGTCCTGCGAATCCGACGAGCGCCGCGCGACTCCAGTTCGCGCCGCGCGCGTAGCACCACGCCTCGATCGCGCGCGCCTCGTCGCGCGCCGCGCCGCGCGTCAGGCTCGTGGCGTCGCGCACGGCGAACAGCGCCCCCATCGCGCACACGCCAAGCAGCCCCGCGACCATGTCCGCGCCGCTGAAGGTGCGGCCAAGCGCGGGCAGCGACTGCGTCTTCTCGTCGAGGTAGACCCAGAGAAGCGCCGCGACGAAGCCGATCGACGCGCGGCCCCACGGCGCCGCGTGCATCGCGACCCACGCGAGCAGTCCGAATCCGAGGAAGTGGATGAACTTGTCGATCGACCCGCCGCCGCCGAAACCAAGGCGCGGCCAGTGCGTCGCGGTCGTCATCGCCACGAAGTAGACGACGAGCACGCGGCGCCAGTTGCGGCGCGCGCGACGCAGGTCTTCCGCCGCATCGCGCTGCGAAGTGGCAGAACTCGAGGCGTTGTCCGAACGGACAGAGTGCATGGCGCGGACATCGACCATGCGCGGCCGCAGGCGTTAGACGACGCGGACTCGCGGCGCGGATCGGAACGGATGCGACGCGTCCGGCGCGTCGGGCGTGTCGGAGCCTGCGCTCGTGCCGCTCGGCTGCGAGGGCTTCGCAGCGGCCGCGGGCGGCACGGGCGTCGCAGCCTCGACGGTCTTCGATTCGGCGACGCGCGCCGCGGGCTTCGGCGTCGCCGCCTTCCGCGCATCGGCGTCTGCAGCGGGCTTCGCGGCCTTCGCAGGTTTCGCGGCGCTCGCCGGAGCCTTCGCAGTAGGCGCAGTGCCCGCCGCCGCGGCGGACTTTCCACTCGCTGCCTTTGCCGCAGACGCGGCCGAGGTCGCAGGCGTCGCCGAGGGCTTCGACTCGACGACCGACCTCGCGGGCGCGGGCCGCGACGAGGTGCGCACCGGCTTCACGGGCTGCGCGCTTGGCTGCGATTGCGCGATCTTCGCAGCGCGCGCGGCGCGCGCGGCGGCCGCGGTCTCGGGCGTGAAGCGCGACGACGCAACGGCCGCAGCGGCTGCGGCTGCTGCGGCGGCGGCAGCGGCTGCGGCGGCTGCTGCGGCCGCGGGCGTCGGCTTGCCCGCGACCGACTCGGGCACGCCATGCGCGACTTCCCAGTCGCGCACGAAGCGCTCGGCGAGCGCGCGGTAGTCGATCGCGCCCGGGCACCACGGCGCGTAGTCGAAGATCGTCTGGCCGAAGCTCGGCGCCTCGGCGAGCTTGATGTTGCGGCGGATCGCGGGCGTCAGCACCTTCGCGCCGTCCCAGGGCAGCCCGCTCCCGACATGCTCCTCGAAGAAGTTCGCGAGTTCCTGCACGACCTCGCGGCTGTGCGAGGTCTGCGTCTCGTGCATGCAGAGGACGACGCCCGCGAGCTTGAGCGCGGGATTCAGCCCCTGGACGAGCAGCTGCACCGTCTCGAGGAGCTTCGTGAGCCCCTGCATCGCGAGGAACTGCGCCTGCATCGGCACGACGACCTCGTCCGCGAGGCAGAGGCCGTTCAGCGTGAGCACGCCGAGGCTCGGCGGGCAGTCGATGAGGACGAAGTCGAACTCGTCGCGCACCGCCTCGAACTTCGCGCGCAGGATGCGGTTCCGGTCGGGATGCGTCGCGAGTTCGGTCTCGGCGCCCGCGAGATCGGTCGTCGAGGGAAGGAGCCACAGGTTGTCGCGGACCTGCACGAGGCACTCGCGCAGCGAGCAGTCGGGGTCGACGAGCGCTTCGTACGCGGTCACGCCCACCGACGAACCGTCGACGCCGAGGTGGAGCGAGAGGTGCGACTGCGGATCGAGGTCGACGAGCAGCGTCCGCCGCCCGAGAAGCGCCATCGCCGCGCCGATGTTGACGGTCGAGGTCGTCTTCCCGACGCCGCCCTTCTGGTTGAGGAGCGCCGTGATCCGCGGCGGAATCTGCGTCATGGCGCCGAGTATAGGAGAATCGGCGCCCCATCCCGCGCGAGGAGATCGATGCGCGCGAGGCGCGGCGTCGGCCGCCACGGCACGCTCGGATAGGGCGCGTCGCCACCGCCCGAGAACGCGGCGCGACGCATCCCGATCGAGAGGATCGCGCGACCTTCGACGCGGTCGAGCCACCCCGGTGGGACGAGGAAGCCGACGCGCAGCGTGTCGCCGTGCCGTCGGGCGTGGTAGCCGGTTCCCGCGAGCAGCCCTGTCGGATCCTCCGCGAGTCCGTCGGCGCGGATCCGGATCGATGGAAGGTCGGCCGCGCCATCGGTCGCGTGACGCGCGCCACCGAAGAGTTCGACCTCGATCGGTTGCGGCGCACCGGGCTCCGCCTCCGCCGCCTCGGACACGCCCTCGAGCTCGAGGTAGATCTCCCATCCATCGAGCCGTGGACGGATCGACGCCCGACCCTCGGGAAGCGCGGCGCCGGCGGTGGCGAGTCCGCTCGCCGCGTCGACGAGCGTCGTCGGCCGCAGGAAGCCCGCGAACGAGAGGCCCGCGACGCCCGCGGGAACCTCGGCGGGCGTCACCGCGATGGTGCGCGCGTGACCGTCATGCTCGAGACGCAGGAGTTCCGGCGCCACCGCGCCGCGCGGAGCGCGCACGCGCGCCGCGCGCGGGATGCGCACGCGCGTCGTCTCGGCCGCGGGAAGAAGCGCCGCGAGCGGCGGCTCCTGCTCCGCGATCCACTGGAAGCGCAGGACGAGGTCGCCCGCGGTCGGGTTCGCGACGGCGAGCATCGCGTGATCGACATCGGTGTCCTCGATCCAGACGACGAGCGGTGACCGCACGCGCATCCAGGAGACCACCGCCTGCGCGAGCGCGTCGCCCGTCCGGTTCGGCGCGAGCGCGAGCTCGAGGATCGACGCGAGTTCGCCAGGCGCCGCGAGCCACGCCGCGATGGGCCCTCCCGCGACCGGATCGCGGCAGCGGGCGAGCAGGAGTTCGACGAGTTCGGTCGCCGCGCCCTCGCTCACGGCGGCGATCCGTCCGAGCGCCGCCAGCCAGAGCGCGGTCGAGGCGCGTGCGGCGCAGGCATCGGCCGACTCCTCGGGAAACGCGGGCGGCGCGCTCCAGACGCCGAGCCGTGCGCCAAGCTCCGCGCGGAAACGCTCGAAGGGTGCGTCGGGATCGGGCTGTGCGAGGAGCGGGTCGCCGTCGCCGCGCGGAAGGAATCCGTGCAGACGCGCGCCGATCCGCGCGAGCGCGTCGTCGTCGATCGCACGGTGCCAGTCGAGCGCGACGCGCGCGCCGGCGATCTCGACCGCGGGCGGCAGCGCCTCGCCGTCGGCGGGCGCCTCGATGGCGATCCACGCGTCGACCGCGTTCGCGGGCCGCGCGTCGACGAGCGCGACGGGTTGCGCGGCCTCGGCCCATCGCCGCGCGGCGCTTCCGTCGCGAAGGCGCGGCCAGAGGAAACGCGACGACGCCCGCTCCCCACCGGTCCAGCGAACCTCGGTCGCGGAAGGTTCGCGCGACGAGCCGCGCCCGGGCAGGCGCTGGACGGGCACGAGGATCGGCGCTCCCACGACGGCGTGGACGCGCGCAACAAGCGGACGCACCTCGACACGCGCGGTGGGTCGGACGCCGGTCGCCGGCTCGACGCGCGCCGCGACACGAGCGTCCGCATGCGCGCGCGGCGCGACCATCGCGGCACAGGCGACGACGAAGAGGACCCCGAGGACCACGCGGAGCGCGCGGAGGGAAGCTGCGACGGACGCCGCGAACGAAACGACGCGAGCATCCGCGCGGGAAGCCGCGCCTGCGGCCGTCCGCGGACCCGGCGGCACGGCGACGAGCCCCGCGAACGCATCCGTGTTGGAATTCCAGCGTCCTCCGTGCATCGACCGCGATCGTACCCCGCGCCGCGTTCGCCTATTCTGCCCCCGATTCCACCACCTGCGCCGCGAGGTGCGAACGAGGTCACCGATGCACGACACCCGACGTCCCCGCCCGCTCTCCTCCGCCGCGGGCTCCCTCGCACCCC
>JBJOHC010000317.1:0-9110 GCA_046047955.1 Planctomycetota bacterium
CCCGCCGCCGACGCGGGCGAACCGGAGCGCTTCACCTACGCGCGCGAGACCGCCCGCGCGATCGCGGGCTGGATGCGCGCGAACTTCCGCTACACGACCGATCTCTCGGACTTCACGCGCATCGCGGGCGAGGACCCGATCGTCGGCTTCCTCGCGCGACACCGCGCGGGACACTGCGAGTACTTCGCGAGCGGACTCTGCGCGGTGCTGCGTTCGCTCGGGATCGACTCGCGCATCGTGACGGGCTTCATCGCGATCGAGTACGACGAGGCGGCCTCGCAGTACATCGTGCGCGAGTCGAACGCGCACGCGTGGGTCGAGGTCCGCACGGGCCCGTTCGCCTGGACCGCCGTCGACGCGACGCCCGAGGAGACGCTCCTCGAACTCCAGGAGCGCAACCGCTCGTTCGCCGACCGATTCCGCTGGATCTACGGGAAGCTCGAGTTCCTGTGGAACTCGCGCATCGTCAGCTACGACTCGGGCGCGCAGGCGACGATCGCGGGGCGCGTCCAGCGCGGCTGGCGCGAGGCGGTGGGCGAGCGGCTGTCGTCGATCCTCGGCTCGATGCGCGCGCTCGCCGCGAGCCTCAGCCTCGGGCGCGCGGGCGGCGTCTGGTTCAGCGTGATCGCGATCGGCGTCTCGACCGCGGGACTCGCGGTCCTCATCCTCGCGATCCGGCGGCGGCGCCTGCGGCGGACGCTCCGGATCGAGGGCGTCGCGGCGGCCGAGGAGCGGCGCCTCCTCCGCGACGCGGGCTTCTACGCCGAGGCGCTCGAGGTCCTCGCCCGCGCCGATCTCGCGAAGCCCGAGCACGCGACGCCGCGCATGCACGCCGCGGCGCTCGCGGCGCGGAATCCCGCGGTGGGCGCCGCGTTCGAAGCGATCGCCGACGCCTTCTACAGGGTCCGATACGGCGGCGCGACCCCGTCGCGCGAGGAGGCGAAGACCTGCCTTTCGCTCCTCGCCGAGCTTCGCGTGGCGATCGGACCAAACCCGCGCCGCGATCGCGCCGATTGAAACGGCATCGGCGCCGTTCCGCTTGTCGGAACGACGCAGGTCGCGCGGCGCGGCGCTCCGGGGGCACCGGCCGCCGCGCGCGACCCAACGCAGGAGAAGCCCATGCCGGCATCAAGATCAAGGACCATGGAGTGGCGCCGCTCGCTCGAGCAGCTGCGTGAACGCGAGGGCGCGATCGAGATCGCGGTCGCCCACGACGGCGGCTCCGACGAGGACATCCTCGGCGCGAGCGACCTCGTCTGGCGCGTGCGCGTCCTCGACCTCGACGACGCGCAGATCGCGGTCGACCTGCCCTTCGCGCTCGGCCAGGCGGTCGAGCTTCCCGAGGGCACCGAACTGATTGGCGCCATCGCGATCGGGCAGAACCGCTGGATGTTCCGCACGAAGGTGCTCGGCGCGTGGACGCCGAAGCCGCCGTTCCCGCGCGTCCACCGCGGCATCCGCCTCGCGCTCCCCGACCATGTCGAACGCTGCCTCCGCCGCGCGACGCGCGTCGAGGTCGCGGGCGTCACGCTGCCGAAGGTCGACATGTGGCCGCTGCTCGAGCCGCGCTCGGTGATTCCCGCCGAGCGCGCGAGCGAGCTCGCGTTCCGCGCGGCGATGGCGGGCGCCCCCGTCGCCGAGCCGAGCGACGACATGCTCCCCGTCGTCGGCCCGCGCTTCGGCGCGACGCTCGTCAACCTCGGTGGCGGCGGTCTCGGCGTCCTCGTCGAGCCGGGCGAATCGGCCGCGCTCTCGCGGCACCGCCGCTTCTGGCTGCGCTTCACGCTCGGCGGCATCACGCCCGTTCCGATCTGCGCGGGCGCGCGCGTCGTCCACACGCATGTCGACAGCATGCACCGCACCTACGCGGGCATCTCCTTCGACTTCGACTTCAATCCCGCGCACCAGCGCGTCGTCGCCGAGCAGATCGTGCAGGCGATCGCGCGGCTCACGGGCGCGCAGCAGCGGCGCGCCGCCTGAGCGGCCGCGCGGCGGATTCGGCCCAAACGCGCGCGCGGCGCCCACGAGGGGCGCCGCGCGCGTCTTTCCGAAGGTGTCGTCGCCGCGGCCGCGTTCAGCGGCGCGAGCGGCGCGCGAGGCCCGCGAGGCCGAGGAGCGCGATCGCGCCCGGCGTCGGGACCGTCGTGTACGCGAGGAAGGCGCCCGAGGTCGACGCCTCGCCCCAGCCGCTCGTCGCGAGGTCCGAGCGCGAGAGGTGGTCGACGCCGGGGTCGTTGCCGCCGCCCGAGGTCGCGATGTCGAAGTAGAAGGTCTGGCCGGCGGTCACGCCGAGCGACGCGAGCGACATGGTCCAGGTCACCGTCGTGGCGAACACCGAGTTGGTGAGGGTGCCGGTCTGGTTCCACGCGCCGCCCCACGACCAGAACTGCGCGTTGTCCGAGGGCGCGTCGACCCACGAACCGATGTAGTGCTCGATGTCGCTCGTCAGGTTGACGGGACGGCCCCAGCCGTTCGAGTTCGTGCCGCCCGAGGCGGTGTCGAAGTACATCATGTACTTCGTCCAGCTCTGGAAGTCGCGCGTCGTCACCGAGATGGTGAGGTTCACGCCGTCGTCGGCGAGGGTGACCGACGCGATGTCGAGGTTGCCGAAGCCGTTGTCGAACAGGTCGTTCTCGGCGTCGGTGTAGGTCTGCGAATTGCCGGCAATTCCGGCGTGGGCGGCGGACGCGAGAAGACCGACCGCGAGGAGCGACAGGGCGCGCATACTCATCTCCGTTTTCTTGTGGGCGTGCTGCGGGGCAGCAGGGACCAGGGAAGGGACTTGGCCCGAAGGCCGGGGACTTGCGGCGAGGGAGCCGCGGGACGATGGAATCTTGTCACGATTTCCGTGAAAGTCCAATGGCCGCGGGGTCTCTGCGTGCGCACAAGCGCGCGCGCGTCGCGCGGCGCCCGTGATGCCACGCTCGAATCGGGTTCGATGCGTGCGGAGGCGGGGGATTATCCGACCGGACCGGCCGCCGCCGCCGGGATCGGGGCCGCGGGGGACGCGGAATCGAGCGCATCTCCGCCGTCCCGTTCGCCCCCGGAGGGGCCCGCGAGCCGCGCGAGCGCCGCGGCCTTCGCGATCGTCTCCTCGGTCTCGGCGGTCGGGTCGCTGTCGGCGACGATGCCGCAGCCCGCGTGGTAGGCGACGGTGCGCGCGCCGTCCGCCTCGACGGGGCCGATCTGCGCGGTGCGGATCGCGACATTGAGCGCGGCGTGCCCCGAGCGCGAGAAGAAGCCGACGGCGCCGCAGTAGAAGCCGCGCGCGACGGGCTCGAGCTCGTCGATCAGCTGCATGGCGCGGATCTTGGGCGCGCCCGTCACCGATCCCGGCGGGAAGGTCGCGCGCAGGAGGTCGAGCCACGAGACGCCGTCCGCGAGCCGCGCCGAAACCTCCGCCACGCCGTGATGGACGGTCGTGTGCGTCTCGAGGAAGCGCGCCTGCTCGACGCGCACCGTGCCCGTCTCGGCGACGCGGCCGAGGTCGTTCCGCATGAGGTCGACGATCATCGCGAGCTCGGCCGCATCCTTCTCGCTCTCGTCGAGTTCGGCGAGCGGCGCGGTCGCGGGTCGCGTGCCCTTGATCGGCCGCGTGCGGACGGTGCCGTCGGGCGCGACGCGGAGGAAGAGTTCGGGGCTCAGCGAGACGACGGCGCCGCCGTCGGGTCGTTCGACGAGCGCGCCGAACCACGACGCGTTGCGCGCGACCGCGTCGGCGGCGAACGCGCGCAGGTCGCCCTCGAGCCGCGCGGTGAAGCGGCGCGCGATGTTGGTCTGGAACGCGTCGCCCGCGTGGATCGCCTCGACCGCCTGCGCGACCGCGTCGGCGTAGGCGCGGTCGGGTTCGTCTGGGACGGGGACCGTGAGCCGCCACGCGCGGGTGTCGCCCGCGGATCGCGATTCGCCGCATGGCGGCGCGATCGCGCCCGCGTCGGCGAGCGGGGGCGGGGAGCCGATCGCGTCGAGCGCGCCCGTCGCGTGATCGAGGCACCACGCGTCCTCGCACCAGTGGAGGACGGCGAGCGGCGCGTCGTGCGCGTGTCGCGATCGCACGGCGGGCTCGAACGCCTGCCCGAGCCCGTATCCGAGCGCGACGATCCATCCGCCCGTGAACGGTGGGCGTCGCGCGGCGGGCGCGTCGCCGTCGGCCGCGCCCCGGCACGCGCGCGGCGTGCGCGAGAGCGCGCGTGACAGGGTCTCGATCGCCTCGTCGCGGGTCGCGGTGGCGGGGATCGCGACGGTCTCCGCGGGTCGCGCGAGGATCGTCCAGCCGCTCTGCGCGCCCGCACCGCCCGAGAGGAGCGCGGCGACGGGCGTGTCCGCCGGCCAGCGCGCGAGGAGCCCCGCGGCGCGGCGACCGTCCGTGAGCGCGATCGTCGCCGAGGCGCTGGCGGAGTCGATGGCGGTCGGCGCGGCGTCGGGCACGGCGACGATGGTAGGGATTCGCACGGCGAAGACCGAAGGGAAACGCGCCGAAAGCAGCGGCGCGCGAGACTTGTACACTCCCCCATCCCACGCGGCGCACGCCGCATCCGCACTCCCAGGAAAGCAACCGACTCCCATGGCGAGCAAGAAGAAGAACGTGAAGCAGGCCGCGAAGAAGGCTGCGAAGAAGTCGAAGGTCGCCGCTGCGGCGAAGGGCAAGGCTTCGCCCAAGTCGAAGCCCGCGAAGGCGAAGTCCCCCGCGAAGATGGTCTACTACTTCGGCGAGACGAAGTGCGAGGGCAAGGCGCACCAGAAGACGCTCCTCGGCGGCAAGGGCGCGAACCTCGCCGACATGGTCTCGATCGGCCTCCCCGTTCCGCCCGGCTTCACCATCACGACCGACACCTGCGCCGCGTACTACGACTGCGGCGGCCGGCTGCCCAAGGGCCTGATGGACGATGTCCAGAAGAACATCCGCACGCTCGAGAAGGAGCTCGGCAAGAAGTTCGGCTCCGACACGAACCCGCTCCTCGTCAGCGTGCGCTCGGGCGCCGCGGTCTCGATGCCGGGCATGATGGACACCGTCCTCAACCTCGGCCTGACCGACAAGGCGGTCGAGGCGCTCGCGAAGCTCACGGGCAACGACCGCTTCGCCTACGACGCGTACCGCCGCCTCATCAACATGTTCGGTGACGTCGTGATGGGCGTCGACCACCACAAGTTCGAGCACGCCTTCAGCGCGATCAAGACCAAGTACGGCGTCAAGCAGGACACCGAGGTCGGCGCCGACGGCCTCAGGGAGCTCGTCGCCGAGTACAAGCGCATCTACAAGGAGTCGGTCGGCAAGGACTTCCCGCAGGATCCGCTCAAGCAGCTCGAGCTCGCCATCGAGGCGGTCTTCAAGAGCTGGAACGGCGACCGCGCGATCGAGTACCGCCGCATCCAGGAGATCAAGGGCCTCAACGGCACCGCGGTCAACGTGCAGGCGATGGCCTACGGCAACATGGGCCAGGACTCGGGCACGGGCGTCGCCTTCACGCGCGACAACACGACCGGCGAGAACGTCTTCTACGGCGAGTTCCTCGTCGACGCGCAGGGTGAGGACGTCGTCGCCGGCATCCGCACGCCCGAGCCGATCGCGATGATGGAGAAGCGCTTTCCGAAGGCGTACCAGCATCTCCTCAAGGTGCGCGCGAAGCTCGAGAAGCACTACAAGGACATGCAGGACATCGAGTTCACCGTCGAGAAGGGCAAGCTCTTCATGCTGCAGACCCGGACCGGCAAGCGCACCGCGCGCGCGGCGGTGCGGATCGCGGTCGAGATGGTGAAGGAGAAGCTGATCGACGAGAAGACGGCGCTCAAGCGCATTCCCGCGGGCGACCTCACGCAGCTTCTCCTCCCGTACTTCGACGCGAAGGACAAGAAGAGCGTCGAGACCGTCACGCGCGGCATCGGCGCGAGCCCCGGCGCGGCGACGGGCAAGCTCGCCTTCACCGCGAACGAGGCCGTCGAGCGCGCCCACAAGGGCGAGAAGGTGCTCCTCGTCCGCACCGAGACGAGCCCCGAGGACGTCGCGGGCATGCACAGCGCGGTGGGCATCCTCACCTCGACGGGCGGCAAGACGAGCCACGCGGCCGTCGTCGCCGTCGGCTGGGGCAAGTGCTGCGTCGTCGGCGCGGGCGAGCTCTCGATCGACGCCGAGAAGGGCAAGCTCAAGGTCGGCGGCCACGTCTTCGGCCGTGACGACGTCCTCTCGATCGACGGCACGACCGGCGAGGTCATGGTCGGCGCCGTGAAGGCGACGATCCCCGAGAAGATCTCGGGCGAGTTCGCCAAGGTCATGGAGTGGGCGACGAAGCACGCGAAGATGAAGGTGCGCACGAACGCCGACAGCCCCGAGGACGCGCGGCGCGCCCGCGACTTCGGCGCGGTCGGCATCGGCCTCTGCCGCACCGAGCACATGTTCTTCGGCGGCGACCGCACGAAGGCGATCCGCGAGATGATCCTCGCCGGCTCGACCGAGGCGCGCGAGAAGGCGCTCGCGAAGCTCCTGCCGTTCCAGCGCGCCGACTTCATCGGCATCTTCACCGCGATGGACGGCCTGCCCGTGACGGTGCGCCTCCTCGATCCGCCGCTCCACGAGTTCGTCCCGCACACCGACGAGCAGCAGGCGGAGCTCGCGCGCGAGATGGGCATCCCCGCCGACGACGTGAAGCGCCGCGTGAAGCAGCTCCACGAGGCGAACCCGATGCTCGGCCACCGCGGCTGCCGCCTCTCGATCACCTACCCCGAGATCCTGCGCATGCAGGTGCGGGCGATCGTCGAGGCCGCGGTCGAGTGCCGCGCGAAGAAGGTCGACGCGCGTCCCGAGATCATGCACCCGCTCGTCGGCACGCGGCAGGAGCTCGCGCTCCTCAGGAAGTGGACCGAGGAGACGATCGCGCAGGTCTTCGCCGAGAAGAAGGTGAAGAAGGCGTTCGAGATCCCGATCGGCACCATGATCGAGATCCCGCGCGCGGCCGTCACCGCCGACGAGATCGCCGAGGTCGCCGACTTCTTCAGCTTCGGCACGAACGACCTCACGCAGATGACCTTCGGCTACAGCCGCGACGACATCGGCTCGTTCCTCCCGGCGTACCTCGAGACGGGCATGCTCGAGAAGGATCCGTTCCAGTCGATCGACCAGGGCGGCGTCGGCGGGCTCGTGCACACGGCGTGCGAGTTCGGCCGCGAGGTCGCGTCGGAGCAGCGCAAGGCGTTCAAGCTCGGCGTCTGCGGCGAGCACGGCGGCGACCCCGCGTCGATCTCGTTCTTCCAGCGCTGCGGTCTCGACTACGTCAGCTGCTCGCCGTTCCGCGTGCCCGTGGCGCGGCTCGCGGCGGCGCAGGCGGCGTTGACGGTCTGAGAGAGGCCGTGTTGGAGCGGTCGCGGCTGCGGCCGCTCCCTCTGGTGCTTGGGCGCCGTGCTTGAGTGGTTGCGGCTGATGCCGCTTCCTCCGGCCGGACGCATGACGATGGACGGCGCCCGCGGTGAAGGCCGCGGGCGCCGTCGTTTTCGCCGTGGGCGCTGCGAAGGCGTGGATGGGGCTTGCGGGATGCTCCAGCAATTTACTCAGTGTCTTGATGGATTTTGCTCAGAGCATTGAGTAAACTGTCGGCATGCCCGAGATCGTGCGCACGCAGGCGGAGACGCTCCGCGACCGGTTGCTCGAGCCGCGCCGCCACCTTCAGGTGGTCGTCGGTCCGCGACAGGTCGGCAAGACGACGCTCGTCCGATGGGCGCTCGAGGCGAGCGGCCTGCCCGCCCACTACGCGACCGCGGACGATCCCGGAAGCCTCTCGGAGGGGTGGCTGCGGCAGCAGTGGGAACTCGGACGGGCGAAGGTGGCGATCGACCGTCGCAAGGGTGCCGTGCTCGCCATCGACGAACTGCAGAAGCTTCCGCGCTGGTCGGAGCAGGTCAAGCGCCTCTGGGACGAGGACACCGCCGCGCGTCGGAAGCTCCGCGTCGTCGTGCTCGGGTCCTCGCCGCTTCTCCTCCAGAAGGGATTGACCGAGAGCCTCGCCGGACGGTTCGAGACGATGCGCGTCCCGCACTGGTCCTTCGACGAGATGCGGCGCGCGTTCCGCTTCGACCTCGAGAGGTTCCTCGTGTTCGGCGGCTATCCAGGTGCCGCGGGCCTCGTTCGCGAGGAGGCCCGCTGGGCCGCCTTCGTGCGTGATTCGCTCATCGATACCACGCTCCACCTCGATGTCCTGCAGATGTCGCGCATCGACAAGCCCGCGCTTCTTCGGCGGCTGCTCGAGCTCGCGTGCACGCACTCGGGCCAGCAGCTGTCCTATCAGAAGATGCTCGGTCAACTGCAGGACGCAGGCAACACGGTCACGCTCGCGCACTACCTTCGGCTCCTCGAGGCCGCGGGGATGGTCCGGGGCATCGAGAAGTACGCCGGTGACATGATCCGGCAGCGGGCGTCGAGTCCGAAGCTCCAGGTGCTGAACACCGCTCTCTCGACCGCGCTTTCGGGAGACCGGCCGCAGGCGCTGCTCGCGTCGCCCGATCAGCGCGGGCGGCTGGTCGAGAGCGCCGTCGGAGCGCATCTGGCGAACGCCGCGGCGGCGGGCCTGTGCAGGCTGTTCTACTGGCGTGAGCGCAATCAGGAGGTCGACTTCGTGGTGGAGCGGGGGGGTGCGCTCCTCGCCATCGAGGTGAAGAGCGGACGCCGCCGCGATGGCCTGCCCGGAATCGGAGCCTTCCTCAGGGCGTATCCGCATGCGCGGCCTCTTCTGGTCGGTGCGGATGGCGTTCCTGTCGAGGAGTTCCTTCTGCAGCCCGTCGATGCATGGTTCACCTGAAGGTAGGAGTCGGGGTTTCCCGCACGATGGCGCACGATCGGGCACGCGTTCGCCGACGGTCCCGCCAGCGCTTTCAAGCCGTCGGTGCGCTCACTACCATCCGCGCCCCATGCGCCGTCTCGCCATCCTGTTCGCTGCGTCCGTCGCCCTTGTCGCGTCACTCGCCGCAAGCGCCTCGGCGCGGGCTTCCGCGCCCGTCGCCGTCGCCGTCGCCGTCGCCGCGCCGACCGCGTCCACCGAGACGAAGTCCCCGTCCGCCGTGCGCGACCAGCGCACGCCGCGGAACGCGGTGTTCCTCTTCCTCTCGCTCGCGCGCGAGGGTCGATG
>JBJOHC010000318.1:0-2575 GCA_046047955.1 Planctomycetota bacterium
CCGAGGGCGCGGGTGTAGGGCGACGATTGCTTGCCGGGGCGGAACTGCCGCTCGACGCTGACGGTGACGCGCATCTCGAGCGCACCCGCCCGCTCCGTCGCGAGCGCCTCGGCGAGATCGGCCGGCCCCGTGCGGTCGGCGCCGGGGAGGATCGGGCCCACGAGCGGCGCGCCCGTGTCGGCGGACACCTGCGAGACGGACGCCGCGACCGGCATGAACTCGACGCGCGCGCGGCGGCGCTCGAAGGCGAACGTGCCCTCGACCGCCTCGGCGGCGGTGACCTCGCCGTAGCCCCACGGCTCGAACAGGGACGGCGCGAACCGTGGCGCCGACTCGATGCGGCCCGTGCGCTCGTCGACCGACTCGGGGTCGAGCCCCTCCTCACGGAGGACCTCGCAGGCGATCGAGAGCACCTCGGCGTAGCGGTCCCCCTCGAGCTCGAGATACGACGCGCCGGTCGGATCGGACGCGCAACCGCACAAGCCCGTGACGGCGGCGAGGCCCGCGGACATCAGCGACAGGGATCGGAAACGGTCGATTCGGCGTCGCGCGCGCGGCATGGATGCGAGTGTAGCGGCGCGTCCGATACCGCTCACGCGGCGCGGGACGCGACCGCAGTACTTTCGGCTTCGTTTTCCGTGTCCCGCGAAGCCTTGATTCCCACGCAGCCGATCCTACCTTTGGAGAGGATCCCACCTTTTATGGAACGCGGACCGCATCGGTGCGAACCGTTCCGGCTCCACGCGCCGCATCCGCGCGACACCCTTCGAGAGAGAACCGCATGTCCTTCGAACCGACCGACCGCCACCGCTCCGCCGCCCCCTCCTTCATCGCCCGTCGCGGAGTGGTTCGACGCGTGACCCTCGCAGGGCTCGGCGTCCTCGCCCTCGGCGCGGTCGTCGGCACGGTCGCCGCGCGCGGCGGCACCGGCGGACAGAAGCAGCTCCCGACGACCATCGACGACTTCTTCATGCCCGGCACGCAGCCGAATCCCGATGTCGAGCAGTTCGACGCGATCATCGGCTCGCAGAACTGCAGCTACTGCCACTCCGACTACGGCGTCGACATCGCGCCGCTCGACTCCTGGGTCGCGAGCGTGATGGGGCAGAGCGCGCGCGATCCCGTGTGGCACGCCGCGCTCGCCGTCGCCAACCAGGATGTGAACGTCGGCGGCGAGACCTGCATCCGCTGCCACGCGCCCGGCGCATGGCTCGGCGGTCGCTCCTCGACCGGCACCACCGACGAGTTCATCCCCGAGGATTTCGACGGCATCAACTGCAACTTCTGCCACCGCGCCGTCAACCCCGAGCTCGGACCCGACAGCGCCGTCGGCTACCCGGGCGGCACGGTCGACCCCGATGTCCCCATCATCAGCGCGCTCGCGGCGGAAGGCCTGATTCCCCTCGGCGCGGGCAACGCGCGCTACGTGGTCGATCCGAAGGATTCGCGACGCGGTCCGTTCAGCGATGTCCCCGACAACCTGCACGGACAGTCGGCGAGCGGCAATCCGGTCGAGCTCATCACCTCGCCCTACCACCGCTCGAGCGAGTTCTGCGGCACCTGCCACGACGTCTCGAACCCCGTCTACTCGAAGAACAAGAAGGGGCACTACGTCCTCAACACCCTCGGCGAGGCGCATCCGACGCAGGATCCCGCCGACATGTTCCCCGAGCAGCGCACCTACAGCGAGTGGCTCAACAGCGCCTTCGTGAAGGGCGTCGAGTACGCCGACCACCGCTACGGCGGCAACGATCCCGACGGCGTCGTGTCGAGCTGCCAGGACTGCCACATGCCGAAGGTGATCGCGGGCGGCTGCGTCTTCTATCAGTACGGCGAGCCGTGGTTCGAGCGCCCCGACATGCCGCAGCACTCGTTCGCGGGCGCGAACACCTGGGTCGTGCAGGGCATCCGCCACCAGCTCGGCGAGGAGGAGGCCGACGCCATCGGCCTCACGCAGGAGCGCGTCGACGCGGCCGCCGCGCGCACGGCCAACATGCTCGAGGCCGCGAGCGACATGACGCTCGAGATGGCGGGCTCGCAGCTCAAGGTGCGCATCGTGAACGAGTCGGGCCACAAGCTGCCGTCGGGCTACCCCGAGGGCCGGCGCATGTGGATCAACGTGAAGTTCACCGACGCGAAGGGCGCGATCGTGTCCGAGATCGGCGCCTACGACAGCGTCAGCGCCACGCTCGACACCGCGGGCACGAAGATCTACCAGGCGAAGCACGGCACCACGCAGGAGATCGCGAAGCTCACCGGCATTCCCGCCGGCGAGAACTTCCACCTCGTCCTCGCGAACAAGCGCTACTTCGACAACCGCATTCCGCCGCGCGGCTTCTCGAACAAGGCGTTCGCCGCGATCGGCTCGCAGCCGGTCGGATACGCCTACAACGACGGCCAGCACTGGGACGACACCTTCTTCGACGTGCCCGCGGGCGCGGTCGACGCGACGGTCACGCTCTTCTACCAGACGACGACGCGCGACTACATCGAGTTCCTCCGCGATGTGAACGTCACCAACACGAAGGGCCAGGAGGCCTACGACGTCTGGGCCGCGACCGGCAAGAGCGCGCCC
>JBJOHC010000319.1:0-6556 GCA_046047955.1 Planctomycetota bacterium
GCCGTCCGCAAGTGGCGCGCTCGAAGTCGACGACGCGTCCGCGCGCGAGCGACTCGACGCCCTGCGCGAAGGCGGCCGTCCCGCGACGACGCCGCGCGACGACACGCCGCGTCGGCGCCCGCGGCCTCAGTGATCGATGGCCACGGGCGGGCCTTCGCTGCGCGGAATGCCGTGGTGCGCGGCGGTGGTTCACACCCGCGGGCTACGCCATCGATGAACGCTCTCGATGAACGCTCTGGGCGAGCACTCTCGATGAATGCCCTCGACGAACGCTCTCGAAAAGCGATCTCGAGAAGCAGTCTCGACGAGCACCCTCCGTCAGCGCCCACGCTCGACGCCGAGCATCCGCGTCGCGCGGGCGACGAGATCGGCCGCCGAGAGCCGCGTGGCGACGAGCGCGTCGGCGGTCGTGCGCGCGGGCGGCACGGGGCCGGTCACCCGCATCGACTCGATGGTGAACGCGTCGCCCGCCGCGGTGCAGGCCTCGCTGATCGCGCCCGCGAGCGCGCCGCCCGCGTTGTCCTCGACGACGAGGATACGGCCCTCGTTCCGGTTCGCGAGATCGAGCAGCGCCTCCTCGTCGAAGGGGATCGAGTAGAGATCGACGATCGTCGCCTCGATGCCCGCGCGGTCGAGGTCGTCGAGCGCGCGGTTCACCTCGTGGACGAGGGCGCCCGCGGTCACGATCAGGAGATCGCGCCCCTCGAAGAGCACCTCGAACTTGCCGAGATTGAAGACGGTCTCGCCGTTGTAGAGGAACTCCTGCTCGCCCGCGGGCAGGCGCGTCACGACGAATCCATCGTGCTCGGCCGCGGCGAGGGTGAGGGCGTAGGCGGCGAACGCGTCGGACGGCTGGAGGAGATACGCCGCGGGCGTGCCCGCCGCATCGCGACGCGACGCGAGTGAACGAAGGAACGCGACATCGTCGAGCGAGGTCGACGCGGCGCCCGACGCGATCGCGCCGAGGCCCGCGTCGGTCGCGGTCACGCGCACCGCGGCGCCCGAGCGGGCGAGGGTCGCGAGTTCGTGCGCGCCGCGCACGAGGCTCGCACCCGGCGCGACCACGAAGGGCGCGCGGCCCGCGGCCGCCATCGCGCCCGCGGTCGAGAGCATGTGCCCGACCGCGCCGCGGAACTCGTGCGTGCGCGCGGCGAGCGCGCGGTCCGCGGCGAAGAAGTCGCCGATCTCGTGGCGGCGCCCCTCGCTCTGGAGGAGCGACACGCCTTCGTGGACTCGGCCGAGGGCACGGAGCGCGAGCGCGTGCGCGCGGCGCACCGAGAGGCGGCCGCTCTGGTAGACGGCGTACATGTCGGCCTCGCGCATCGTGGCCGCGAAGTCGGAGATGCCCGCGGCCGCTTCGGCGAGGGTCGCGCGCGGCGCGGGAGTCGCACCGGTGGTGGCGGGCGCCTCGGGACGACCGAGTTCGCCCGCGAACGAACGGACGAGATTCACGCGCGCCGAGCGGAGCTCCTCGAGCGCCGACTTCAGCCGATCACCCGTCGGAATGCGGCCGAACCACGCGCCGCCCTGAAGGCTCTTCGCACCCCAGCCCTGCGTGACGCGGGCGACGACCGCGACGGGCGCCGCGGGCGGCTGCGCGCGCAGCGACGCCGTCGGCGCGGGCTCGGCGGGCGCCGCAAACGCCTCGACGAGCGCGGCGGGACGATGACCATCCACCTCGCGCACCTCGAAGCCGAGCGCGGCGAGTCGGCGCGCGAGCGCCTCGGCGCCGTCGATCGCGGCACCACGGTCACCCGCGACGGACGCACCGACGAGGAAGACGGGAACGACCGTCGTGAGACGCTCCTCGACGAGATGGGCGAGCGCCTCGGCGACCTTCCCGATGCGGAGTTCGCCATCGGTGAGAAGCGCGAAGTGGCGGCGCGGGCGCGCGGCGGCACGGGCGGCCAGCGCCTCGCCGACGGCGCGCGAGATCGCGTCACCCGCGCCACCCGAGGCGCTCGTGAAGAGCGCGCAGGTCGCGGGATCGGCGTCGGGCGCGAGCGGCGACTCGGCGGTGCCGGCGGCGGCGAGGTCGGCGGCCGTCATGGGGCGCCAGGCGCCGTCGGTGAGGACGGGCACCCCGAGTTCGGCGGCGGCGGCGTAGACGACGCCCGACAGCGCCGCGTCGGAGAAGAGGAGTCGGTCGGCGGCGAGATCGCGCGGGTTCGACGGATCCCAGCGCATCGAGCGGTGGAGGAGCGTCGCGACGACATGCACCGCGCCCATCGCGAGGGTCGGATTGCCCGTGCCGCTCGATGCGGCCGATTCGAGGACGGCCGAGGCGAGGGCGATCGCCTTCGCGTGCATCGCGCTCTCGGCGGCGCTGTCGGCGACCGAACCGCGCAGGAAGCTCGTGGCGGTGGCGACGGTCGGGGCGGCGTTCGACGGGCGACCCGACGCGGACGAGCCGGAGGAGGACGAGGCGGAGGAGGACGAGGCGGACGCGGATGGGCCTGGCATGGAATGGCCCGTCGAAGACTTGTGCACGAGATGCTCCTCTACCCGAAGTCGGGTTGCTCGGCGGCGTCGGGCGGGAACCCGCGCGACGCGGAACCGCGACGAACGGGTCGTGCCGCACCCGGGCACGCGTGGAGGGACGAATCCAGATCGACGCGGACAGCGGGCTCGGAACCGAGCCTCCGCTGGAACGGCGGGCTGGGGTGGTGGCGGACGACGCGACCGGAGCCGCGCGCTTCGGGACGGCCGAAGCGAGGGGACACAGTATGCGGGGAAGCCGCCGTGACCTCAAGAACGCGGTGGTATTCCCCCTCAATTCGACACGGAATTCGACGGGGATTTCGGAAGGGATTTCGGGAGGGATCTCGACGCGGAGCATCGCGGAATCGCCCGTGAAACGCCCCACGGGAGGGCGCGCCGCTTCCCTCGGGCGGGCGAGTGCCGCCCTCAGGCTCGAGAGGTTGCGTCCGAGTCGCCCGTCCGGACGCGCCCTTCGCCACCGCGAAGCGATCGCGCGCGCCGCAGTTTCCGCGTTCGCGTTGGACGGATCGACCCCCGCCGTGCATCATCCGCCACCACCTTCGCGCGCGCGAAGAATCGCCACCGCGAACCGCGACCCACCGTCATGCGCCGATTCCTCCCCACCCTCCCCGCTCTCGCCCTCTCCGCCTTCCTCGCCACCGTCCCGTTCGGTGCACCGGCGGCCCACGCGCAGGCGGGGCGGCTTCCGGGCCCCGTGACCGCGGCGCAGCTCGAGCGCTCGCTCGCCGACGCGGGCCTGACGGGGAAGGCGCGCGACCAGGCGCTGCTCCTCCACGAGGCGTACTTCGCGAACTTCCGCGCCTTCGAGGACCGCGAGGTCACCCCCGCGCTCGAGACGCGCCGCGGCGACTTCGACATGGCGCGGTCGTCCGACGACGCGCGCAAGGAGGCGGCGACGCGGCGACGGCTCCTCGCCCGCGCCGCGCAGCTCGACAACGGGTTCGTCGACGAGCTGATGGCGACGCTCACGGGCGACGACCAGCTGCGCGCCGAGGCGCTCCGCACCGCGCTCGCGCGGCGGCGTTCGGCGGCGCTCCTTCCCCAGATGGGTCCGGGCGCGCGCATCATCTCGTTCGACCTGCGTGCGGCGCCCGCCCTCGCGAAGCTCGAGCCCGCGGTGCGGGACGCCGTCCGGCCCGCGCTCGACGCCTACGACGCCGATCTCACGCGGCTCGTCGAGCGTGCGGGGCAGGCGGCGCTCGATCGCGGCGTGCGTGCGGCGGAACTGCGCGAGTCGCGCGCGGTCGCGGGCGCGCCGCCCGTCGTCGAGGACGCCGGTGCGGAGCCCGATCAGGCGGCGGTCGGCACCTGGTTCCGCGAAATGCAGGCGATCTCCCGCGAGGCCTCGCAGGAACTCGTCGATGCGACCGCGCGGCTGCGCAGGCTCCACCGCGACACGCTCGCGGCGATCGAGCCGTCGCTCCCCGCGCTCGCCATCTTCGACCTGCGCGCGCATCTCCTCTCGGGCGCGTATCCGATGACGATGTCGCGGCGCCCGTTCGCACAGGTCGTCGAGGCGCTCCGCGCGAAGCGCGATGGCGGCGCGATGGGCGACGACGCGTGGACGAGCGCGCTCGATCTCGTCGCCGCGCACGAATCGTCGATGCGCGCGCCGCTCGAGGCGATGCTCGCGGCGGCCGACGCGGTGCCCGATCCGGGCGAGATGGTCTTCCTCGACGGGAACGAGCGCGAGGAGACGCCCGAGGCCGCACGGCTCGCCCGCGCGAAGGAGGCGTTCCTCGAGGCCGACGGTCGCGGCGCCGACGCGCTGCGCGCCGCGATCGGGCTCGACGACGGCGCCGCGCAGGCGGGCGGCCGACTGCCGGCTTCCGTCGCGATCAACGGCGCGTCGATCGATCTCGGGCAGCTCCTCGGCGATGCGGTCGGCGGCGGAGTCGAGGCGGCAGGCAATGTGCAGATCGTGGTCGGCGCAGTCGGCGGCGGCGACGGCGAGATGATCGTCCTCGGCGGCGACGAGCTCGACGGCAGCGGCATGGTCTTCATGGGCGGGCCCGATGGAGGATTTGGGGGAGGATTTGGGGGAGGCTTCGGCGGCCGCATGCCGAAGCCGATGTCGCGCGACGACCTCGACGCCCTCTTCGCGACGAGCGGCGCCGACGCCGCGCTGCGCACCGCCTTCGACACGCTCGCCGACGAGATGGCGCGCGAACGCGCCGACGCGACCGAGGGTCTCGGGTCGGGTCCGGTGAGCTTCACGCCCGATGGCGAGGGGAGCATGAGCTTCACCGTCGCGGTCGGCGAATCGGGTGACGGCTTCGCGCCGCCCGATCGCGAGAGGATCGGCGAAGCGCGCGCGCGGATCGACGCGTCGGAGGAAACGTTCTTCGACGGCGTGAAGGCGATCGCCGCCGCCGACCGCCTCGACGAGATCGAGCGCGCGCGGCGCATTCGGGCGCGCGCGCGGCTCGCGACGGGCGACCGTGGCGCCGTCGCACTCGATCCGGTCGCGGTCGCCCTCGAGGCGGCGATCGACGACCGCACGCGCGCGGCCGCGCTCGCGGCGCTCGAGGGCTGGGATCTCGCGTCGGTCGAGGCGTGGCGCGGCGCGCGCCGCGAGCTCGACGCGCTCGCGGCCGAGCAGGCGAAGCTCTTCGAGGAGGCGACGGTCGAGACGGTCGAGGAGACCGCCGACGGCGCGGTGAGCGTGTCGCGGCAGGTCGCGTTCGACGGCGACCTCGGCGCACGCATCCAGGAGGTCGAGGCGAAGTCGAAGGCCGTCCGCGAGCGCCTCGAGCGCTCGAACCGCGACGCGGTCGCGGGCGCGATCGCCGCGCTCGACACCGATCCCGCCGCCGCGCGCGCCCTTCGCCGCGCGTTCCAGCGCGGGCTCCATCCGGCCGTCTACGCGCGGTTCGACGCGCTGCGGCCGACCTTCGCGAAGGCGCGCGAACTCGTGACCGACGCGACGCTCGCCACCGTCCTCGACGCCCTCGAGGACGAGTGGCGCGAGACCCGCGAGGCGCGCTGCGACGAGGCCGTGGCCGAGATCGACGCGCGCGCCGCGAAGCCCGCGGCGGAGCCGGGCGGATTCGACATCTCCGAACTCCAGGCCCGCACGCGCGAGAGCCGGCGCCTGCGCGGCGACCTCACGCAGATCGACGCGGCGATCCATCGGCGCGTCGTCGACCTCGTGACGGGTGCCGTCGGGGCCGATCTCGCGAAGACCCTGCCGCCCGCCCCGGGGAGCCGCGGCGGTGCGCGGCCGATGATCCAGTTCGGGGGCTAAAAAGCGTCCGAGAACCAGCCACGGCCATCTCGAGCGGGCGCTCCCAAGCGGAGCGTGCCCGGACATCGCTCCAAGTTCATGCCGAAAATGGACTTACGCGCATGGTTCCACGCGGCGACTGAACGAACTCCACACCGAATTTGCGGCCTGTCGGGTTTGGAGGATCGGGGATCGTGCGCCACACTAGCGTTCCGCGGTTGTCCCCTCCGCCGCGTGTCCGCGTCATCCCTTCCCTGTTTGGTCCCTGACCTGGAGATCCGAGAAATGAAGAAGAGCCTCGCCGCGGCGTTCGCCGTGACCGTCATCGCTTCGGCCGCCAACGCCGACCTCGTCGCCTACTGGAACAACAACTCGAACGCGCTGCCGGTCAGCGGCTTCGGCTACACCTCGACCGCGTTCCCCCAGGCCGCTGATGCGGGCTCGGGCTTCATGAGCATCGGCGGCGGCATCATGTCGGAGACCGTGGTGAATGCGAATGGCACCGAGGTCTACACCTGGGCGCAGTCCTTCGCCGGCTCGGACCTCAACGCCCTCAACGGCGACGCTGCGGGCGGTTCGTTCTCGATCCAGGGCGGCACCGCCAACGGGAACAACGGCGCCTACCTCCAGTTCCAGCTCGACATGTCGGGCTTCACCGGCCTCGACATCAGCTACGCGACGCGTGGCACGAGCACGGGCTTCTCGAGCCAGACCTGGTCGTGGTCGACCGACGGCGTGAACTTCACGACCTTCGAGACGTTCACGGGCACCAACGTCACCTCCTACTCGGTGAAGACGCTCGCCACCCTCTCGGCCCTCGACGGCGCC
>JBJOHC010000320.1:0-4151 GCA_046047955.1 Planctomycetota bacterium
CGGGCTACAGCCACGGCGAGACCGACGACTACGGGTACTACGCGGCGGTCGACAAGGTCGATGTGCACGACCTGCATGCGACGCTGCTGGCGCTGCTCGGAATCGACCACGAGGGGCTGACCTTCCGCCACGGCGGCCGCGACCACCGGCTGACGGATGTGCACGGGAAGGTCGTCGAGCAGATCTTTGCGTGAGGGTGGAGGCGTGTGGGGCGTGGATGCGTGCTGCGCGCGTCCCGATGTCCGCGCACCCGAACTCCGCTGTCCCCGGTGCGTACTGCTCTGTACCGTGATGAACCCGGAACGTACCGGGTACAAGGTGTCCCCAGTCCGTAAAGCCTTGCCGCGCATGGAGTTTCGATCGCCGTCGATCGCTTCCCGGTACGAACCCGCCTGTCCCGTGTCGAACGCGGTTGGTGTCGGGTACGGGTTCGGGGGGAGGGCGCGTGGGTTGACGGGGATCCGCGGCCGATCCGTCACAACTGGCGCGGGGACCGCACCAGCGCATTCGCCACCAGGAGCCCCGCCGCGATCGCCGCCGCCGCCACCAGCGCGTCGAGCCCCGTCTCGAGTCCGCCGAGCGTGTCGCTTCCGATGATGCCCCGCACGCCGCGGTACCCGATGCTGCCGGGAAGCAGCAACGCGATCCCGGGAAGCACGATCGACACCGACGGCTTCCGCAGGAAACGCGCGTAGAGGTTTCCCGCGATCCCGACCAGCGCCGCCGCCACCACCGGTGCCAGTTCGCCATCGACCACGCGGCGCGCGACCAGCGTCGCCGACAGACCGACGATGCACGCGACGAGGACGAGCGGATACCTCCGCAACCGCACGCCGAACGCGATTCCGAGTCCCACCGCCGTGAGCCCGAGCGCCACCGCGAGTTCCAGCATCTCCGTGAGCGGCGCCCGCGCGGCCGCGGGCGCCGCCAACGGCACCGACAGCGCGCCGATCGACGCGACGATGCGATCGCCGAGCGTCGCGCCCATGCCGATCACGACGAGCGTCCCGAGCGCGCCGACGAGCCGCGCCGTCCCCGACGAGAGGTTGCGCGTCGCCAGTTCACTCATCGCGGTCGCGAGCGCGAGTCCGGGGAGAAGGGTCACGAGACCCGCGAGCGACACGACCGCTCCCGAGAACGACGCCCCCGCCGAGGCCGCGAAGTACGCGACCACCGCGGTCATCACCGTCGCGAGCGCCGCCGCGGCGAAGTCGGCGAGCAGTTCGCGCTCGCGCCGCCCCGCCGCGAGGTGGAGCAGGATGCCCACCGAGAGCCCGACCGGAAACGACGCGACCATCTCGGGCGCGCCGCCGCCAAGAAAGCTCGCGGCGCCCGCCGAGAAGAGCCCGTAGCCGACGATCCCGACGACGACGCCGCGCCGCGGCTGCCGCGCCCGCGCGTGCCTGAGCGCCGAGAGCCCGCCCGCCGCATCGAGCTCGCCCGAGACGACGCGGTCGGCGATCCGATAGACATCCTCGAGAAGCGCGATCCTCGGGAACCCCGGCTCGACGCGGAAGTTCACCGTGCGCTGCGAGTCCTCCTCGTCGACCGAGATCGAGATCCAGGTCGGCAGCGAGAAGACCGAGACCCGCACGCCGAGCTTCGCCGCGCACGCCTCGACGAGGAGTTCGAGACGGTGCGCGGGCGCGCCCGCCTCGTGCAGGATGCGGGCGAGCTGCGCGAGAAACCGGTCGCCGTCGGGCAGGCCGCCCGGCAACCGCGTCGCCGACGCCGCACCGACGCCCGTGACCGCACGCGACCCGCCGCGCCCCGCGGAAGCCGGATCGGATTGACGCGCACGCCAGCGCTTGCCCATCGCGGGACTGTACCGCGCGACCTGTGGACGGAAGAGATCGCAGCAAGCGCGTCTCGAGGGACGGTCACGGGCGTGCGGCGCGCGAGCCGCGACGCGCGGCATGACGGAAGAACGGGGCGAAGCGCGCGGAGAAGCAGGCATTCGGCCGCCGCGAGAGTCCGAGGAACGCGATCCCACCGCGGCATCCGCCCCCCGCCCGACCCGCGCGCGCAGCCCCCACGGGTACCATCCGCGCGATGCTTCTCCGCCGGATCTTCGACCAGTCGCTCGCGCAGGCGGCGTACCTCGTGGGCTGCCCGACGACGCGCGAGGCGATCGTCATCGATCCCGCCTGCGACATCGACCGCTACCTCGCCGCGGCCGAGGCGGACGGGCTTCGGATCGTGGCCGTCGCCGAGACGCACCTCCACTCGGACTTCGTCTCGGGCGTGTGCGGATTCGTCGCCCACCATCCCGTCACCGCCTATCTCTCGTCGGAGGGCCGCGCGCCGCGCTGGACCGCGACGCCGCGCCTCGCCGCGGGCGCGCGACTCGAACTCGTCCGCGCGGGCGCGTCGTTCGCGGTCGGCTCGCTCGGCTTCACGGTGCGCCACACGCCGGGCCACAGCGCCGAGAGCCTCTCCTTCGAACTCGCGCGCGACGGACGGAGCCCGCTCCTCTTCTCGGGCGACTTCCTCTTCGCGGGGGGCGTCGGGCGGGTCGACCTCGGCGCGCTCGCCGAAGGCGGACTCACGGTCGGCGAGGCGGTCGAACGGCTGCAGGAGTCGATCGCGGCGCTCGCCGACCTGCCGGGCGAGACCGAGGTCCTGCCCGGACACGGCCAGGGCACCGAATGCGGGATGGCGATCTGCCGCATGCCCGCGACGACGCTCGGGATCGAGCGCGTCATCAACCGCGCGATCCGCGCGCAGGCCGAGGGGCGCGACCTCGGCGAGGCGCTCGCGGCGGGCGCCGCCGCGCCGCCCCCCTACTTCGCGCGCGTACGGCGGATCAACGCCGAGGGCTCGGTCGCGATCGCGCGGCCACCCGAAATCGCGGCCCTCGACGCGACGCGCTTCGCGGCGCTCCTCGCCGATCCCGCGACCGTCGTCGTCGACACCCGCCCGTGGCACGACTACCTCGACCTGCCCCTGCCGCACGCGATCAGCGCGCCCTTCGAGCGGTCGTTCGGCCCGACCGTCGCGAACTACCTCGAGGACGGCGACCGCGTCGTCCTTGTCGCGCCCGCGGGCGAGATCGAGGCGATGACGCGCATCCTCCTGCGCGTCGGCGTCGCGCCCGCGGCGATCGCGGGCTTCCTCGAGCCCGCGTCGGTCGCGCGCCTCGACGACGCGCTCTTCGCCGACGGAACCGCGGTCGACGAGATCACGCCCGTCGCCGCCCACGCGCTCGTCGCGGCGGGCGCCGTGCAGATCGTCGATGTCCGCACGACGGGCGAGTTCGCGAAGGGGCATCTCCCCGACGCGCGCCACATCCCCTTCATCGAGCTCCGCGCGCGCGGCGATGAACTCGACGCCTCGAAGCCCGTCCTTTGCTATTGCCGGAGCGGCAACCGCAGCGCGCGCGCCGCGGGCTATCTCGCCTCGCGCGGCTTCACCGCCTACAGCATGCGCGGCGGATTCTGGCCCTACGCGGGCCGGGGATACCCGACCGCGGCGCCGGGCGCGTCGTCCGAAGCGCGCTGAGGTCGCGTGGATCCCGCGCGGGTCCTCTGCCGCTCGCGCGCCGCGCGCGGCCTGCGCGTGACCTTACTCGCCGGCGCCCAGGTCTTCCTCGAGCGACGCGAGCCTCTCCTCCTCGAGCGAAGCGAGCCTCTCCTCCTCGAGCGCGGCGAGCCGCTCGCTCCGCGGCACCGAATCGATCAGCCGCACGCCGCCACGCGCGCCGAACGCGAGGATCGAGCGTCCGTCCTCGGACCAGCGGAGGAAGAAGACCTGCTCTCCCATCGGCAGGAAGGTGAGGACCGTCTCGCCGTCCGCGACCCGCCAGAGGATGACGCGCCCGTCCGCGCCGCCCGTCGCGAGCAGCGTGCCATCGGGCGAGATCGCGCTCGTATGGACGGCGTCGTCGTGCCCGATGAATTCGGTCTTCGCGCGCTCGATTCCCATGAGCGCCTCGAACGATCCGCGCTCCGACATGAGCACCGGACCCGCGAAGGTTCCGAGCAGCCAGCGCCCGCGGCTGTAGGTGGGCGTGTAGCAGGTGGGGAGCCGAACACCGACGCGATCCTCGCCGCGGGTCCCTCCGACGACATGCTCGGTCGCCTTCACCCCACCCGACGACGCGATCGTGGCGAAGCGGTCGGGCGCGAACCAGACGATCTGATTGATGGCGC
>JBJOHC010000321.1:0-3277 GCA_046047955.1 Planctomycetota bacterium
CCCGTGCAGAGGTCGTTGCCGAAGGTGCGCCAGTCGGTGAGCGTCCAGACGACCTCGCCCTTGCGCGTGACTTCGACGAGCTGCGGCTGCCCGGGACCGCCGTGCGTGTTGCCGATCACGACATTCCCGTTCGGGAGCGCCTGCAGGCTCGTGACCCAGCGGAGTTCGATCGGCGTGCCGTCGGGCGCCTTCAGCGAGGGTCCCGCGGACCAGACGATCTCCTTCGCGGGCGTGACCTCGAGGACGCGGTTGTTGTTGCCGCCGCCGATGAGCGTGTTGCCGTTGGCGAGGCGGATCGCGTGGTAGACGGCGGTGCCGTGGCCCTGCTGGCCGCCGCTCGCGGCGCGGCCCTCGATGAGCGGAAGGGCGTACTCCCACACGATGCCGCCGTCGGCGTCGTACTCGCGCACGAGTCCGAGCGGCTCGTGGCAGACGAGGTAGGTGCCCGCGTCGGTCCTACGGACGCGACGGGTGTCGTGGTGCCAGTCGGGGCGCTCGCTCCGGATCGGGACGGCGCGCACGATCGCGCCCTTCGGATCGACCTCGATGATGCGGAGGTTGCCGGTCTCGGCGATCATCGTGTCGCCGTTCGGCAGCCGCTGGAAGCCGTGGATCTCGACGGGTCCGTCGTACGGTGCGACGGGACGCGAGGTCCATTCCCACACGGTCTCCTTCGCGGGCGTCACCTCGCGGATCCGATCGGGCGCGACATGCAGCAGGAGGTTCCCGTTCGGAAGAACCTCGATGTCGTGCGCGTTGTGCGCGGAGGGGTACTCCCACTCGACCGCGCCCGAATGGCCGAGGATGACGAAGCGCCCGCGGTCCTGCCCGAGGACGCGGTGGGTGGTGACGCCGGCCGCGGCGCGCATGCGCGCGAGCTCGCCCGAGGCCTCGAGCGCGGCGATCTCGCGGGAGAGGAGGTCGGCGGCGGCCTGGTCGCCCTTGCGGAGGGCGAGGGTCGTCGGCAGCGCGGCGAGCCGCACGGCGCGCACCGCGGGATCGCGCCGCGCGCGGGTCTCGAGCGCCGCGAAGTCGCCGAGGAGGGCGTCGGCCGCGCCGCTTTCGACGAGCGCCGCGCGCACGCCGATCGGGCCCGTCGCGTCGATGGTCGTGGCGGTGCGGTCCTTCGCGTCCGCCATCCACTGCGCCTCGGGCGTGCCGGGCATCGCGGCGACCGTGCGGGCCTCGAGGTCCGCGGGCTCGCGGACGGTCGACGCCTCCTTCACGAGGGCACCGACGCCGCTTCCCTCGAAGTACGGGATCGTGAGCGCGAACGCGTCGCGCCGCGCGGCGGTCGCGAGGAAGCCGTTTGCGATGAGATCGACTTCGCCCGAGCGGAGCGCCTCGTCTTCGCCGCCCTCGGGGATCGCGCGTTCCTCGGTCGTCCATCCGAGGCGCTCGGCGAGGCGCGCGACGAGGTCGTGGTCGAGCCCGCCCGCGGGCGTCCGCCGGCGCGCGGGGGTCCAGTACGGCGCCCGGCCCGCGGTGCGGCCGACACGGACGGCGCGACGGGGGCGCCCCGCCTCGTCGAGGAGCGGCGAACGGTCGAATCGCGGCGGCATCTCGGCGGCCCATGCGGGGACCGCGAGCGCGACGAGGGTCGCGACGCGCGCGGCGAGCGCGCAGTCGGCCCTGTCGGCGTGGTCGGAGACCTGGTGGTAGTCCTCGTGGTCCTCGCAGCTGAAGAGGACCGCGGGAATCCCCGCCGCGAGGAACGCGCCCTGGTCGCTGCGCGGCAGCCAGTCGGGGTGCGTGTCGACCTTCATCTCGATCGGAACCGACGGCGCGAGCCGCGTGAGGAGGTCGACGAGCGGCTTGCCGACGGGGCCGCCGTCGAGGCGGATCGCGCCGTCCGGCTGCCGCGAGATCATGTCCATGTTGAAGACGCCGCGGATGCGCGCGGCGGGCACCGTCTCCTCCTCGACGAAGGCGCGGCTTCCGACGAGCCCGGCCTCCTCGCCCGTGAACGCGACGAAGACGACGCCCGCGTCGAGCCTCGCCTCGCGCAGCGCCCGCGCGACCGCGATCATGCCCGCGACGCCGCTCGCGTTGTCGTCGGCGCCGTTGAAGATCGCGTCCTCGCCGTCCTTCGCGTTGCGCTTCGGCGGCAGATGGTCGAAGTGCGCGGTCACGAGGATGCAGTCGCCCTCGGGAGACGCGCCCTTCGCGGGAATCCAGCCGACGACGTTCGGCGCGGCGTCGGGCGCGCGGCCGATCGGGACGAGCATCGAGTCGCGGCCCGCGAGCGGCTCGAGGCCTGCCTCCGCGAAGCGCTCCGCGACCCAGGCGGCCGCGCGCCGACCGTCGTCCGAGCGGAACGAGCGGCCGTTCATCGCGTCGGAGGCGAGCGTGGCGAGGTCGGCGCAGAGTCGCGCTTCGTCGATGGCGGGGGGTGTCGCGGCGGTCGCGGCGGATGTCGCGTTGGATGCGGTGGCGGACGCCTGCACGGGCGCGAGGGCGAATGCGACGACGAGCCCGACGAGTGCGATGATGGAGAGAGGAACGCGATGGATCGGCGCGCGCAGGCGTGACGGAAGCATGTCGGGAGCGTATCCGAGCGGCGGGGCGGTCCCGCGCGATCGAAGTACGATCCACGCATGGCAGCCATGGACGCGGTCGACCGCTCGCTCACGCACTCGGTGCGCATGCCCGACCTCGTCCGCGTGGGGAGTCCGTTCGACGGCGGCTATGTGGTGCCCGCGGCGGCGCTCGCGCGCTGCGACGCGATCCTCGGACTCGGGGTTCACGCGGACTGGTCGTTCGAGGCGGACGCACTCGCGCGGTCGGGGGCGCGGCTCGCGCACCTCTACGACGCGACGACGACGCGCGCCTGGCTCTGGAGCCGCTGGCCGTGGGGATTCGGGCGCGTCCTCGGCGGGCTTCTGAGCGGGCGGCGCAAGCGCGTGCACGACGGCCTGTCGCGGCTGGCGGCGCCCTTCCGCTACAGCCGCTTCTTCCAGGGCGGCGTGCGCCATGTCCCCGCGATGATCGGCGCGCGCGCGGCGCCCGGCGTCGTCGCGATCGCCGACGCGCTCGCGTCGCTGCGCGCCGAGGGGGCGACGCGCATCCTTCTCAAGATGGACATCGAGGGTGGCGAGTACGAGGTCCTCGACGGGATCGACCGATGGGGCGACGGTGTCGCGCTCCTCGTCGCCGAGTTCCACGGGATCGACGCGGACCCCGCGCGCTTCAACCGTCTGCTCGCCGCGATCGGCCGCCGCTTCGTCCCCGTCCATCTCCACGGCAACAACTCGGCGCCCCGCACGGCCGACGGCTT
>JBJOHC010000322.1:0-3267 GCA_046047955.1 Planctomycetota bacterium
GAACCCCGACCTCCCCGAGCGACTGGCTGCGGGCGCCCCGCTCGCACCCTGGAACGAGTCGACCTTCTACGGAGACGGCCCGTCGGGCTACAACGACTATCCGCCGCTCGACGCGACGCCCGCATAGCCGATCAATCCGAGCGCCACGACGCCCGTCAACGCGGCCGCGACGCCGATCCCCATGGGCCAGGCGATCATGGCGAACAGCCGGGGCGTTCCCCAGACGCGGGTGAACCCCGCCTTGACCGCGGTGTTGACCGCGAAGGCGACCAGCACCGCCTGCGCACCGAGCGTCGGCGTCACGACACCCTCGCCCACCTCGCGCGCGGCGCTCAGCGCGATCGCGTCCATGTCGGTGACGCCCGACGCCGCCGCCACCGCGAGGAACGCGACGGGCCCCGCGAAGGCGGCCGCGGCGCGCGATCCGAGCCGCACCGCGACGAAGAGCCCCGCGAACGCGACCGCCGAGCCGAGCTGCGTCGGATTCTCGGGGCGTGGAAGTGGCGCGGTGCGCGCGGCCGCATCGCGGCGGACGAGGCGCAGGCCCGACACGACGGCGATCACGCCCGCGAGCGCGAGCGGCACCGCGACGAGCCGCAGCGTCGCCGGCGAGAGGAACGCGACGAGCGCGATCGCCCGCGCCGAGAGGACGCCGCACGCGAGGAGCACCATCGCCGCCGAACTCCGCGCGAGCCCCTCGCCGCGCGCGCGCCGCGAGGCACCCGCGGTCACCGCCGTACTCGAGACGAGCCCGCCGAGGAGCCCCGCCGCGAGCACCCCCGCCCGATCGCCGAGGACGACCTGCACGAGGTACCCCGCGAGGCTGATCGAGACGACGAGAACGACCATCAGCCACGCCGTGCGCGGGCGGATCGCCTCGAACGGCCCGACGGCCGTATCGGGAAGGACGGGCAGGATCACGAGCGCGATGAGGACGAAGGTCGCGATCGCGCGCACATCGTCCTTCGAGAGCCCGCGGATCGTGCGATGCAGGGGTTCGCGGATGTAGAGGAGGAGGAAGAGGACGCCCGCGCCGACCACGACGAGCGCGCGCTCGCCCGCGACCGCGAGATGGCCAAGGAAGACGGTCGCCATCAGCGCGAACGCCGTCGTCAGCCCGACATCGTTCGGATCGCGTGCGGTGCCGCGCGTCGTGGGAGCCGCGCTGGAGTCCGCCGTGGAGTCCGCCTTTGAATCCGCCGCCGAACGCGCCGTGGATCCCGCGGCACCCGCCGTCGCGCCGATCGCCCGCATCCGCGCCGCGATCATGCCACCCGCCGCCGTCGCGAGCCCCATCGCGACCGCGAGCGCGAGCGTCGCCCACGCCGCCGCGCCCGGCGGGAACACATGCCCGACGAGTCCGCCGAGAAGCCCCGCGAACCCGAAGGTGCGCACGCCCGCGACGGTGTCGGGCTGCCGCTCGCGTTCGAACCCGACGAGAAGCCCCACCCCGAGCGCCATCCCGAGCGCGAGGACCGCGGCCACCGTCGGTTCGGCGTACCACGCGGTCGCTTCGCGGGCGATGTCGGCGGGCGCGTCCAACGCGCGGCGATCGTACCATTCGCGATTCCGCCAGCCCGCGGAAGCGTCCCCGGTCGCGACCGCGCGGCGCCGCCACTCCACCGCACGCCGTCCACGCCGCGCATGCCCGACGCCCCCCCGAACTCCCGCCCGAGCGACCGAACGAACGCCCTTCCGTGCGCGCATTCGGACGCCACGCGCGCGTCGCTCGACGCCGCGCTGAACCTCGCCGACCTCGCGGCGCTCGCCGCGCGTTCGATCGATCCGATCGCGTGGGACTACTACCGATCGGGCGCCTGGGACGAGGAGACGCTCGCCCGCAACGAATCGGCGTGGCGCGCATTCGAGATCCACGCCCGCGGCATGCGCGATGTCTCGCGGCGCACGACCGCGGTCACCCTCCTCGGCCGCGAGGTCGCCGCGCCGATCGTCGCCGCGCCGACCGCGATGCAGCGGATGGCCCACCCCGACGGCGAATGCGCCACCGCGCGCGCGTGCGCCGCCGCGGGCCTCCCCATGTGCCTCTCGAGCCTCTCGACGACCGCGCTCGAGGAGGTCCGCGCCGCGACGACGGGCCCGCTCTGGATGCAGATCTACCTCGCGAAGGACCGCGGCTTCACCCGCGAGCTCGTCGCGCGCGCCGAGGCGGCGGGCATCGAGGCGTTCGCCGTCACCGCCGACACGCCCGTCTGGGGCGTCCGCGAGCGCGACATGCGCAACGGCTTCCGCGTGCCCGATGGCCTGCGCATCGTGAACCTCGAGCGCGCGGGCGGACCGACGGGCCATTCGGGCGTCGGAATCGGCGGCGCGCTCTCCTGGACGATCGACGACTCGCTCACCTGGCGCGATGTCGAGGCGCTCGTCTCGTGGACCTCGCGGCCCGTCCTCGTGAAGGGACTCTGCCGTCCCGACGACTGCCGCGCGGCGGTCGACGCGGGCGCGCGCGGCGTGTGGATCTCGAACCACGGCGGGCGACAGCTCGACGGCGCGCCCGCGACCGCCGATGTCCTCGCGGCGTGCGCCCGCGCCGCAACCGACGCCTCCGCCGCGACGACCGTCGTCGTCGACGGCGGCATCCGCCGCGGCACCGACGCCCTGCGCGCCCTCGCCCTCGGCGCCCATGCGGTCGCCGTCGGGCGCCCCGTCCTCTGGGGCCTCGGCGCGGGCGGCGAGGCGGGCGTCGCGCGCGCACTGGGTTTCCTGCGCGCCGAACTCGATCTCGCGATGGCGCTCGCGGGCGCCGCGTCGGCCGACGAACTGCGCGCCCTCGGCGAGGACCTCGTCCGCGCGCGGCACGCGCGCTGAACGCCCCCGCGGGCCACACGCGCTGAACACAACCGTTCGCCCGCCGCGCTACCCTCGCCGCATGGCATTCGATCACGGTCTCCGATCGTCGCGCGCGACGCCCGCCGCGCAACCACTCGCCCGTCTCCTCGCCCACTCGATCGGACTCGCCGCGATCGTCGCGGGAGTCGCCTGCGGTCCGAGCGACACGCCCGCGGAGGCGACCGGCGCGTCGGCGGCCCGTTCGGACTTCACGCCGGCCTCGAGCCCAGCTCCAGCGCCCGCCGCCGCCACGACTCCGATCGCGCAGGCCGCGCCCGCCACCTCACCCGCCGCGCCTGCACCGTCCGCTCCCTCCACCGCGACAGCGCCCGCGCCCGCACCCGCCGCGGCCTCCACCGCCGACGCTCCCGTCGAGAACCTCGAGGTCACGGCCCCGCCGCTCGCGCTCGGCTCGGCCGA
>JBJOHC010000323.1:0-7497 GCA_046047955.1 Planctomycetota bacterium
CGACGATGCCGCCGGTCGCGGCGTCGCCCTCGAGCGGCGCGCCGTACGCGGCGAGCACCTCGGCGCACTTCCCGGGCATGATCGGCGTCAGCAGCACCGCCGCGATCCGCACGCCTTCGGCGCACGCCGCGAGGATGCGCGCGACCTCGGGCATGTTCGCGGGGTCCTTCGCGAGCTTGAAAGGCGCCGTCTCGTTGATGAGGAGGTCGACCGCGCGCACGATCGAGAGCGCGGCGTCGGCGGCCTCGGCGAGCTCGAACGCCTCGTAGTGGGCGCGCGTCTTCGCGGCGGTCGCGGCGGTGAACGCGCTCCAGGTCGGCGCGCCCGCCGCGCCCGAGACGGGCATCGACGCCGTCTCGGCCGCGGGCATCGCGCCCTCGAAGTACTTCCCGATCATCGAGCTCGTGCGGCTCGCGCAGTTCGCGAAGGTGTTCACGAGGTTCGCCGTGTAGATCTCGTGGAAGTGGCGGTCGCTGAAGTCGGCGTCCTGCGTGCCGATCGGCCCCTGCGTCGTCATGTACCAGCGCCACGCGTCGAGGCCATACTTCTCGAAGAAGGTCTCGATCGTGGGGAGGTCGACGAAGTTCCCGAGCGACTTCGACATCTTCTGGCCGTTCCGGATCCAGAACGAATGCGCGTACACGCACTTCGGCAGCGGCAGGTCGAGCGCCATCAGGAGCGCCGGCCAGATCACCGCGTGGAACCAGAGGATCTCCTTGCCGATCACGTGGTACGCGGCGGGCCAGTACTTCGCGCGCTCCTTCGCGAGCGCGCCATCGGGCTCGCCGAGACCGAGCGCGGTCGCGTAGTTGAAGAGCGCGTCGATCCAGACGTAGATCACATGCTCGGGCGCGCCCGGCATGGGGATGCCCCAGGTGAAGTTCGTGCGCGTGACGGGGACATCCTGCAGGCCGTCGCGCAGGCGGCCGAGCACCTCGTTGAAGCGGCCGGCGGGGCGGACGAAGCCGGGGTTCTCCGTGAAGAACGCCTCGAGCCGCGCCGCGTAGGCGCTGAGCCTGAAGTAGTAGTTCTTCTCGGTCGCGCGCACGAGCGGCCTGCCCGAGATCGCGCTCCGGTACTCCATCTCCTTCGCGCGCGACTCGGTGATGTACTCCTCCTGCCCCTCGTCGTACCAGCCGTTGAATTCGCCGAGGTAGATGTCGCCCGACGCGAGCAGCCGCTCGACGAAGCGCGCGACCTGCGACTCGTGGCGCGCCTCGGTCGTGCGGATGAAGTCGTCGTTCGAGAAGCCGAACGGTCCGAGGAGCTTCCGGAACTCGGCCGAGTTCTCGTCGGCGAGCGCCTGCGGGGTCATGCCGCGCTCCTTCGCGCTCTTCTCGACCTTCTGGCCGTGCTCGTCGGTGCCCGTGAGGAAGAAGACGTCGCGGCCGTCGAGCCGCATCGCCCGCGCCCAGACGTCGCAGAGCGTCGTCGTGTACGCGCTCCCGATGTGGGGGCGGTCGTTCACGTAGTAGATCGGGGTCGTGACGTAGGCGGGCGCGGAACCAGTGGACGGCATGGGCGGATCGTACAGATCGCGGGGCGGCGGGCGGGGCGGTGCGTAGGATGCGCGGATGGACGACGCGACGCCTCTCCCGCATGCGGTCGACTCCGCGGATGGCGGGTCGGCGGATGAGGTGGTTGGAAACGGCGCGGGCGCGGATCGCGTGGAGGCGGAGCCCGCGCGTCGGCCGCGTTCGTCGCGCGACACGAGCGGGCCCGCGATCGTCGCCACCATCGCCCTCGTCGCGTTCTCGGTGTTCATCGGCGTCTACGGGCCGCGGCTCGGAAATCGGCAGCAGCTGCCCGCGGGGACGACGCTCGCCGAGCTCGCGCAGGCGGTCGCCGCGCGGCACGCGGCGCGCGTCGTGCAGGCGATCCATGTGGGTCCCGGTTCGAACGCGACGCGCGACGAGATCGACGCCCTGCTCGGCGAAGCGCTGCGCGCGCCCGCGGGGCTTCCCGAGGATGCGGCGCTGCCCGTCCGCTGGTTCGGCGCCGAGCGCGTGCGACTGCCGGGCGCGTCGGGGGTGCAGGCCTTCGGCCGGGTCCGCCTCGATGCGCGCACCGCCGACACCGTGAGCCTCTTCGCCCTCCGCGACGAGGACCGCTTCTTCGTCTTCGACGGGCACGGGCGGCCGCAGCGGCTGCCCGAGGGCGAGGTCTTCTCGCTCGCCGTTCCGAGCGACGCGGCGAACGGCGTCATCCATCTCTACCGCGACGGCGACGCGGTCTTCGCGATCGAGTCGGCGACGGCCGAGGTCGCGGATCTCGTCCTCGTCGCGCTGCAGGAGGCGCGGGCGCGCGGGGAGGGGTCGCGTCCGCGCGGCGCCGACGAGCCGCGCGAGACCGTCGAATCGGACCTTCCGCGCGGCGATCCGCCGGGATCGGGGCAGGAAACGCCCGCGGGCGGCTGAAGAACTCTTGCCTTTCGCGGGTCGAGGCCGATACTCGGGGGTCCGAACGCGTCGCCGGCCGCCAAGGCGGGTCGGGGCGGCCGACGGTCATCGCCCCGAACGACAAGCGGAAGAAGCCCGATGCGTCACGACGAGAACCGGACTGCGACTCTCCCAGCGACCGCTCCAGCGACCACGCCCGTGACCACGCAAGCGAGCTTCGCATCCCGCCGTGGATCGATCCGTGGTTTGACCCTCGGCTCGACCCTCGGCTCGACCCTCGGCGCCGCGCCACTCGCCCTCGCCGCCGCGATCGCGGCGATTCCCTTCGCCATCCTGACGACCGATGCCTCGGCGCAGCGCGTCGAGAGCGGCCGGGTGAGCGGGCAGCGCCTCGACACGCGCATCGGCGGGACGGGCACGGGGCAGTACGCGCCGCCCGGCCTCAACGCGGGTCGCGGGCGCGCGCTCGGCGACGGCAACGCGCTCGGTGGGCAGACCTTCTCGTGGCTGCGCAGCACAGGCTCGGGGCAGCGGATGGGTTCGGGCAACCTTCTCGACGCGAACACGCAGCTCGGTTCGGGCGGCGCGAACGCGGGTGGAACGCCCATCGACTGGAACGCCCGCAACCTCGTCGTGACCAACGATGTGCCCGGCGGCCGCGGTTTCCGCGGGAATGTCGGCTACACCGCGGCGACCGACTTCCGTGGCGTGACCAGCGCCGACGCCAACTACGGATTCCGCCGCGACAGCGCGCTCTCGAATCCCGCGTTCCTCGCGAGTTCGGCGGCGAACGACCGCTTCCTCGTCGCGCAGGGGCTCGGCGTCTACGAGTACCGCCGCGAGTTCACGCCGCTCGGAGTCGATCAGCGCGCCGCCAACGCGCAGCCCGACGCCCGTCTGCGCCTCGATCGCGCGAACGAACAGATGTCGATCGGCCGCGCCAACTGGGCGCTCGGCGAGGACCGCGAGGTCGCGCGCTCGCAGAACGCGCAGGGCGAACCGATCCGCTACATCGTCTCGCCGCTGCGCGGCCTGCAGGCCGAGGTCCTCACCGACCCGATCGCGCGCGCGAACATGGGCCTCTACGAGCAGGCGCGCGCGCGCAACGACGTGACGCGCGGTCTCGCGACGCCCGAGGAGATCGAGCGCGCGCGGCGCGAGGAGCGGGGCATGCTCGATCTCCGCATCCGACCCGAAGGGGCGGGCGAGTCGGCTCGCGTCGTTCCGCAGACCTACCTCGACATCCTCGAGGGGATCGGTCGCAAGCCCGACGGGACGCGCGACGAGGAGCGCCTCGCCGAGGTTCGCCGCGATCTCGAGAAGCTGCGCGAGGGCGTCGAGCGCGAGCGACCCGCCGGCACCGACGGCATGACGCCGCCTCCCGAAGGCGACCCGACGATGGGTGGCGGCGACGCGACCCAGCCCGGCATCGCCATCCCCGTGCGCGAGCAGCCGCCCGAAGGCGAGGCGGTCGAACGCGATACCCGCGGCGACGCGCCGCAGGGCGCGCGCGCCGATCGCGAGGCCGACCGCGAGGAGGTGCGGGGTCGCATCCTCAGCGTTTCCGAACTGGCCGAGGTGCTGCGCCACGGCACGCGCATCGACCGTCTCGGTGTGACGGACCAGCGCCGCTTCGACGAGCTCATCTCGCAGGGCGAGCAGGCGCTGCGCGAGGCCGACTACTTCCGCGCCGAGCGCCGCTTCATGCAGGCCCAGGATCTGGTGCGCTCGAATCCGCTCGTCGAGGCGGGCATCGCGCACGCGCAGCTCGGCGCGGGGCTCTACCTCTCGTCGTCGCTCACGCTGCGGAACCTCTTCCTCGAGCATCCCGAACTCATCGACGCGACCTACGACCGCCGGCTGCTGCCCGCGGCCGACCGCCTCGACCGCATCGTCGGCATCCTGCGCGACCGGATCGATCGCGGCGAGGACCGTGCGGGCTACGGCCTGCTGCTCGCCTACATCGGGCACCAGCGCGCGGACCGCGCGATGATCGAGGAGGGTCTCGTGCATGTGGGCGGAACGCCCGCGCTCGACACCTCGCGCGAGCTTCTCGAGGGCGTCTGGCTTGGCGGAGACTGACGCGCGCGCGCGTGCGGAGGCGTTCTTCACGGCGCGCTTCGGCGGCGTCGCAGCCGCGCTCGCGTGGGCGCCCGGGCGCGTGAACCTCATCGGCGACCATGTCGACTACGCGGGGGGCACGGTGCTGCCCATGTCGCTCGACGCGGGGACGGCGGTCGCGATCGGTCCTTCGGTCGAAGACGGCGATCGCTTCGCGAGCGAATGGGCGGGCGCGCGCGATCCTTCATGGACGCGCTACGCCGCGGGCGTGCTCCACGAACTGCGCGCGCACGGCGTCGCGGTGCCGCCCGTCGCGGTCGCGGTGGCGGCGGATCTCGCGGTCGGCGCGGGGCTCTCGTCGAGCGCGTCGCTCGAGGTCGCGGTCGCGCGCGCGGCGATCGCCTTCACGGGCCGGACGCTCGAACCCGACCTCCTCGCGACGCTCTGCCAGCGCGCCGAGCACGCGCATGCGGGCGTTCCCTGCGGCATCATGGACCAGTGGTGCGTCGCGCACGCGGCGCCCGGGGAGGCGATCCGCCTCGATTGCGCGACGCTCGCGTGGCGGCCGATCGCACGACCCGCCGCGCTCCGCATCGAGATCGTCGACTCCGGCGTGCGCCACGCGCTCCGCGACGGCGGCTATGCGGCGCGGCGTGCGGATGTCGACGCGGCGGCGCGCGCCCTCGGCGTCGCGCATCTCGCGCGGCTCCCGCGTGCGCGATGGGCGGAGATCGACGCGCTGCCCGCGCGCATCGCGCGGCGTGCGCGCCATGTCGTGCGTGAATCGGCGCGCGCCGAGGATGCGGCCGATGCGCTCGCCGCGGGCGACCTCGCGCGCTTCGGGGCGCTTCTCGTCGAGAGTCACCGTTCGCTCCGCGACGACTTCGAGGTGTCGGTCGCCGAACTCGATGCGATCGTCGACGGCGCGCTCGCGCGCGGCGCGCTCGGCGCGCGCATGACGGGCGGTGGATTCGGCGGCTCGGCGGTCGTCGCCTGGCGCGCGTGATCGAGGTCCCGCGTGATCGAAGTCCAGCGTGATCGAAGTCCAGCGTGTCCGCTCGCGTGGATGTGGATGCCGCGCACCCGCGCCGCTCAGCCGAGCGCGCGGATCGCGGCGATCGCGCGCGCGAAGTGCGCGTCCTCGTCTTCGACGCTTCCGTCGGCGACGAGTTCGGCGACGCCCGTCGCGATGTCCTCGCGCGAGACCGCCGCCGCGAACGCCGCGTTCTTCAGCTTCTTGCGGACGCCCGCGGGCTCGAGCGACGCGACGCCGTCGGGCCGCACCTTTCCGCACGCGACGATGAAGCCCGCGAGCTCGTCGACCGCGAAGAGGTGGCGCGCCATCGGCGTCGCGCGCGGCTCGCCCGTGTAGGGCGCATGCGCGAGGATCGCCTGCAGGATCTCCTCGTCGACGCCCTTCCCGCGCAGGAACGCGACCGCGACGCGCGGATGCTCCTCCATCGTCGGATGCCGCTCCCAGTCGAGGTCGTGGAGAAGTCCCGCGAGCATCCAGCGCGTGCGCTCGGCGGGCGCGACGGCATCGGCGCACGCGCCCATGCACGCCGCCACGCACTCCATGTGGTGCCGGAGCGCTGGATTCGCGACCCACTCGTGGAGGATCGCGCGGGCGTCGTCGAGCGTCATTGCGGTCGTCCTCACGGTCGTCCTTTCAGCCGTCACGGCGCGCCTCAGATGAACCCGTGCAGGATGTGCTCGAGATGCTCCTGCCGTCCGCTCTCGACGGGCCACGAGGTCTGCGCGAGCGCGATCTTCTCGAGTTCCTCGAGGCTCGCGTCGCCGTTCTCGATGCGGCGTCCGAGCTCCGAGTCCCAGCTCGCGTAGCGCTTCCTCACGAACTCGGCGATGCGACCGTCGGCGCGGATCGCGGCGGCCGCCTTCAGTCCGCGCGCGAACGCGTCCATGCCCGCGACATGCGCGTGGAAGAGATCGACCGGCTCGAAGCTCTCGCGCCGACGCTTCGCGTCGAAGTTGAGACCGCCCGTCGTGAAGCCACCCGCCGCGAGGATCTCGAGCATCATCTTCGTCGTGAGCCGCGGGTCGGTGGGGAACTCGTCGGTGTCCCAGCCGCAGTTCTCGGTGCCCGAGTTCGCGTCGACCGATCCGAGCGCGCCCGCCGTGCGGCACGCCGCGAGCTCGTGCTCGACGGTGTGGCCCGCGAGGGTCGCGTGGTTCGTCTCGATGTTGAGCTTGAAGTGGGGGAGGAGTCCGAATTCGCGCAGGAACGCGAGGCACGCCGCGGTGTCCGAGTCGTACTGGTGGACGCTCGGCTCGCGCGGCTTCGGCTCGATGTAGAACTGTCCCTTGAAGCCGATCGAGCGCTTGAACTCGACCGCCATGTGGAGGAAGTGCGCGAGATGCTCGCGCTCGCGCTTCATGTCGGTGTTGAGGAGCGTCGTGTAGCCCTCGCGGCCGCCCCAGAAGACATAGCCCTCGCCGCCGAGGCGGTGGGTCACCTCGATCGCCTTCTTCACCTGCGCGGCGGCGTGCGCGAAGACCTCGATGCGCGGGCTCGTCGCGGCGCCCGAGACGAAGCGCGGGTGCGCGAAGAGGCACGCGGTGCCCCAGAGGAGTCGCTTGCCGCTCGCGCGCTGCAGGACCTCGAAGTGCTCGACGACCTTGTCGAGGTCGGCGTTCGACTCGGCGAGCGTCGCGCGCTCGGGCGCGATGTCGCGATCGTGGAAGCAGTAGAAGTCGATGCGGCACTTCCGCAGGAACTCGAAGAACGCGTCGGCGCGGCGGCGGCAGTTGTCGACCGAGTCGCTGCCGTCGTCCCAGGGCATGCGCGCGGTGGCGCCGCCGAAGGGGTCCGCGAGCCCGTTGCGCATCGTGTGCCAGTAGCAGGCGGCGAAACGCAGCTGCTCGCGCATCGACTTCCCCTCGACGGGTTCGTCGGGGCGGTAGTGGCGGAAGCCGAGCGGTGCGCGGGAGTCCGCGTCGACGAAGGGAATGGTGTCGATGCCGGGGAAAGCGTCGTGCGACATGGTCGCAGGGTACCGCGCGCGGCGCGGACCGATCG
>JBJOHC010000324.1:0-3760 GCA_046047955.1 Planctomycetota bacterium
GCTCCCCATGCGGCGAGCGCGACCGCGAGATCGGCCGCGTCGACGAGGCCATCGCGGTCGAGGTCGGCGGCGACGCCCGTCGCACCCCACGCCGCGAGGATGGCCGCGAGGTCGGCGGCATCGACCGAACCGCTCGCGTCGAGATCCGCGGGGCACGCCGGCTCGCCCTCGACGATCCACGACAGCGTGAGTTCGGCCACGCCGTAGCCCTTCACGGGCAACGCCGTCGACGGGTCGCCGATGAAGACGCGGTAGTCCGCCGTGTAGGTCCCCGGCGCGTCGGCCGCGTACCAGTTGTGACGCATCACGCCGTTCCAGGTCGCCGCGCTCGGGCTGTCGTCCGAACCATGGATCGGCGCGAAGGTGAACTGGTCGTAGACCTCGAGGCCCGGCGTCGACGCGACGCGCTCGATGAACACCGCCGTCCCCGGGGGCGGGAACCAGAATCCGCCCACGAGCCAGCCGAACTGCGCGTTGTAGTGGCGGCCGTCGAGGACCGACGCCGCGCCGTCGTACGACACGCCGTCGTAGCGCTGCAGCACGAGCGGTCCCGTCGACTCGGGATAGACCGAGATGGCCGCACCGTCGAAGTCGACGATGATGTGCACCATCGGCCCGCCGAGTTCAGGCGTGTCGGCGAACGCGGAGGACGCCGCGAACAGCGCCGCCGCGCAGGCGAGGGAGCCGAAGCCCCCCCGCCCGCGCGACGCGCCTGCGGCCACTTCGCCCGCGCGGGCGAGTGCCGCGCGCGCCATCAGTGGGTCCTCCGGCGACGGCCGCCGACGAGGCCGAACGCGCCGAGCACCGCGACCGCGCCCGGCGCGGGCACGAGATTCCACGACCAGGTCACCTGCGCCGACTGCCAGCCCATGTCGTTGCCCTGCGCGTCGCCGACGTAGATGCGGTAGGTGTGCTCGTAGTAGCCCGCCTCCGTCGTCGCGTACCAGTTGTGCAGCATCGAGCCGCTCCACTGGATGCGGTTCGCAGTGCCGTTGGTCCCGAGGATGGCCGAGTAGTCGCCCGGGTTCATCATCGTTCCACCGCGGTAGATCTCGAGCCCCGGATCGGCGGAGAGGAGCTCGATCCACAGCGAGTTGGAGCCGAGATCGGCGAAGCCGCTCGCGATCCATCCCCACTGCGAATTGAACGCCATCCCGTTCAGGACGGAGGCGTTGCCCATGTAGGTGGCGTCGTGGTACTGGAGCTGGACGGTCGAGAAGTTGCCCATCGGCGTCGCCATCAGCGACTGGTTCGCGACATCGACGGCGACGGAGTACATCTGCATCGGTCCACCCATCGGCGGCCCCTCCATCTGCGCGAGCGCGGAGGACGAGGCGAGGACCGCGGCGACGAGGCCGGCGAACGACTGGATTCGATTCTGCTTGTTCATTGGTGTTCTCATTCCGCGGCCAACGCGGCCGCATTGCCCGGACGATGGGTCCGGCTCATTCCGACGACCGACTGCCCGCGGTGGCGGGATTCCAGCGGTCGAGTTGTGACTCTGGCGGACCTCCCGGCACGCGCCGGAAGGTCGATTCGAAGGAACGGGACTCGACGTGACCGTCGAGATGACAGAAGACGGGCGGCGCCTCGGGAGGCTCGCGACGGACCTCGTAGGTCGTGTCGGCCGCGAATTGACTCCAGAAGTGCGCCATGAAGTGGTCGCGTGGCTGCGGAACGGTTCCACCGTCGGCCGGCGGCACGCCGATCTCGCCGAAGAGGACCGTCGAGGCGGGCGCGGGCGCCGCGGAGTACCTCCGCCAGGACGCACCGTCGACCGTCTCCGCCGCACCGTCCTCGTCGCCCGCGCCGCGCAGTTCGAAGTAGACGTTGAAGCCGTACCCCTCCTGCGCGTCTGAGCGTGGATCGAGCGGTGACCGCAGCCACTCGTTGATGAACGCGACGCGGTCCTGCTGCACGAGGTAGCTCCCCCGGGCGCCCACGAATCCGAAGTACTCGAACCCCCAGATCTCGCGCAGCCGCTCGGGATACGCGAAGTTCGCGCCGCTGTGCCGGCTGCGCGGCATGAGGCCGCCGTGGTCGACGACGCGCGTCGACACGTACTGACCGAGACCGCGCAGGTCCGCGGAGGTCGATGCGACCGCCGCCGAGATGCGGAGCGAACGGAGGGCGACGAGGGCGATCGACGCGACGATCGCGAGAATCGCGACCGTCACGAGGACTTCGACCAGCGTCATGCCCACCGCCGCACGCGGCGCGGGGCCGCGTCGTGGGAGCTTCATGCGAGGGGATCTCGAGGATTGTCGGAACTCGGCGGACACGCACGCGGCCTCGCCGAGAGGACTCGGAGAGCGACGGCGAACCACCGGAATCGGGACGCTTCGTACTCGTTCAGCAGGAACGCTGGAGAGGCGCCCGGGGCGGCGGCGGATCGAGCGGCGTGCGGCGGCCTTCGGGCGCCTGCCGATCGATCGGCGGGATCACGCCGACAAGCGCGGACCCGCAGAGGAATGCGACCGGCGGAGGCAGCACCAGCACGATGCCGAGACCCGTTCCGTCGCCGGCGCCGCCACGGCACTTCTCGCGCGTGCCGCCGACGGGAATGCCGACGGTCTCGGATGGATCCTGGCCGTCACCGGCGCCGGCGCCTTCGCTCCCTTGACGGCTTGACGGCGGATCGGACGGCATGCAGCAGTCGAGCCCGGCCTCCATTGCGAGGCGCTCCGAAGCTGGGCGCTCCGCCGCGCACGCGGAGGTCCGCTCGACCGAACAGCAGGAAGACCTCGCCTCGTCGACTCCGACCGCGCGCGCAATCGCGGCGCAGGACGGGACTTCCCGTGCCGCGTCGGCCACCGGCGCCGCTTCGGCCGCGGCGTCCGCGGCTCCGCAGCAGGCGGGCCGCTCGGAGTGCGCCGTACGCCGTGCGGACGCGCTCGGCCGCGATTCCTCCGCCGCGATCGCGGATCGGATCCGTTCCGGCGTCCATCCGCGCGGAAGCACCGCGTAGGACGGCGGGACGACCGCCTCGGCGAGACACCAGGCGAGGCGAAGTTCGGGCGTGTTGCAGCAGCAGGTCTGCCAGCAGCGTTCGGGGGAACCGCAGCCGCATGGAGCGTTCTCGCAGGGGAAGCGGTCCGCCGAACGCGCGGCGTCACGCCCCGCGGCGAACCCACCCGCACTTGGAATCACCCCGAATCCGAGGGCGACGAGCGCGACCGCCATCGTCCACGCGCACCACGCGATGACACCGCGGCGGAACGCGGTCCGTCGCGCGCGTCGGGCATGATGGCCTCGTCGGGAGGGCATGAGGAGCAGGAACATATGACGCATCGAGCGCTGCGGCAAACGATGCGATGGACATCGGTCGTACTTCGCGATCGCGGAGCGTCCGTCCGCGGGAGTATCGGTCGACGGCCCCGTCTCCGAAGTCAGGAGCTCGCACCAGGCGGGCGACGCGCGACGACGTGATGCACATGCCACCACTTCGTCCGACCGCGACCGATCTGCCCCTCGCGGTTGACCTCGTCGCGCGAGAGGACCTCAAGCCCCTCGAGCAGGCCGTCGACCTCGCGGGCGTCGTGCGCCGTCATCGTGCCGGGCGCCGCGCCTCGGATGAACTCGTCGTCGGGGCCGAAGAACTGCGCGACCAGGACGCCGCCCGGCGCGAGCGCCGCGCGCAGGCGTGCGAAGCAGCGTTCGAAGGCGTGCTCGACGACGAACGGGAGCACGAAGCCCGCATGCACCAGGTCGAACGGCCCCCGCTCCGTTCCATCCGCCCACTCCTCGAGCGTCGCCTCGA
>JBJOHC010000325.1:0-5411 GCA_046047955.1 Planctomycetota bacterium
CGTCCCCGCTGCGGCTTGCGCCGCAGCGGGGATTCGTTCATGTCAGGCCCTGTGCTCTCGACGGCACAGAGGAAGCGGGAACGAGTCGAATGTCCTGAGCGAGCGCAGCGAGTCGAAGGGCCCCTCGACTCACCAGCACTCGCTTCGCTCACTTCGGTTCGCTCAGGACAGACACGTCGTTCGGGGATCCCACGCTGTTCCACGTCTACCTTCTCCGCTGTTCCGACGGCTCGTTCTACGCAGGATCCTGCGAGAATCTGGCCGATCGCGTCGCTACGCACAACCGCGGAGAGGGCGCCGCCTGGACCGCCGCACGCCGCCCCGTCGAACTCGTCTACTCCGAATCGTTCCCGACGCGCGCCGCGGCAATCTCCCGCGAGAAGCAACTGAAGCGCTGGAGTCACGCGAAGAAGGCGGCACTCGCCATCGGGGACACCGAACTGCTTCGAGCGCTCGCGTCGCGCAGACGATAATGGCAGCCCGGACGACCGCGATGACGACCGCCAACGCAAGCCGCACGCCCCTTCCGCGAACATCGCCCCGCACGGCCCCACCGAGTCGCCTCGGTTCCGTCGATCGGACCTAGCCCATCCGCAGTGAAGCGACGACCTCGAACGCCAGCCGCAGTGGCGCGTCGCGCGTGATGCGCCGCGCGCCATCCTCGGCGCCCCCGCCGTCGAACGCGCGGCGCCCCGCGACATTCGCCGCGAGCAGGCCGTAGTTCCGCGCGTGCCATCGCATCGGGCGCGTGGCGTCGATCGCGCGATCGCGCATCTCGACCCGCACGAGACGACCCGCGAGCGGCCCTTCCGCAAGGCACCATGCCGATGCCCGGCCCCAGCACGCGGCGTCGCGCAGCCCTTCGGCGTTCTCGAGCCGGCCGCGCGCGAAGCGCCCCTCGACGCGCAGTTCGGGCGCGAGCCTGAGCGCGAACGATCCCTCCTTCGTGTCACCGAGGACGAGCCCCCCAGGCGCGTCACCCGCGGGCGCAAGCTCGAGGTCGACGAGGACGCGATGCTCGCGCGCCGTCGCCTCGAAGCGCATCGCGCGCCGCTCGACCGCAACGACCTCGCCCTTCGCGATCCATTCCGCCTCGAATCGCAGCGTCGATCCCTCGACCGCATGCGAGCGCACCTCGACGCGGCAGTCGTCCGAATGCCAGAAGTCGGCCCCACCGACATCCCCGTGCGCGAACCAGAGTCCACGGTGATGCGGATGGTCCTCCTCGTCGCGCGGCCCGGGCGTGACGGGATAGCCACGCACGACGCTCGCGCCGTTCGGCGCGCACAGCGGATGCACGATGGGCACGCGCTGGTCGCGGCCGAGCCGGACCGTCGCGAACGGCGTGTCGTCGGCGCGGACCTCGAGCACCGTCGGGTCGTCCGCACGCGGCGCGATCGTCACGGGACGCGCGGCGTCGGGCCTTCGGAGGCCCGCCTTGCGCCGCATCGATTCGAACGCCACGCGCTCGCGCGCGAGCGCCGCCGCGAGCGGATCGGGCGCCGCGTCGTGCGTCTCGAGCAGCGCGAATCCGCGGTACTCCGACCGCACCGCGAGCGCGACGAGGTCCTCGAGCGGATAGTCGCCGTTCGCGGCGACGGGCACATGCATCGTGCCACCGAAGTGCGGGCGGAGGAGCGCGAAGTTCGCCTCGAGTCCGAGCCCCTGCATGTCCTGCCGGTTCGAGTTCCAGCAGACGCGCACCGCGGGATGCGCCGCGATCGCGACGATCTCGGCGATGACGCGCGGATCGGCGCAGCCGCCGTGCACCTCGAGCCGGATCTCCTGCCCGAGGTCCGCCGCGACCGGCCCGAGCTCGCCGAGCGCCGCGCCGATCTGCGCGATCGTGCGCGCCCGCTCGACGCCCTCGTGAAAGCCGTCCGGCTTCACCTTCACGCCGCCCGCGCCGAGATCCGCGGAAAGCTCGAGAAAGGCGCGCGTCGCGCGCTTCGCCGCGTCGAGCCTCGCGGGATCGGGCGAGTCGAACCGCTCGTCGCTCCCGAGGCCGACGAGCGCGACGGGCGTGTCGGCGATCCGCGCACGCAGCTCGCGCCGCGCCGCGCGGTCGAGCGCGGGCTCGACGCCATGCGCATGCGTCGTGCGCAGCTCGACCCCTTCGAGCCCCGCCTCCGCGCACGCGGCGAGCAGCGCCCCGAGCCGCAGGTCGCGGCCCCAGAGATAGGTGACCATCCCGTAGCGGAGTTCAGGCGCCCGCCCGCGCAGCCACGCGGCTTGGGCCGCAGGCGCGGCGACGAGCATGGCGGCGGTCGCGGTCGTCGTGGCGAGGAAGTCGCGTCGTGTCGTCATCGCATGATTCCCGTCACGGTTCCCGTCGTGCATTCCCGTCGCGACTCCCCCGTGATTCCCGCCGCGACTCCCATCGTGGCTCGTTCCACCCGCCGCGCGCGGGTCGCGTTCGCACATGGCGGCCGTCGTCCGCCCCGTCGCCCGCACCGTCATCCACACCATCAGGAGAAGGCAAGCGCTCGTCAGAAGACAAACGGCTCGCGACACGCGCGGGAAAGAAGCGCCGTCGCCTCGGCATCGCCCTCGACGCCACCATCCGCCGCGATCCGCAACCGTCGCCCGATCACGAGCTCCCCCGACTCGAGCACCTCGTTCGCCGCGAGGTGCGCCCGCATCCGCCCCCACGCCTCGGCGAGTGTCGCGTCGCCCGCGCAGGCCTCGTCGGCGAGGCGCGCGATCGCCGCGGGATTCGCCGGCATCGGCCGCGAGCCCACGCGATGCGAGACGATCCCGTAGTGGCAGAACGCCGACGACAGATGCCCCTCCGCGATCGGCGCCGCGAGCCGCTCGGGATCGCCCGCGCGCACCGCCTCGACGAAGTTCGCGAAGTGGTCGCCGCCCCCCTTCCACTCCTCGACCATGCGCCCCTCGCGATCGAAGAACGCCGCCGCCGTGTAGCTGTTCGAGATGCGCACCGTGCCCCTCTCGCCGTGCACGACATTGCCGATCTCCATCCCCTCGTAGCGGTCCATCTCCCACTTGCCGTCGCGCTGCGCGCGGTCGCGCGGCAGTCCGCGCACCTCGAAGACGAGCGGCGTGCCGCCGCAGTCGAACGACACGACCTGCGTGTTCGGCGAGTCGCCGTCGTCGGCCTCGCCGAAGCGGCCACCGATCGAACGCACCGCGTCGGGCGGGCGGTCCCAGCCGAGCGCCCAGCGCGCGACATCCATCTGGTGGATGCCCTGGTTCCCGAGATCGCCGTTTCCCGTGTGCAGGTCCCAGTGCCAGTCGTAGTGGAGGTTCGCGCGGCGCAGCGCGCGATAGGCGACGGGGCCGAGCCAGCGGTCGTAGTCGACCGACGACGGCGCGAACTGCGGTCCCGCCACGCGACCGATCGGCCGCCGCGGCTTGAAGCAGATCCCGCGCGAGCAGTGCACCTCGCCGAGTCCACCCTCGCGGATGAAGCGGATCGCCGCCCGAACCGCCGCCGACGACCGCGCCTGCGTGCCCGTCGCGCAGACCTTTCCGCTCGCGCGCGCCGCCTCGACGATCCGCGCCCCTTCGTCGACCACATGCGAGACGGGCTTCTCGACGTACGCGTGCTTGCCCGCCGCGAGCGCCCAGCAGGCGAGCATCGCGTGCGTGTGGTTCGGCGTCGCGATCGACACCGCGTCGATGTCGTCACGCGCGAGGAGCGCCCGCACATCGCCGAAGGTCTCGACCTCGAACGGCGGCCGCCGCTCCGCGCCCTTCGCGCACTCCGCGGCACGCGCCGAGAGGATCCCCGCATCGACATCGCAAAGGGCGACCACGCGGCACCCTGGCACGCGCGCGAAGGCCTGCACATGCTCCCAGCCGCGGCTCCGCAGGCCGATCACGGCGAGGCGCACCTCACCCGCGCCCGCACCGCGCGCGGGTTCCTCCGCCGCGACGACCGCCTCGTCCTGCCCCCGCGCGCGCCGGCCCGCGATCGCGAGTCCAAGCGCGCCGAGCGTTCCCTGCGCGAGGAACGCGCGCCGTCCGTGCATGCCGTTGTCCTTCATGGCGACACCCTACACGACCTCGGGCGAAGGGCGCGTCGGTCCCTCGTGCGGAGCACCGGCGGCGAACAGGCGCCGACCGCGTGCACGCGCCCCCACCAGTTCGCCGGCGCGGCAATTCCTCCCAATCCCGAGACACGGGCCCGATCCCCCCGCGATACTGCGTATCTCCCCGCGAACGCCCGACGCACGGAGGCGCCATGACCGCCCGCCCGAACCCCGCACTCACCAGGACGAACTGGGACCTCATCCGCGACGCCGCCAGCGCCTCGCCCACCGCGCGCGGGAGCCTCGACGAAGTCACGCGCCGCGTCTGGCCCGCGATCTTCGCCTTCATCCGCGCCTCGGGGCGCCCCGCCGACGAGGCCGCCGACCTCACGCAGGGCTTCCTCGCCGATGTCTTCTTCTCGCGGCACCTCCTCGAGAAGGCCGACCAGTCGCGCGGCCGCTTCCGCACGCTCCTCCTCGGGAGCGTGCGCAACTACCTCGCCGACGCCCACCGGCGGAAGACGACGCGCTCGCGCCGCCCCGACCGCGGCGTCGTCACCCTCGACTCGGAACCCGCGCAGGCGCGGCCGCCGAGCGACGGCGGCGCGCACTCGCCCGAGCGCGCCTTCCACACGCGCTATGTCGCGACGCTCATCCGCAGCGCGAGCGAGCGGCTCCAGCAGGAGCTCCTCGCGAAGGGCGACGAGGCGTCGTGGGAGATCTTCCGCCTGCGCGTCCTCCAGGCCGCGTTCGCCGGCGACGCGCCCGGCTACGACGAGATCGCCCCGCGCTTCGGACTCGACAAGGGCACCTGCGCCGCGCGCCTCCTGACCACCAAGCGCCGCTTCGCCGCCATCCTCATGGAGGAGCTGCGCGCCACCGTCGACGATCCCTCCGACCTGAAGGCCGAGATCGACGAACTCCGCACGCTCCTCTCGGGACGCTGACCATGCACCTCGACCACGACTCCGACGGCCCGCACGGCGAAGGGCACGACCACGCGCCACGCGACGCGACGCCACCCGCCTCCGAGGCATCGCTCGAGCACGGCACCTCGCTCGGCGACACGCTGTCGTGGGCGTTCGAACTCGACCAGTCCCCCGCGCTCGCGGGCGCGGCGTGGCTCACGCGCGAGATCGTCGCCGACGCGAAATCCCCCTTCGACGCGATCCTCGCATCGACGACCACCGTCGGGCAGCTCGAGGAGCTGAAGAGCGCGTACAAGATGCTGCGGACGAACGCCGCGAGCGCCAGCGAGCGAAGCCTCGCCGCGCGGCTCTACGCGGCGACGATCGCCGCCGCGCTCGTCCGCCATGGCACGCTCATCACGCGCCAGCGCGACGATTCGCTGCGCAGGGCCTTCGAGGAACTCGAGTCCGACGCCACGCTGCCCGACCGGATCCGCGAACTCGGCTC
>JBJOHC010000326.1:0-6188 GCA_046047955.1 Planctomycetota bacterium
CGAACTCCTCCGTTCGCTCACGGTCGGGCTCACGCTGAGCGGTCCGCTCTTCGACGCCGAAGGACGCCCCGCGAAACTCGAGCAGCGTCTCGCGCTCCCCGACCTCGCCGACGTGATTCGCAACGACCCGGGCTCGCTGCTCGACGCCGCGGGCTCGATCTTCGAGCGACTGCGGCGGAAGAAGGACTGACGCGACGGAGGACCGACGCCGCGGGTTCCACGCGGCCGAGGCGACTCCCGCCGGCGCGACGGCGGCGCCGCGGCCCGGGAGTGCGCGACGGAAGCGTCGTGAAAGCGACAGGCGCCGCGATCGTCGCGGCGCCTGTCGGAGAATCGTTTCGCGAGACGGGTGGCTGTCGGGCCGTGCCGAGACGGTCGGCGCAGGGCCCTCGGCGGGCGTTCGGACGGGCGAGCCGTCGTGGCGCGCCGTTCTGGCGCGCCCACCCCGTTCACATCGGCTTCTCGCCGACGGTTTCGTCGTAGACCTGCAGCAGCTTCGTCTTGTCGAAGATGAGCTCCTGGCGCGAGAGACCCGTGATCTCGTAGTGCGGGGTGAGCTCGATGGCGTCGCAGGGGCACGCCTCCTCGCACATGCCGCAGTAGATGCAGCGGAGCTCGTCGATGTCGAACTGCTTGGGGTACTTCTCGCGGTCGTCCCACGGGCTCTCGTCGGCGACGATGTGGATGCAGTTCGCCGGGCACGCCGTCGCGCACATGAAGCACGCGACGCAGCGGACGCGACCGTCCTCGTCCTTGTTCAGCCGGTGGACGCCGCGGAAGTTCGGGCGGTACTGGCCGCCCTCCTCGACGGGGCGGTCGTCGCGCTTCTGCTCGGGGTACTGCAGCACCCAGATGTTCTTCTTGTTCGTGCCGCCGCGGCCGATGTTCTCGAAGCAGTGGCGGAGGGTGGTCCCGAGCCCCTTGAAGATGGTCGGGAGCATGAGGCTCTCGCCGCGCGTCAGGCGGGTCGGGGTCACATCGATGACTTCGTCGTCGCGGATCGCCATGGGGCGAGGATGGTACGGTGTCGCGGTGCCGCGCGAAAGCCACGCTCCCGATCGCTCGAACGAGCCGACGCCGCCGGATGGCGCCTCACGGCCATCGACGCGTTCGGGCGGGGCGCGCCCGCCCTCCCGCGGCCGCGGAAAGCCGCTCTTCGCGGTCGGCGACGCATCGCTCTTCGGTCTCGGCTCTCAGATGTTCAGCGAGGTCGTCGCGGGCGTCCTGCTCGGCTACGGCATCGACTCCTGGCTCGGCACGAAGAACCGCTGGATCGTCGTCGGTGCGATCGCGGGGATCGTGGTCGCGATGGCGACGGTGATGCGCACAGCCATGCGGCTCGGCGCGAAGGCGCCCGCGTCGCGATCGCCGGCGCCCGTTCCTCCCGAAGCGGATCCCGACAAGGCCGCGGCCGATCCCGCGTCGGGCTCCTCTTCGCCAGGAACGCCGTCACCCTCGGACGGCGATGAAGCCGCTCGCTGATACCTTCCCCGCCCGCACCTCACCGCAAGGCCCGACCGCGCGCCTCCGACGACCGCGCCGAAGCCGCCGCCCGTTCCCACCGCCCGCTCCCGCCATGGAACCCGATCCGCGACCCGATCCGCGCCCCGAGCTGGGCGAGCCGCCGCCTCCGACGGTCGCCGCCACCGGCGCCGCGACGACCACCGTCGCACCGACCTATCCGATGCGCGCGCTTCTCCTGGCCGTGTCCGCGACGGCAGGGGGGCTCTTCCTCGTCTGGACCCTCCTCCGCTTCGCGGCCAACCTCGAGCCCGACCTCTATCTCGGTGGAGTTCTCGGACTTGGCGCCGCGGCGGTCGCCCATGTCGCCGGCATCCTCGTCGGCGCCTTCCTCGCGCCGACCCACGGTCTCGCGAACGCCAGCCTCGCCTCGACGGTCGCCCGATTCGTCGCCCTTCCGCTTCTTGCGGTTTCGTTATACTTTCCCCTCCCCATTCGGCCCCAGCCCCTCTTCATCGGGGCCGTGGTGGGGTACCTCGTCATCCTCGTCGCCGACAGCGCCGTGATGATGCAGGTGTTGCGAACACCCGCCCGAGCGGCCGCTTGAACGGCTCGCGATGGGAAGGTGGCGGCGGATCGGCGCCTCGCCGATTCCGCCGTGGCAGGTGACGGCGTCACGCGTCGTTCGGCAGTGGATGGCCTGGATCCCGTTCCGACGGACCGGTCCCTCGCCATCGACTTCGTGACAAATTTCACGGATGCGGCCGGCCTGCGGTCCGCATCCAGGCAGTCCGCGAGCTTCAGGCAGCACACGATGCATCTGATCCCCGAAAGCCTTCCGATCCTCGACCTCCTGCCGTCGCTTCTCGCGGCGGGCGGGAATCCGATCGATCACGTCGTCGACAAGGACATGTCGGGCCTCAAGCTCGGCGAGATGAAGGTCGCGCTCAGCGCGCTCTCGCTCGTCGTCGGCGCGGTCCTCGTGTTCGTCGTGCTCTTCCTCGCGGCGCGGCAGATCGAGACGGGTCCCTCGTCGGCCGGCACCGATCGCTACATCACGAAGGGCCGCCTCGCGCAGCTCGTCGAGGTGCTCGTGCAGGGGCTCCGCGACGGCGTCATCGAGCCGCTCCTCGGCAAGGAGACGACCGCGCGCTTCCTGCCCTTCCTCCTCACGCTCTTCTTCTTCATCCTGACGCTCAACCTCTTCGGCATGATCCCGTTCGCGGACATCCAGGAGCTCGCGTTCACGATCATGGGTCACGAGCACGCCGTCGCGGCGGGCGAGACGCCCGTCTGGTTCGGCGGTACCGCGACCGCGAGCATCGCCGTCACCGCGGGTCTCGCCACCCTCAGCTTCTTCGCGATCCTCTACCAGGGCTTCCGCGATCTCGGCGTGAAGGGCTTCATCGAGCACATGGCGGGCGGCAAGGACCTCCTCTACGGCCCGATCATGCTGAAGGCCGTCGTGCCCATCATGCTCGTCGTCGAGATCCTCGGCCTCTTCATCAAGCCGGCCGCGCTCTCCATCCGTCTCTTCGCGAACATGGTCGCCGGGCACACCCTGCTCGCCACCCTGCTCGGCTTCGGCGCCGTCGCGCTGAACGCGAGCGGCTGGGCGCTCGCGGCGCCCGTTTCCGTGATCTCGATCGTCGCGGCGATCGCGATCTCGGTGCTCGAGCTCTTCGTCGCCTTCCTCCAGGCGTTCGTCTTCATGTTCCTCACCGCGGTGTTCATCGGGATGATGAGCCACCACGGCGACCACGACCACGGTCATGGCCACGAGCACGGCCACGACCATGGTCACGGGCACGGCCACGGGGCCCATGCCCACGCGCACTGAGCGCACGACCGACCAAACCCGGGCTCGTGGGAGGCCCGGCTGAATGATTCGATCCTTCAACCGGCGCGTCCCACGGCGTCCGAGACCGAACCACCTTCAGGAGCACAGTCAGCAATGAGCAAGATCAGCAAGATCGTTCCCTTCGCCGCCCTCGCCGCCTTCATCGCCGCGCCCGCGTTCGGTGCGGATGGCGAGACCGCCGCTGCCGCCGGCGCCGGCATGACCAAGGGCCTCGCCGCGATCGGCGCGTCGCTCGGCGCGATCGGCGCGGGCATGGGCATCGGCCGCATCGGCGGTTCGGCCGTCGAGGCGACCGCGCGTCAGCCCGAGGCCGCGTCGACCATCCAGACCCAGATGATCCTCACCGCGGCGCTCATCGAAGGCGTCGCCCTCTTCGCGGTCGTCGTCGGCCTCCTCGCCGTCCTCGGCTGAGCCGGCTCCGCGAAGCCGTCCGGAACACGGTCGGATCGGGGGAACCCGATCCGACCGATTCGCCGAAGCGCGTGCGCCGAGGCAAGGCAGCATGGGTCGCGTCCCCGAGCGGGGCGCGGCCGGAACGAACTCGCGGCGCGATGCGCGTCGCAGGAACGACGGAACAGTCGACATGACCAACGCCCTCTCGCTCGTCACCTCCACCCTCGCCGCCGAAGGCGGCGCGGTCAACCCGCTCGAGTTCAAGCTCCTCAGCTACGGCACCGCCGTGGTCGTGACGCTCGGCCTCTTCATCCTGCTCGCGACCCTCGTCTGGCCGAAGATCATCCGCGGCCTCGATGAGCGCTACGCGAAGATCCGCGGCGAGATCGACGCGGCCGAGAAGGCCCGTCACGAGGCCGAGAGCGCGCAGCGCAAGTTCGAGGAGAAGCTTCGCCAGGCGCAGGAGGAGGCGACCCGCACGATCGCCGACGCGAAGGCCGCGGCGAGCAAGGTCGCCGACGAACTCCGCGCCAAGAACGACGCCGAGCTCGCCGACATGAAGGCCCGCGCCCTCGCCGACATCCAGTCGGCGCGCGAGGCCGCCGTCAAGGAGATCAACGACCACGCCGTGTCGCTCGCGACCGCGATGGCGTCGAAGATCCTCCGCCGCGAGGTCGGCGCCGGCGACCAGGGCCGTCTCGTCTCCGAGAGCCTCGCCGAGCTCTCTCGCGGCCGCAACTGAACCGATCCGAACGCGAGGAATCCACGATGGCCTCCATCCAGCACATCGACGAGATCGCGAGCGTCTACGCGAAGAGCCTCCTCGAGGTCTGCGACGCGCAGGGCGGCAACGCGGCCGCGGAGTCGGCCGCGGCCGAGCTCCGCGATCTCGCCGAGATCGTCCGCGCCGACAGGCGCTTCGCCGAGTTCCTCAAGACGCCGATCGTCGGCGACGGCGCCCGCAAGGCGTCGCTCGCGAAGATCCTCGAGGGCCGCGTCAGCGACCTCGTCTTCCGCTTCACCATGGTCGTCTGCGACCACGGCCGCGCGGGGCGGCTGGCCGACATCGCCGACGCGTTCGATTCGCTCCTCCAGGAGCGCCTCGGCCGCATCGAGGTCGACATGTTCACCATCGACGGCGCCGCGAGCGACGAGGTCCTCGCGACCGTCCGCGCGCAGGTGAAGGCCGCGTTCGGCAAGGACCCCGTCCTGCACCAGTACGCCGACCCCGCCATGATCGGCGGCGTCAAGCTCCGCATCGGCGACCAGCTCATCGACGGCTCGGTCGCCACCCAGCTCCGAAACATGCGCGAGAGCGTCGCGCGCCGCGGCTCGGACACCATCCGCGCCCGCGCCGGCGACTTCCTCGCCTGAACCAGACGACAGACCCACGCGGCACGGCCGCACCAAGAGGACCCCACCGTGAAGATCAAGAGCGACGAGATCACGTCAGTCATCCGCCAGGAAATCGAGCAGTACTCGGGCAAGCTCGAGATCTCCGAAGTCGGCCAGGTGGTCGAGGTCGGCGACGGCATCGCCCGCGTGTACGGCCTGTCGAAGGCGATGGCTGGTGAGCTCATCGAGTTCCAGGGCGCGAACGGCACCGTCATGGGCCAGGTCATGAACCTCGAGCTCGACACCGTCGGCTGCGTCCTCTACGGCGACGCGACCGCGATCCGCGAGGGCGCGACCGCCCGCGCGACCGGCAATCTCCTCGAGGTGCCCGTCGGCCCCGAGCTCCTCGGCCGCGTGGTCGATCCGCTCGGCAACCCGATCGACGGTGGTCCCGCGATCAACGCGAGCGGCCGCCAGAAGGTCGACATCGTCGCCCCCGGCATCTCGGCGCGCCAGCCCGTGAAGGAGCCTCTCCAGTTCGGCATCAAGGCCGTCGACTCGATGGTCCCCGTCGGCCGCGGCCAGCGCGAGCTCGTCATCGGCGACCGTAAGACCGGCAAGACCGCCGTCTGCCTCGACGCCATCATCAACCAGAAGCAGTACTGGGGCACGCCCGACGCGGTCGTCTGCATCTACGTCGCCGTCGGCCAGAAGGACTCGACCGTCGCGGGTGTCGTCGAGACGCTCCGCAAGAACGGCGCGATGGACTACACCATCGTCGTCGCCGCAGGCGCGTCGAGCGCGGCGCCCCTCCAGTACATCGCGCCCTACTCGGGCTGCGCGATGGGCGAGTACTTCATGTGGCAGGGCAAGGAGGGCAAGACGCCGAAGCATGTCCTCTGCGTCTACGACGACCTTTCGAAGCAGGCGGTCGCGTACCGCGAGCTGTCGCTTCTCCTCCGCCGCCCGCCGGGCCGCGAGGCGTACCCCGGCGACGTCTTCTACCTGCACTCCCGCCTCCTCGAGCGCGCCACCAAGCTCTCGAACGAGAACGGCGGCGGTTCGCTCACCGCGCTCCCGATCATCGAGACGCAGGAAGGCGACGTGTCGGCGTACATCCCGACCAACGTGATCTCGA
>JBJOHC010000327.1:0-6675 GCA_046047955.1 Planctomycetota bacterium
GGCTTCGGCTCGACCGAGATCATCACGCACGTCCACAACGGCCACCACGCGTCGGAGTCGGACGGCTTCCCCACCGACTTCTTCGGCCCCGGCGAGTTCAAGGACCACCACTGGACGAACATCTACGCCGGCGGCGACTACCGCGAGGCGAAGTGCACCCTCTGGTACCACGACCACCGCATGGACTACACGGCGCAGAACACGCACCGTGGCCTCGCGGGATTCTGGCTCCTCTTCAACGACCTCGACAGCGGTGACGAGAACGATCCGAATCCCGACGCGTTCCGCCTGCCGAGCGGCGTGCCCGACGGTCCGCGCTGGCGCGGCCGCTACGACATCCCGATGGTGTTCACGGACCGCCGGTTCGACCAGAACGGCATCATGATGTTCGATCCGATGGACATGGACGGCTACGTCGGCGACAAGTTCCTCGTCAACGGGCAGGTCCAGCCCTTCTTCGAGGTCGAGCGGCGCAAGTACCGCTTCCGCTGGCTCGATGGCGGCCCGTCGCGCGTCTACAGCTTCTGGTTCTCGAACGGCATGGAGTTCCAGCACATCGCCAACGACGGCAACCTGCTGCCCGCGCCCGTCACGACGAACCATGTCGAGCTCGGCGTCGCCGAGCGCGCCGACATCGTCGTCGACTTCAGCAAGCTTCCCGAGTCGACCACCGAGATCTACCTCGTCAACCGGTACGAGCAGCTCGACGGCCGCAAGCCCGAGTCGGGTCTCCTGCCGATGGCGACCGCGCCGCGCATCCTGAAGTTCGTCATCCGTCCCGAGACGAATGTCCCCGACAACAGCCGCGTGCCTGCGTCGCTCCTGCCGCTGCCCGACATGGACACGCCCGTCGTCGGACGCCGCGAGTTCCACTTCGGCCGCGCGAACGGACTCTGGACGGTCAACAACCAGCTCTTCGACGAGCATCGCTCGGACGTGGTGTTCAAGCAGAACACCGCCGAGATCTGGAAGATCCGCACGAGCGGTGGATGGACGCACCCCGTCCACATCCACATGGAGGAGATGCGCATCCTCACGAAGAACGGCGTGCCGGTCGACAGCGGCATCCTCCGCTCGCGCAAGGACGTGTTCAACCTCAACCCGGGCGACGAGATGGAGTTGTACGTGCGCTTCCGCGACTGGCTCGGCCGCTACCCGATGCACTGCCACAACACCGTCCACGAGGACCACGCCATGATGGTCCGAATCGACATCGTTCCCTGAGCCTCGTCGACTCGATCCGCGTTCGGCGCGACACGCCGGCCGATCCCCCTGAACCATCCGAGGCGCGCCGCCGCGCGCGCCGCGAGAAAGATCCCAAGGAAGCTCCCATGAGCACCAACGACTTCACCAGCCAGAACGCTTCGCCGTCGAAGGCGGTCAACCGCCGCGCCGCGCTCCGCGCCACGCTCCTTCCCGCGGCCGCCGCGGTCCTCGGAGGCTGCGCGAACACGCTGAAGACGGCGGTCAACCCGCCCCTCAACCAGCCCGTCAAGGGACGCCTCGGTGCGACCCGCCGCGACGAGGACGGCACGATCCGGTTCCGCAACCATGTCGTCCGCGACCAGGACGGACGCGTGCACCGCTTCCACGACGACCTCGTCAAGGGCCAGATCTTCGCCGTGACCTTCGGGTACATGGAGTGCACGGGCATCTGCCTCGACATCGTGAAGTCGATGCGCGGCGCCTCCGACATGCTCGGGTCCCTGATGGGGAATCCCGTGCGCTTCTACCACTTCTCGCTCACGGGCGACTCGCCCGAGGTGCTTCGCGAGACGATGAAGCGCGACGGCGTGTACGGCCGCCCCGGCCACTACTACCTCACCGCCGAGCCGGCGATCGTGAAGGACATCCGCTACTCGTTCGGCTTCTTCGAGCGCGACGAGAGCGACGAGGATCTCGGCGACCACACGGGCATGGCGCGCTTCGGCCACCACTCGCTCGACAAGTGGAGCGCCTGCCCCGCGCTCGGCTCGCCGCACTCGATCGCGCGCAGCATCGTCTGGCTCTACCCCGCGAACGAGCGGCCGATGGTGGCGGGCGTCCGGATCAGCGATCCGGTGAATGTCCGCCGCACGCCCGGCTGGGTGCCCGCGAAGGCGCTCGAGCCGCGCCCGATGAGCCTCTGATTCCCCGCCCTTCCCCCGTCGCCGCCAGACGTCCCCCTGGCGGCGACGGGTTTCGAGTCCGTCCAGCGCCTGCGAGTCTTCGAGGCGCTGCATCGGTCGGAACGAGTTCGGCGAAGCGCGCGACTCGTCCCGTCCGCACATCCCGGTCGTGCATCGTCTTCATGTTCCGCGCGTCGCGGAGGCAGTCGCGTTGCGCCCACCGGCCATTGCCTCGCGATCGCCCCACATGAAGACACGCATGCATCGTCAGTCCGCCTCCATCCCCCTTGTCGCCCTCGCCCTGGCCGCGAGCAGCCCGTCGGCGCTCGCGAAGCAGGAGGTCGAGGACTTCATTCCGTCGCTCAAGACGATCGAAGTGCGCGAGCCGAACGGCATCCAGTCGTTCATCGCCGATCGGGAAGCGGCCATCCGACTCGGGAAGGCGTTCTTCTGGGATGCGCGGCTCGGGACGGACGGCGTCGCCTGCGCGACCTGCCACCATCGCGCGGGCGCCGATTCGCGCTCGCGGAACACCTTCCACCCCGGCTTCGACGGCTTCTTCGAGGAGTCGATCGCACCTGGCGCGCAGGCGCCGTCGTCGATCTTCCCGACGACGCTCTACGCGAACCCCGCGTCGCGCTTCAGCGCGCGCCTGCGCAACGTCGACGATGTCGCGGGCTCGGGCGGCACGCTGCGCGAGCAGTTCCTCGGACTCGACGCGCGCGGCGAGGAGATCTGCGTCCTCGAACCGACGCTTCCATTCATGACCGTGAAGGGCGAGGGCGTCGAGCAGGTGACGGCCCGCAACTCGCCGTCGGTCGTCAACGCCGTCTTCTACTCGCGCCAGTTCTGGGATGGCCGTGCAAACCACTGGTTCAACGGCGTCAATCCGTTCGGACCCGTCGATGACACGGCGCGCGTCTGGCGCGCAGCGCCCGGCGCCGGGGCACCGTCCCAGGTCTCGGTCCTCCTCGACCGCTCGTCGCTCGCGTCGCAGTCGGTCGGCCCCGTGAACAACGCGGTCGAGATGGCCGCGCACGGCCGCGGCTGGATCGATGTCGCGCGCAAGCTGCTCGACACGCGGCCGCTCGTGGGGCAGCAGGTCTCGCCGAGCGACGGCGTCCTGGGCGCGCTGGCGTCGTCCGACGGCTACGGCCTCGACACCACCTATCGCGAGCTGATCGAGCAGGCGTTCGTCGCCGACTGGCGCTCGAATCTCTCGACTCCCGACGGCACGCCCGTGATCGAGGCGAACATGCCGCTCATCTTCGGCCTCGCCGTGCAGGCGTACGAGTCGACCCTCGTCTCGGACGACACGCCCTACGACCGCTGGATGGAGGCGGGTGGACCCGAGATCGGTCCCGCGGGCCACTTCGACGAGCTCGAGTGGCGCGGCGTGCAGCTCTACTTCAACACCGACGACGACCTGCCGCGCACGAACTGCCTCTCGTGCCACCGTTCGCCGATCTTCTCCTCGGCCACCTGGATCGAGGACACCCAGAACGGCCCCGCGCCGCAGCCGCTCCGCCGTTCGATCGAGCGCATGCCGTCGATGGCGTCGGCGCTGGGCGCGACGGCGATCTTCTCCGACTCGCTCGCCGACCCCGCGTCGATGCCGCTCGACTTCGAACTGAGCGGCGCGACGGTCGAGTTCGGCCCGCGCAAGGGCGCCGCCACCGTCACTTTCACGCTGCCCGACCTCTCGGGACTCGGTTGCCCGGACAATCTCGTGGCCGAGGAGATCTTCGACGCCGAGGGCGAGGTCTTCGTCCGCCTCACGCTCGCGGTCGACGGCGAGTGCCAGCGCACGCTGACCGTGCGCGGACTCGGCCTCGCCTCGGGCACCTACGAGCTGCGGGTGAACGGCGTCGTTCGCGCCACGGTGCTGATGCCGGGCAACAACATCTACGACGCGGGCTTCTACAACATCGGCGTCCGTCCGACCTACGAGGATCTCGGTCTCGGGCGTTCGCACCCGAACGGCGTGCCGCTCAGCGTGTCCGCGCGCTTCGCGGCCGGCCTTCCGCTGCCCGAGTACGAGCCCATCCAGCCCGGATACCTCGGTGAACTGCTGAATGTGAACGGCGCCTTCAAGACGCCGACCCTGCGCAACATCGAACTCACCGCGCCCTACTTCCACAACGGCGGCATGGTCACGCTCGAGGACACCGTGCGGTTCTACAACCGCGGCGGCGACTTCCACGACGAGAACATCGACGACCTGCATCCGCGGATGGATCCGATGAACCTCAGCGAGCTCGACATCGCGGCGCTCGCGGCCTTCATGCGCACGCTCACCGACGAGCGCGTCCGCGACGAGCTGCCGCCCTTCGACCATCCGTCGCTTCCGCTCGCGAACGGCTTCCCCCTGCCCGCGACGGGCGTCCTCGGACGGAGCGAGCCCTGCGTCCTCCCGATGACCGATTTCGCGGCGTCGCTCCTCGTGCCCGAGTTCGGCGTCGACTGCGACCAGAACGGCCGGCTCGACTCGTGCGAGCTCGAGCGCGACCCCTCGCTCGACGCCAATCAGAACGGCATCCCCGACCGCTGCGAACCCTGCCCTGCCGACATCGACGGCTCGGGCTCGGTCGACGGCGGCGACCTGACGGCGCTGCTCGCCGCGTGGCAGCAGGCCGGACCGGAGTACGAATGGCTCGACCTCGACGGGTCGGGCATCGTCGACGGCGGCGATCTCGCCGTGATCCTCGCCGGATGGGGCAGTTGCATCCGCTGAGTCCCCCTTCACCAGAGAACAGTCACCTCTTCAGAGTCCCACGCCATGAAAACCACGCTCGCCTCATTCGTCGCCGTTCCGGCACTTCTTCTCTCGAGCACCCTCGCGTCGGCGGATGTGACCGTTCCGCTGAAGCGCTTCGAGGCGGGCCGCTTCGAGTTCGCCGAGGCCTTCCGGGCGGGCGACCTCACGGGCACGCTCACGGGCGTGAGCGCCTTCGTGACGCTCGATGACACGCGCTACTTCACCTTCGCGCAGGACCTCGCGGTCTATGTGGTCGCGGGAGGCCTCGACCAGGGCGTCGCCCAGGCGGGCGGTTTCTCGCCGCTGGTCACCGACAACTACGAGCTCTGGCCCGACGGCGAGTCGCACCTCGTCGGCACCGTGGTCGACAGCCGCGTCGATTTCGCGATGCCCATCTCGATGAGCGCGAAGTCGGGGCACGCGGTCTACATCGGCAACGGCTACGGCAGGCCCGATGCGTTCGGCGCGTGGACCGGCTACATCGTGCTCCACGGCGTCGATGAGATCGGCTCGACCGACACCGACGGCGACGGCATCGCCGACGAGGTCGACAACTGCCTCGTGACCTCGAACCCCGCGCAGGAGGACTGCGACGGCGACGGCATCGGCGACGCGTGCGAGGAGTCGTTCGCCGACTGCAACTCAAACGGCATGGACGATCTCTGCGAGGTCGCCGACGCGACCGTCGACACCAACGGTGACGAGCGCATCGACGCCTGCCAGATCGCCCGCGGAGACCTCGACCTCAACGGCCAGGTCGACGGTGCGGACATCCTCGTCATCCTCGCGAACTGGATGGCGAAGAACCCGACCCATCCCGATCCGACGGGCAACAACTTCTTCGACGGCGCCGACCTCTCGGTCGTCCTCGCGAACTGGGGCCCGCTCGACTAAAATTCCGCGAGTCATGTATCTGCGGAGAGCGGCACCGCTCTCCTCGGAGCATGCCTCCCGCACTCGGCGAGGCGTTGGACCGAGTCCTTGAAGCCTCCTCAGCGGCTTGCCTTCGGGCGAGCCGGCCACGGAACCGGGCGCTCCACTTCGGTGGGGCGCCCGGTTCCCGTTTTGGCGCGCGGCGGGCGCGATCGCGCGCTCAGCGGCCCGTTGCCGCGGCGGGCGCGAGGCGCGCGACGACCGGCGCGTGATCGCTCGGCCAGCGGCCGTCGGGGCGGCGGAGATCGACGGTGCAGGCGTCGACCGCGACGCCGGGCGAGACCAGGATCCAGTCGATGCGGGCACCCTCGCAGCGCTCGCGCCAGCCGTTGAAGGTGGGCTGCTCGGGCGCCGCGGGGTTCGTCGCGCGCCAGGCGTCGGCGAGGGGCGGGTCGGCGGCGGCGAGGAGCGCGCGCACCGCGTCGCTGTCGGGCCCCGCGTTGAGGTCGCCGACGAGGACGACGGGATCCTCGGGGTGCCGTCGGTCCGCGATGCGCGCGAGAAGGACGCGCGCCGACTCGCGCCGCGCCACCTCGCCGCGATGGTCGAAGTGCGCGTTGAAGAGGTAGAGCCCGCGCCCGTCGCGGTCGACGAGTCGCGCCCAGGTGGCGATCCGCGGCAGCGCGGCTTCCCAGCCGCGCGAGCCGGGCTCGTCGGGCGTCGGGCTCAGCCAGAAGGTGCCGTGGTCGTCGGCGTCGAGCGCGACGCGATCGCGTCGGAAGAAGATCGGGCAGGCCTCGCCCGCCTCGGGGTCGCGCTCGCGCGTCCGCGAGACGACGCCGAACGCGGGCAGCGCCCGCTCGAGCTCGGCGACCTGCGAAGGCAGCGCCTCCTGCAGCCCCCAGACATCGCCCTCGCGCAGGACGGCGACGACCA
>JBJOHC010000328.1:0-3617 GCA_046047955.1 Planctomycetota bacterium
GCCTCGATCAGCGACACGTCGCCGACCTGCGCAGTCCCGCCGACGTGGAACGTCCGCATGGTGAGCTGCGTGCCCGGCTCGCCGATCGACTGGGCGGCGATGATGCCGACCGCCATGCCGATCTCGACGGGATTGCCCGTCGACATGTCCTGGCCGTAGCACTTGGCGCAGACGCCGCGCGCGGTCTGGCAGGTGAGGGGCGAGCGCACGTAGACGCTCGTCAGGCCGAGGGCCTCGATCTTGGCCGCCACCTCGTCGGTGACGATCTGGTTGCGCTTGACGACCACCTCGTCGGTGATCGGGTTGATGATCGTCTCGACGCTGGTGCGGCCGCGGATGATGTCCTTGAGCGGGACGTCGACCTCGTCGCCCTTGTAGATCGCCTTCTTCGGAATGCCCGAGGACACGCCGCAGTCGTCCTCGAGGACGACGATTGACTGCGCCACGTCGCAGAGCTTGCGTAGCAGGTAACCCGCTTTGGGCTTCGCGACCGATTCGGCGCTACGTCTCGCCCAATTATCGATCGCCGACAGAAAGTACTCAAACATCGACAGACCCTCGCGGAAGTTCGCGCGGATCGGCCTCTCGATGATCTCGCCGCTCGGCTTGGCCATGAGGCCGCGCATGCCGGCGAGCTGCTGCATCTGGTTCACGTTGCCACGCGCGCCCGAGTCGGAGAAGAGGTACACGGGGTTGAGGTACTTGCTGCCCTCGACCTTCTCGATCGAGACCGGCGCGCCGTTCTCGTCGCGGCGGTCGCCCTTGAGCGCCTCCACGAGCTTCACCGTGATCTCCGAACGGCAGGCCTGCCAGAGGTCGAGCAGCTGGTTGTGCCGCTCGCGCTCGGTGATCGCGCCGCTCTGGTACGCCTTCTCGACGCGGTCGACCTTCTTCTGCGTCGCGTCGAGAAGCGCCTGCTTCTCGGCGGGAATGCGCAGGTCGGTGATGGCGAACGACAGGCCCGACACCGTCGAGTAGCGGAAGCCCGTCGCCTTCATCGCGTCGAGGAGGTCGATCGTCGCCGCCTTCCCCTTGCGGGCGAAGGTGTCGTCGATGACGCGCGCCGCACCCTTCTTGCCGAGGGCGCAGTTGTAGAACGGCATCCCTTCGGGAAGGATCTCGCTGAAGAGGAGGCGGCCGAGCGTCGTGACGACGCGGCGGTTCGCGGGCATCGCCTCGGCGGGCTTCTTCTGGCCCGTCACGATCTCGCTGAAGCGCGCCAGGCGCACCTCGATCGGATCGTGGTAGTTGATCTTCTGCGGGTGGCCGTGGGGGAGGTCGGCCGCGAGCAGCGCCTCCTCGACGTCCTTGAAGCGCCGCGGCGTCTTGCCCGCGTGGTCGCCGTGGTCGCAGGTGAGGAAGTAGACGCCCATCACGATGTCCTGCGAGGGGCTGACGACGGGCGTGCCGTTCGCGGGGCTGAAGATGTTGTGCGTCGACATCATCAGCACGTGCGTCTCGGCCTGCGCCTCGACCGAGAGCGGCAGGTGGACGGCCATCTGGTCGCCGTCGAAGTCGGCGTTGTAGCCCGTGCAGACGAGGGGATGGATCTTGATCGCGTTACCCTCGACGAGCACCGGCTCGAAGGCCTGGATACCCATGCGGTGGAGGGTCGGCGCGCGGTTCAGCATCACCGGGTGGTTCTGGATGACCTGCTCGAGGATGTCCCACACCTCGGGATCGCGGCGCTCGAGCATGCGCTTCGCGCTCTTGATCGTGTCGGCGAGGCCGTGCTCCTTGAGCTTCCGGATGATGAACGGCTGGAAGAGCTCGAGCGCGATCTTCTTCGGAAGGCCGCACTGCCAGAGCTTGAGCTCGGGACCGACGACGATGACCGAACGCGCCGAGTAGTCGACGCGCTTGCCGAGCAGGTTCTCGCGGAAGCGGCCCTGCTTGCCCTTGATCATGTCGGTGATCGACTTGAGCGGGCGGTTCGACGAACCGAGCACCGGACGGCGGCAGCGGCCGTTGTCGAACAGCGCGTCGACCGCCTGCTGCAGCATGCGCTTCTCGTTGCGCACGATGACCTCGGGCGCGTTGAGGTCCATGAGCTTCTTGAGGCGGTTGTTGCGGTTGATGATGCGGCGGTAGAGATCGTTGAGATCGCTCGTCGCGAAGTTGCCGCTCTCGAGGAGGACGAGGGGGCGCAGGTCCGGCGGGATCACGGGGATCACGTCGAGGACCATCCACTTCGGCTCGTTCTGCGAGCCGCGGATCGCCTCGGCGATCTTGAGCCGCTTCGAGAGGTCCTTCTGCTTCTGCTTCGACTTGGTGTTCGCGAGATCCTCGCGGATGTCGCGGGCGAGGCTCTCGAGGTCGAGCTGCTGGAGGAGCTCGCGCACCGCGTCGGCGCCCATCATCGCCGTGAAGGCGCCCGTGCCGTACTTGTCGACGGCCGCGCGGTACTCGTCCTCGGTGAGGACGGTCTTGTACTCGATGTCGGTCTGGCCAGGATCGGTGACCACGTAGTCCTGGAAGTAGATGATCTTCTCGAGGTCCGAGGTCTTCATCGCCAGGAGGTTTCCGAGGCGCGACGGCATCGCCTTGAAGAACCAGATGTGCACGATCGGCGCGGCCAGGTTGATGTGGCCCATGCGCTTGCGGCGCACGCGGCTGTGCGTGACCTTCACGCCGCAGCGGTCGCAGATGATGCCCTTGTACTTCGTGCCCTTGTACTTGCCGCAGCCGCACTCGTAGTCCTTCTCCGGACCGAAGATGCGCTCGCAGAAGAGGCCGTCCTTCTCGGGACGGTAGGTGCGGTAGTTGATGGTCTCGGGCTTCTTGACCTCGCCGAAGCTCCAGCTCCGGATGTCGTTCGGGCTCGCGAGGGTGATCTTCACGGAGCCGTAGTCGTTGACGCGGTCGTAGACGCTTTCGGACATCGCAATTGCCTTCCGGATGGACCCGCGCGGTGGCGGGAGAGTCTGTCGTGTACCTGGGACGGACGGGGGATCGGGACGGGGCGGCCGCTCAGAGCAGCGCCGTCGACTCCGTCGTCTGCTTCTCGAGCTGGATGTTCATGCCGAGACCCTTGATCTCGTGGCAGAGGACGTCGAACACGACGGGCATGCCCGCCTGGAGGGTGTTCGTGCCCTTGACCATCGAGTCGTAGATCTTCGTGCGGCCCTCGACGTCGTCGCTCTTGACGGTGAGGAGCTCCTGGAGGACGAACGCGGCGCCGTACGCCTCGAGCGCCCACACCTCCATCTCGCCGAAGCGCTGGCCGCCCGTGCGCGCCTTGCCACCGAGCGGCTGCTGGGTGATGAGGCTGTACGGACCCGTCGAGCGCGCGTGGATCTTGTCGTCGACGAGGTGGTGGAGCTTCAGGATGTACATGTAGCCCACGGTCGTGCGCTGGTTGAACGGCTCGCCCGTGCGGCCGTCGTAGAGCTGGACCTTGAAGTTCGCGGGCATGCGCGCGAGGAGCTCGCGCGGGTGACCCGGGTTCTGTCCGGTCTTCTCGAACTCCGCGAGGCGCTTCTCGACGTGTCCGTTCGCCTCGGCGATCGCCGCGTGGATCTCGCTCTCGTGCGCGCCGTCGAAGACGGGCGTGACCGCCTGGAAGCCGAGCACCTGCGCGGCCCACCCGAGGTGGACCTCGAGGATCTGGCCGACGT
>JBJOHC010000329.1:0-4466 GCA_046047955.1 Planctomycetota bacterium
CCCGGAGCGCACCGATGATCACCCGCACCGCGCTTCGCCGCCTGCGAAGCGAGATCGAGTCGATCCTCGCCGACGAGTTCCCCGACGACGCCGACCGCGCCCGCGAACTCGAGGCGATCCTTTTCGACGACGAGCAGACGCCGTGACGCCGCGAGGCTCCGCACCACTCGACGCGGACGCCCTCCGCCGCCTCCGCGCGGCACTCCGCGACCCCGCCCGCGACCCATCTCCCGCCAGTCCCCGCGAGGCCCGCCACACGCACCGCGCCCGAATCGCGATCTTCGCCGCGATTTTCGTCACCACATGGCATGGCGCCCCCTCCGCGCCCCTCTCGTCCCCCACACGCACGCCCCCGACGGCCGCGGCCCGCGTCACGCCGCGCCCCACGGGGGCCCCACGCGAGAGGACACGAGAGATGAAGAACTGGCTGGCAACCGCCCTGATGGGCGCCACCGCCGCGACGGCTTCCGCCGAGAGCAGCGGCTACGCACGATTCGCGCAGACGACCGACACGATCCGTGTTCTGGGAAACACGACGTTCGATCAAGGCGACTTCACCTACGAGGCACGCATCCGTCTCGCACCGAACGCACCCCTGGGCTCGATCATCTGGGAGCAGCGCACCGGCACCGAAGACAAGAATCTCCAGCTCGCCTCCGACGGCTCGTACCTCGCGTCGGGCTGCTTCGACTCTCCGAAGGGAAACATACGAGGATCGCTTCCGCCGACCGATACCACCACGTGGGTGCATGTCGCGATTGTCCACTCGGGGCCAACGGTCCACATCTACATCGACGGGCTTCGCGTCGAGACTCGCGTGGTCGACGGGTGCTATGTCGATGATCCTTCATCGGTGATGTCGATCGGTCTATTCCGGCAGCAGGGCGGGGTCGATCGGCCGTCGTTCCTGGGCGATCTCGACTGGATTCGTGTTTCAAGAGGCGCGCGATATGTCGGGGACTTCGCACCGCCATTCGAATGCGAACTTGACGCGGACTCGGACACGCAGCTCCTGCTACGGTTCAACGAACCCGCCGGTACCAAAGTCCTCATCGACGAAAGTCCGAATCGGTTCGAGTGCCAGATCGGTGTGCATGTCGCGGCGGGCGGCGTCGCCACCTCGCCCACTCTCGGCAACTCCGTCGACGGATTCCCTTCCTGCCCCTGCCCCGCCGACGTTGACGAAAACAGCCTCGTCGACGGCGTCGACCTCGCCATCGTCCTCTCCCGCTGGGGCACGCTCCCGACCGACTACCCCCGCGCCGACACCAACGGCGACGGCACGGTCGACGGCAGCGATCTCGCCACCCTCCTCAGCGGCTGGGGCGCCTGTCCCTGAGCGGACCAGCGCGAGGCGCACGCCGCTACCCGGACAACGCAACTCCCCCAACGACACACGGAGGGCGCACGCACGCGTGCGCCCTCCGTCCTTCCATCCACGCGCCCTCGCCACGCCGACGATCCCGCGCCCCGCTCCGCTACCCTCCCCCCCGTGCTCGCGATCGGTCCCGTCCAGCTCCACTCGCCGCTTCTCCTCGCGCCCATCGCGGGGCACACCGATCTCGCGTTCCGCCGCCTCTGCCGCGAGCAGGGCGGCGTCGGCGCGGCCTACACCGACCTCCTCAACTCGCACGCGATCCTGCGCGAGACCTCGCGCACGCTCGATCTCGCGCGCACCGACGAACACGACCAGCCCGCGGGCATGCAGCTCTACGGAAACGGCGCCGATCCGCTTCCCGAAGCGGCGATCTGGGCGGTCGACCACGGCGCGCGCATCGTCGACATCAACATGGGCTGCCCCGTCGACAAGGTCGCGAAGAGGAATGGCGGCAGCCTCCTCCTCCGCGACTGCGGCGCGACCACGCTCCTCGCGAAAAGGATCGTCGACGCGGTCGCGCGCCACACGGGCGGCCGCGTCCCCGTCACCGCGAAGATGCGGCTCGGCTGGGACCCCGAGCACAAGGTCGCGCCGATCCTCGCGCGGCAGCTCGCCGACATCGGTATCGCGGCGGTGACCGTGCACGGCCGCTACACCGTGCAGTTCTTCTCGGGAACCGCCGACTGGAACGCGATCGGCGAGGTCGTCGAAGCGGTGCCCTCGATTCCCGTCATCGGAAACGGCGATGTCACCGAGCCCGAGCATGCGCTAGCTCTCATGCAAGCCTCGGGATGCGCGGGCGTGATGATCGGCCGCGGCGCGCTCCGCACACCCTGGCTCTTCCGCCGCGCGCACGCACTGCTCGCAACGGGCGTCGCCGCCCCCGAGCCACTCCTGCGCGACAAGCTCGCGACCGTCCTCCGCCACCTCGACCTCTCCGCCCTCTACGACGGCGAACACCGCGCGGCCACCCGCATGCGCCAGCACATCGCCTGGTACGGCAAGTCGATGGGCCATGTGAAGCCACTCAAGGAGGCGATCCGTCTCGCTCCCGATTTCGCCGCGATCCGCGACGCACTCCTCCGCGCGATCGAGCACTTTTCCGCGCTCGACGCACCGAGCACCGGTATTTCTCGGACATGGCCGCAGGAGTTCCCCCTCCCCGTCCACACGCTTCACGCGGATTTGACTGCCGACGCTTGCAACACCCGAAGGTCGCAGTAGAGTGCTAGGCATTGGGGACCGCGCTCTGCGTGGTCAAAAGGGGATCCAGCTGGCGGGAACCAGCCGGATCGATGTGAGGGAGGAACCGTTTCGGTTCCACAACTGGGAGGGAGTTCACAGATGCTGTCCTATGGAAGCAGCGCGCGGCTTGCCGCGGCTGTGGCGGCCTGCGCGATTGTCGCGCCGGTCTACGCAGACGCCCCAGCCATGACCTTGACCGTCAACTCGGGGATGTTCGGGAAGAACCTGCAGCTCGATCCGACCGCGATCGACAACGGGATCGGCTCGTACGTCGGTTCAGCCTTCGGCATGAACAACCTCTGGCGGCTCGACTACAACCTGGTCGCGACGGTTGGCGACGCCTCCGGTTCGCAGTCGGGCGCCCTCGCGCTGACCAACCTGTCGGGCTCGACGCAGACCTACTCGATGACCCTGTCGCTGCCGACCACGGTGTCGGGCGACTACACGGGCCTCTTCAACGGCTCGCTCACGGCCGTCCTCATCACCGGCGGCCCCGGCTCGATGTCCTCGGTCGACGGCCTTCCGCTCTGGACCGCCTCGAGCGGCGGCGTGGTCGCGGGTGAACTCTTCACCAATCCGTTCACCGCGACCCGAAACGGCCCTGGCGCCACCTCGCTCGGTTCGCGCACCTTCGGCGGCGCGACCCCGTCGGAACCATCGAGCAGCTTCGGTGAGATGCTCTCCATCTCGCTGAACTTCACGCTCTCGGCGGGCGCCACCGCGTCGTTCTCCTCGGCCTTCGCCGGCACGGGCATCCCGGTCCCCGCCCCTGGTGCGCTCGTCGCCCTCGGCATGGCCGGCCTCGCCTCGCGTCGCCGTCGCCGCTGAGCGCCTCGGTTCACGAAGACCCTCACCCCATCTTCCCACAGGAAGGGACACACCCGCCCCGGCGGGTCCGCGAAGAAGTTTCGAGCCACCGTGTCCCTTTCCGCCCGCCGCCCGATGCGCTTGCGCTCGGGCGGCGACTTTTTTGCGACTGGACGCACCCCGTACGCGTCCCGTGGACCGCGGACCCGAGCTCCTGGTCGCGCGCCGAATGCATCCCGCCATTCGCACGGGAACGAGAAGGACACGAATCTCGGTCCTTCGGAGTTCCGCAGGGGCTCCGAAGGAAGCGCCGGCTCGGGCGACCCGCGGCACGGTCCACTGCGAACGATCCGGCGAATCCCCGCTCGGTCCGCCCGTGGCGGACTTGTGACCGACCCCATCCGCCCCTACGATCTTCGCCCCATGGCACTGCGCTGCAACGTCGTCACCCCCACCGAGAGCGTCCTCGAGAGCGAAGCCACCTATGTCGAGTTCCCGGCATGGGACGGTCAGAAGGGCGTCGCCCCCGGCGCCGCGCCGTTCCTCGTCCGGCTTGGTGAGGGTCGGCTCCGCATCGAGAAGCCCGCGGGCGGCGCGGAGGTCTACCTCCTCGACGGCGGCTTCGCGCAGATGAACGGTGGCACGCTCACCATCCTCGCCGACTCGGTCACCTCGGCCGCGACCCTCGATGCCGCCGCCGCCGAGCGCGAGCTCGCCGCCGCGACCGCGGAGGGCATGAAGCGCGGCACGCCCGCCGCCCGCACCGCCGCCGAACGCCGCCAGCGCCTCGCCTACGCGCGCGTCGCGCTTGCGCGGAGCGGTCGCCGCTGAACGCGGCGCGATCGCCCGCACCTCGCCGCACGAAGACATCTCCGACGACCCGCGCCTCGCGCGGGTCGCGGCTTTTTTCGCGCCAGCGCGCCCGTGTGATACGCTGCGGCGATGAGCGAGCATGAGGCGAGCGTCGTGACCGGCGAGGAGGCCGTTTCGCAGGAAGTGCGCGAGGAATCCGTCGCGGACTCGACCGCCACCCTCG
>JBJOHC010000330.1:0-3673 GCA_046047955.1 Planctomycetota bacterium
TCTCGCGCTGGTTCGTGATGCCGATCGCGGCGACGGCCTCGGGATGGACGCCGTGCGTCTCGCGCGCGGCGGCGAGCGCGTCGCGCGCGCAGGCGAGCGTCTTCTCCCAGATCTCGGATGCATCGTGCTCGACGAGCCCTGGCGCGGGAAAGTGCTGCGCGAACTCGCGCTGCGCGCTCGCGAGTTCCTCGCCATCGGGCGAGAAGACGATGGCTCGGACGCTCGTCGTGCCGCAGTCGAGTGCGAGGATGGGCGCGGGCATGGGGGAGGGAGAGGGCGAGGAAGCGGGCGAGGCGATGGGTGAAGAGATGGATGAGGAAATATGCGAGGCACCGTGCGCGGTGCCGCGCGCGCGTTCCGAGGTCGGCTGTCGATCGTTCGGTTCCATCGGCGCTCCGTGCGAGGATACCCGTCGCATCGCGCTCGCGACCGCGGAGTTCGGGGAGCGGCGGGGCGTGGGGCGCAGGCCGTTGTGGCGGGCAGCGGATCGCGGGCTGTGGATGAACGGCCGTGAACGAAAGGTCGTGAATGAAAGGCCGTGAATGAAAGGCCGTGGATGACGGGCGGCGGATGACGGGCGACGGCGTCCACCGCGCGTCCCTCTCATCCGCCATCGTCCGCGATCGTCAGTCGTGGTCTTCCGCGAAGGGGTCGATGACGCCCTTCCGGCGGAGCGCGATGCGCCGCTCGTCGGCGTCGGGCGCGAGGCCGGGCACCTCGCCCGCGCGCGCGAGGCCGAGGATGCGCTGCGCGCGAAGGCGTGCGCGTTCGGTCTCCTCGTCGCGGCGCGCGCGGAGGTCGGCGGCGCGCGCGCGGCGCTCGGCGAAATCGCGCCACGCCTCCTCGCCGCCGTCGCCTGGAATCGCCTCGAACGCGGGCACGACCATCGCGGCGCTCAGCGTCTCGTACATCGCGCCGTAATCGGAGCGCAGGAGTTCGAGCCGCGCGACCTGCTCGTCGGAGAGCCCGGGCAGCGCGCACGCCCGGTCGAGCTCGCGCTCGAGGCTGTCGCTCGCGCGGTAGACGCCCGGGAAACTCGTGCGGAGCCGCGCGATGCGGACGCGGCGACGGTCGTCCTCGTCGACGAGGACCTCGGCCGCGCCTTCGTCGAGAAGCGCCGCGACGCGCGCGCCGAGCTCGGCGTCGGCCGACTCGATCTCGCGGAGAAGACGGACATAGTCGCGCGAGCCGCGCTCGACGCGCGCGGAATCGCCCGATCCGAACGCGCGCTCGGCCTCGACGATGCGTGCACGCCGCGCCTCGCGGGTGGCGAGAAGGGCTGGCATTTCCTCGATGAATTCGCGCCATTGGTCGGCGCGCTCCGCGACGACGCGCCGCGCGACACCCGCGGGCAGCCGCGCCTCCGCGAGGATCGCCGCGGGCGAAAGCGGCACGCCCGCGTCGCCGCCGACGCCCTGGCTCTGAAGGAGCGGCACGCGTTCGAGGCGCAGGAGAAGGAGGAACGGATCGTTCGGCTCGATCGCGAGGGCGGCCGCGAGCGACTCGGCGAGCGCCGCGTCGAGTTCGAGCATCGCCGAGGCGATGGTGCGCCGCGCGGCGTCGCGCTCGGCGATCGCCGAATCGTCGTAGAGGACGCGCCCGCCGGGCCCCGGCGAGATCACGCGCGCGGCCGCCGATCGCTCGCGATCGACAGACGGCGAGACGCGCGGCGTCCACTGCGATTCGGTCCAGTCGGCGAGGAGCGACTCGATGACGGGCCACTGCGCGCGCTCGAGGCCCGCGACATCGGCGGCGCGGCGCAGTGTGCGCGGCTCGAACGCCTCGGGAAGCCGACCGGTCGAGAGCCCACCGCCACGCGCGGCCTCGGCCTCGAGTTCGTCCTGCGGCGTCGGCGCGGCGCGCCGCGGCGCCCATGCGAGCCGTGCGACGCCGTTCGGCCCCACGCGCTCCTCCTCCGCGAGATACGCGTCGGCGAGCGCGCCAAGCGCCGACGCGAGCTTCGCGGCCGCGGCCTCGTCGGCGGCGACGACGGCGTCGCGCGCCTCGGTCGCGATCGCCGCGCTCTCCTCGGGGCTCGCGGCGCCGTTCACGGCGATCGACGCGAGCCGCTCGAGCGCCTCGCGTCGCGCGGCGCGCCAGTCGGCCGCGATCGCGCGCGCGGCGTCGCGGGTCGCCGCGTCGGCCGCGGGATCGCGCAGGACGCGGCGGACCGCGTCACCGACCTCGGCGGTCGGATCGGCGGAGAGGCCGAAGCGCATGGGACCGATCTCGCGCAGGGCGACTTCGGTACGGAGATCGGAGACGACGGCGTCGGGCAGCACCTCGGCGAGGGCGTCGAGCGTCGCGCGGTTCGCCGCGTGCGCGCTCCGCATCGCGGCGCGCAGCCCGACGGCCCCCGCCGCGACCGCCGCCTGCGCCGCGGCCGGACCGCCCGCGCTTTCGGCGACGGCGCGCATGCCCGCCGACAGCGCGCGCTGCGACTCGATGCGCGCGGTGCGCGCGGCTGCGAGCGCGCGCGTCTCGGTCTCGCGCACGATTCGGTCGAAGGATTCACGCGATTCCGCAGGGACGCGCGCGACGAGCGCGGGATCGGCGAGAAGGTCGGCGAGATCGACGACGGCGCCCGTCCCGCCGAGCGCCGTGGGCGCGAGCCGCGTGAGGCCGCCCGCGAGCCGGTCGCGTTCGCGCGCGTCGCGCAGCCGCGCGAGCCCCTGGGCGCGGGCGGGATCGGCCGCGGCGCCGACCGCGTCACCGATCGACTGGAGGAGCCGCGCCTCGAGTTCGGCGAGGCGGGCTTCGAAGGAATCGACCTCGGCGAGAAGGCGCGCGAAGGCCTCGGGATCACCGACCGTCTCCTGCAGGCGCCCGCGGAGGGCGCGCGCGTCGGACGCGAGCGTGGCGTCGTACTCGTCGAGCGCCTTCCGATGCGCGGCGTCGATCGCGTCGAGTTCGGCATCGCTCGGCGAGAGGTAGGCGCGGCAGAGCCGGTCGAGCCGGCGGACCGAGACGGGCGCGGCCACGGGCGAGGGTGGCGCCTGCGCGCCCGCCTGCGTCGCAGCGAGCGAAGCGGCGGCGGCGGCGACGACAACCGCGCCTCCGAGGGGAAGCGCGGGGAGGGACGCGACCGAAGTGACGGAGGCGAGGGACGCGACGGAGGCGAGCGCCGTCACGGGCGCTCGCGCCGAGGCGACGATCCACGACGCGCCCGCGCGGCGTGCCCGCAGGCCGCTCGAGGAAGTCGACGGCGTGGGAGTCGCCACCTCCGCGCCGCGACGGCCGTCATGGAATGCGCGCGCCCCGGTGGCGAGCGCGACGCGGCGAACGAACGAACGCAACAACGGGAAGTGCCGATCCATCCAGAGAACTCCTGCGCCAGCGCGCCTTTCGCGGCGATTGCATTTCCCCGCATGCCGCGGCGCGCACGATAGCAGGACACCTTCCGCGGACGAAGCGACGGCCGCCACGCGGGCAACGCGCGACGCGTACCGCCGGCGAAACACCCGCGAAACGCCCGCATTCCGCGCGAACTCGACTCAGTCGTCGTCGCCCGCGCCGAATGGATCGAAGCCCGACGCCTGCCCCGCCTCGCGGCGCGCGGCCTCGTCGAGGACGAGACCGCGCACATCCTCGGCGCGCGCGGCACCGAGGATCCGCACCGCCGAGGCACGCGCCTTCTCCGTCACCTCGCGGCGACGGAAGCGGAGATCCTCGA
>JBJOHC010000331.1:0-6312 GCA_046047955.1 Planctomycetota bacterium
GTTTCAAACCGCGGACGACGTGACTTTCCCGAGGCGGGGGCCTGCGCCCCCGCCTCGGCTTTTTTCGAGATTCCCGCCTGTTTCGACCCGATCGCCGCCTCGTCGCGACGACCACTGCGAAGGCACGCGCGCTTTCGCGGAGACCTGACATGCGCCCCACGACCAAGATGCTCCTCGCCGCCGCCCTTCTCGCCTTCCCGCTCGTACCCGCGCTCGCGTCGGAGGCGAGCGCCGAGAGCGCACCGCCCGCCCCGCGGATCGCGGAAGGCGCGTCGCTCCGCGTCGACACGCTCACGCGTTTCGATCGGGTGCGGCTGACGGTCCCGTCGGGGATCCCCGAGTCGCTCGAGGTGCAGGTGCCGGTCGGTGGGCGCGTCGAGACGCTGCGGCTCTTCCGCGTGTCGCTGCGCGCGACCGATGCGCGCCTTCTTCTCGACCGGGGCACGGGCACGCTCGAGGAGGCGCCGCTTCCGCCGCACCGGACCTACCGCGGGTCGCTCGCGTCGGACGGCTCGCGGGTGGCGGCGAGCGTCGTCGACGGAAAGCTCTGGGCGATGATCGATCGCGCGGACGCGACCTGGTTCGTCCAGCCCGCGAGCGATTTCGCCGAAGGGCGCGCCGCGGGCGAACACCTCGTCTTCTCGAATGCCGACGTGGTGCGGCCCGACGACGTCCGCTGCGGCAACGATGACGCCGACCTCGGACTGCCCGAGTGGATGCAGGGGAACCCCTCCGATCCCGGCGAGGCTCCGGGCGCGGGCGCGGCGGGCGGATTCGGCGGCGGAGCCGCCGGCGAGGGCGGCGTCGCGGGCGCGAATCCGAGCATCGCCGAGATCGCCTTCGACGCGGACTTCGAGTTCTTTCAGAAGAACGGTTCGAACGCCGCCGCGACCGTGAACGACATCGAGAACGTGATGAACAGCGTCACGCTCGTCTACGACCGCGACGTGAACATCACCTACGAGTTCACCGCGTTCGTCGTGCGGACGACCTCGGCCGACCCGTACACGACGACGGTGATGACCGACCTCCTCTGCGAGTTCCGCAACACCTGGAACCTGCCGCCCGAGAACGAGATCCGCCGCGATGTCGCGCAGCTCTTCACGGGGAAGAACATCACGGGCAGCGTGATCGGGCTCGCGTGGCTCGGCGTCGTCTGCAACCAGTCGGGCAACGACTGCGGGACGGGCGGAAACCTCGCGTATTCGTCGGTCGAGAGCCGGTTCTCCACGAACGCGGCGCTGCGCACCTCGCTGTCGGCGCACGAACTCGGACACAACTGGCAGTCGCAGCACTGCGACGGGTCGAGCCCGTGCAACATCATGTGCTCGATCATCAACAGCTGCAACGGCACGACCGGCGGCAACCTCAAGTTCGGAGCGAGCGCGATCAACCAGATCACCGCGTACCGGAACGGCGTCGTCTGCGATCCGACGCTGCCCGCGCCGCTCACGGTCCCCTTCGAGGACGGCTTCGACGCGAGCGCGTCGCTGAACGCGAACAACTGGATCTACTCGAAGGGCGGGTTCGTGTCGACGGCGGCGTTCAACGAGCCGAGCCCGACGCGGTCGCTCAACCTCGACGCGGTCAGCGCGACGGCGTACGGCGACGACGAGGTGCGCTCGAACTTCATGCTGCTCGCGGGTGCGGGCGACCTGCGGCTGCGCTACTTCACGCAGCATTCGGGCGTCGAGAGCGGAGAGCAGCTCCTCGTCGAGTACCTCGATGCGGCGGGCGACTGGCAGACGATCAACACCGTCACCTCGAACGGCGTGAACCAGGTCACCTTCACCGAGTGGGAGCACGTGCTGCCCGCGGCGGCGAAGCACGACCGCTTCCGGCTGCGGTTCCGCGCGGCGGTCGACGGGCAGGACGACGACTGGTACATCGACAGCGTGTCGGTCGCGCCGCCCGCATCGGGGCCCGTGAACGACGAGTGCGCGGGGGCGGTCGCGGTCGGCGAGGGGCTCACGAGCTTCGACTCGTCGCTTGCGACGGCGAGCGCGCCCGCGCTTCCCGCGGGCTGCGACGGCGGGAATGGCGTCGCGATGAACGCCGACGTCTGGTTCGTGCACACGCCCTCGTGCGACGGCACGCTGACGGTGACGACCTGCGGACTCGCGGGCTTCGACACGCGGCTTGCGGCGTACGCGGTGGCGTGCCCGACGGCGGGCGGCGTGCTCTCGGCGTGCAACGACGATGCGGTGCCCTGCCCGTCGGGAACCTCGACGATCTCCTACGAGGTGTTCGCGGGAATTCCGACCTACATCCGCGTCGGCGGCGCGACGGCCGGCGGCGTCGGGGCGATCTCGATCCTGTGCACTCCCGCCGCGGAGCCCTGCCCGAACGACCTGAACGGCGACGGCGCCGTGGGCGGCGCGGACCTCGCGGCGCTCCTCGGTGCGTGGGGGACGGCGGGAGGCGACATCGATGGCGACGGCGACACCGATGGCGCCGATCTCGCGTCGCTCCTCGGCGCGTGGGGCGACTGCCCGTGATCGCGTCGACCCGTACGGCCGCATGAGGTCCGCCCACCGTTCGGGGCGCGGCGCGATATAACGCGGCTCCATGCCGACGACCGTCGCGCCACAGCCGAGGAACACGACGCCCCCCCGCGCGCGCGCGAGGAGCCGCATGGCGATCGCGTCGCTCGCGCTCGGGACGATGTCCGCGGCGCTCTTCTGCTGCGGACTCGGAATCGCGGGGCCGCTGGCGATCCTGCTCGGGATGTTCGCGCTGCGGCAGATCGCGGCATCGGATGGCGCGCTGCGTGGGCGCTGGTTCGCCTGGACGGGAATCGCGCTCGGCCTCGTCGGGCTCGTCCTGACGCTCGTCGCGCAATGGGCGGTGCAGGGCGTGCAGGAGCGGATGAACGCGGAGCTCGATGCGGCGGTCACGGAGACCTTTGCGGCGACCGACGAGGGATCCGCGGGTGACGCCGTCGGCCGATGGCTCCCCGCCGCGGGGCGGCGGATCGGGAGCGCGGATCTCCTCGCCTTCGCCGACGAGGTGCGCGCGCGCTACGGCGCGTTCGAATCGATGTCGGTCCTCGAGACCGAGACGCCCGAACTCTCGCTGATGGAGAACCATCGCCTGCACATGGCGGTTGCGTTCCGCTTCGCGCGCGCCGATGCGGCGGGCGAACGGACGGGCGGCGAGCGCGTCGACGGAGAGGTGGTGGCGGTGCTCGTTCCCGGGATGACCTCGCTCCTCCCTGGAACGCGGCTCGAATCGATCGTCCTCGTCGATCCGAAACTCGGCGCGCTCGAACTGCGCGGGCGGATCGAGCCGCGCGAGGCGTCGGAGGGCGGTGCCGCCGCGGGCGATCCGAATGCTGCGATCGAGGAGGAGGCGGCGCGGCCATGAGCGACCCCGCGTCGGCTCGAGCATCGATGGGCGTGGATTCCGCGACGGGCGGTTCGGGCGCGAGCGCGCCCGCATGGGGCGCGCCCGGACTTCCGCCGCTCGACGGACTTCGCGTCACGGTGATGGGCCTCGGGCAGTTCGGCGGTGGAGCGGGCGTCGCGCGCTTTCTCGCGGAGCGCGGGGCGCGGGTCCTCGTGACCGACGCGGGCGAGGAGGCGAAGGCGGCGCGGGGCATCGCGCTTGTCGAGGATCTCGTTCGCGCGGGGCGGGTCGAACTGCGCTTCGGGGGACACCGCGCCGAGGAGTTCACGGAGACGGGCCTCGTCGTCGCGAATCCCGCGGTCCCGAAGCCCTGGGAGAACGCGTGGCTGCTGGCGGCGCGCGGCGCGGGCGTGCCCGTCACGACGGAGATCGCGATCGCGGTCGAGGCGCTGCGTGCGCGCGGCGTGCGGGCGATCGCGGGCGTGACGGGAAGCGCGGGCAAGAGTACGACGGCGGCGATGCTCGCCGCGGGGCTCTCGGGCGGCGCGCGTCGCGTTCATCTCGGCGGGAACATCGGGGGATCGCTGCTCGGATCGATCGGTGAGATCGGGCCGGAGGACCTCGTCGTCCTCGAGCTTTCGAGCGCGATGCTCTGGTGGCTCGGCGAGACGCTTCGATGGTCGCCGCCCGTCGCCGCGTTCACGAACCTGCTCGAGAACCACCTCGACTGGCACGGCAGTTTCGAGCACTACGCGCGCTCGAAGGCGATGATCCGCGCGCATGCGCCCGAGGATGCCTGGTTCGGGACGGCGTTTGAAGGGACCGCGGAGGCGGACCGTGCGGTGGCGCTCGGCGCGCGGCCGTGGTGGTGCGGGGCCAGCGCGGTCGACGCGGGGATGCCTGCGGTCGATGCGCTGCGACCGGCGGTGCCCGGCGCGCACAACCGGGCGAACGCGCATCTCGCGATCCGCACGGCGCGCGCGCTCCTCGCATTCGCGGAGGGAGTGGATGGCGTCGCGTCGGCCGTTCCGATCGAGACCATCCGCCGACGCGTCGAGGGTTTCGCGGGACTGCCGCATCGGCTCGCGCTCGTCGCCGAGCGCGATGGCGTGCGCTACTACAACGATTCGAAGTCGACGACGCCCGAGGCGACGCTGCTCGCGATCGAGTCGTTCGACGAGGCGTCGCGGATCCACCTCATCGCGGGTGGCTACGACAAGGGGGCCGACCTTTCGCCGGTGCGGCGGCTCGCGCCGAGGCTTGCGGGGCTCTACGCGATCGGTCAGACGGCGAACGCGCTCGTCGGTGAGGCGCGTTCGTTCGCCTGCGGGGATCTCGCGGGCGCGATGGACGCGATCGCGGCGCGCGTCCGGGCGGACGACATCGTTCTTCTCTCGCCCGCGTGTGCGAGCTGGGGACAGTTCACGAACTACGAGGCGCGCGGTGAACGCTTCGCGGCGATCGCCCGCGGCGACCGTGCGGCGACATCCTGACGGATGCGGCGCGCCCGCGTCGTCGGACGCTCACTCGTAGAAGCGGCGCGTCTTCGGGAGCTCGCCACCCTGCGGCGTCCACCAGGCGGGCTTCTGCCGATGGCTGTCGATCCGGTCGACATACTCGGGCGGTTCCTCGCGCCACTCGGGCGCGTTCCGAATGTCGTAGACGATCCGGCGGCAGCCTTCGGGCGGGCAGGTGAGCTGGTTGTCGAGGGTGCCGGTCGCGGTGCCCGCATCCCAGATCGCGTAGACCATGCGGTCGGGGCGGAGCACGGGATCGTCGCCCTTCCCTGCGAGGAAGTTCATCGAGAGCTGCTTGCCCGCGGGGATGTCGAGCTGGAAGAACGGCTCTTCGGTGCGGGTGTCGATGACGGTGATCGTCACCGGCTTCATCTCGGTGGAGACGTAGGTGTAGCCGTTGCCCGAATAGGGGTACCAGGAACCGCGCGGCCCGTAGCAGCCCGCGAGAACGAGGACGCTGGCGGCGAGGAGGGCGGGACGCAGGATGGTCGGAGTGGACATGGAGAGACCTTGGGCGAAACCCGGGAGATCCGTGCTATCGGCGCGCGCGCGGGGGTGACTTGGGTATTTTGACAGGCTCGGGCCCTCTCGCTCGAGGAGAATCGTCCCTATGCCGTCCCCACGCCCCCCCGTTCGCATCGGACATGATCTCCCTTCGCTTCGCATCGGGCATGGATACGACCTGCACCGGCTCGAGCCGATCCGGCCCGCGGGGCATGGGCGGCCGTTCGTGCTCGGGGGCGAGCGCTTCGATCACCCGCTTGGTCCGGTCGGGCACTCCGATGGGGACGCGGTCTACCACGCGGTGTTCGACGCGGTCATGGGGGCGCTGGGGCTGCCGGATATCGGACAGGCGTTTCCCGATACCGACCCCGCGCACGAGGGGCGGGATTCGGCGGACTTCCTGCGGGCGGCGCGGGAGCGACTGGCGTCGGAGGGATGGCGCGTCGTGAACCTCGACGTGACCGTCGTCCTCGAGCGGCCGAAGCTCTCGCCGCGAAAGGACGCGATGGGGCGCAACATCGCGGCGCTGCTCGGGCTCGAGCCCGAGCAGGTGAACCTGAAGGGGAAGACGCACGAGAAGGTCGACGCGGTCGGCGAGGGACGGGCGGTCGAGGTGCACGCGGTGGCGCTTCTCTGCCGAGCCTGATGGCGTTGCGATGGGAGGGGTGGAGAATCGAAGCGCGGAGTCTCGAGAGGGAAGATTCGAGAGTCGGAGACGGAGTCGGAGACCGAGACCGAGACCGAGACTGAGCCCCGGGGTTTCGGGCGTGGAGGCGCGGGGCACGAGCCCGTCACGCCTCGACGCTTCATCCGCGGGGACTCGACGGGCTTCCTGCTACTCTTGCGGGTTCCCCGAAGGGACGACCTCGCGACGGGTTCCGTCGGAGACCCGTCGGATCTCACGGGAAGACGAACAGGCGGGCGGCCGACGCCATCCGCCATC
>JBJOHC010000332.1:0-12988 GCA_046047955.1 Planctomycetota bacterium
TCCTGGCAGCCGTACTCCGCCATGTCCATGGCGTTGCCCGGATCGGGATTGCAGTTGAAGCCCTGGCCGTCGCAGCTCGGGCCCGGGACATTGCAGAAGCCGGGCGAGTCGGGACCGCACTGGTGCAGGATCGCCGTCCGCTCGATCATGGCGAACTCGATCTCGGGGAGTTTGTTGATCGAGCGCGCCACCTCGACGAGGCGGTCCTCGCTCACGCCCTCGATGATCATCATGCTCGCGAGATCGGGCTGTGCGCGCCCCGAGTGGAGCTGCGCGCGCATCTCGAGCGCCGCGAGATCCGCGGGCGTCTCGTTGATCCACTGCCGGACCATGAGCTTCTCGTCGGCGAGGATCTGCGCGAAGGCGGTGAGATCGTTCCCGCCCACGGAGAAGGGAACGGGGCTCGGCGAGGTGTTCGCGCGCGCACCGACCCAGTCGTGGAACTTCAGGACGATGTTGCCCGTGAACCACGGCTCACCCGTCGCGGGATCGCGCGGCAGGTAGAACTTCTCTTCACCGGGCTTCTTCACCATCTTGCGAGGGAGAAGGGGACCGGTCGAACCAGGACCGTCACCGTTCTGGGCCATGGCGTGCGCCGTGCGCGCGGCATCGGTTCCGATGCCGAGCAGGCTCACGGCGGCAAGACCCGTCACGAAACCCTTGGCGACGATGTGGGCGAGAGAGGCTCGCGACTTCATGCTTCGAAACTCCTAGCGCGCTTGAGAAGGAGCGCTTGACGAGGCGGGCACTGCGCCCGATCCGTACGAACGACGCCATCCTGGCGTCAGGGCAGTCCGCAGCGCTGCGCTGCGGACGGGGACTTCGCGTGGCGGTCGCAATGCGACCTCTGAACCGCCCGCGGGCGGCACCCTCCGCACGGGCGGAGGGGATGGAATATACGCGAACTTTCGTCCCGTGTGAGCAGCGGGTCGGCAGCGGCGAAAAACTCGGACCTCGATGACGCGAGGTTTCGGATGTGTCCAAACCCAAGACGCGACGCCATGGCCACCGCGCCCGGAGGCACGGGACGGCACGCGAGGCGGGACCGTCGGTCAGGCGCTTCCCTTGGCGAGTGCCCGTCCGATGTCGCGGCGCAGAAACGCGCCGTCGAACCGGATCTCGGAAGCGGCGGCGGTGGCGAGTTCGGACGCCCGCTCGACGGTCGCCGCGAGGGCGGTGACGGCGAAGACCCGCCCGCCGTTCGTCACGACCTTGCCCGCCTTCCGGGCCGTTCCCGCATGGAAGACGACGATCTCCTCGCCGTCGCCACGGGGGTGGGCGCGCGCGTCGTCGATTCCCTCGATCTCGAGCCCCTTCGGATAGGCGCCCGGGTAGCCCTTCGAGCAGACGACCACCGTCACCGCGGCACGGCGGTCGAAGGAGAGCTCCACATCGTCGAGACGGCCGGTCGCCGTCGCCCAGCAGAGTTCGACGAGATCGCCCTGGAGCCGCGGCAGGATGACCTGCGTCTCGGGGTCGCCGAAGCGGGTGTTGAACTCGAGGACCTTCGGGCCCGCGGGCGTCAGCATGAGCCCCGCGTAGAGGACGCCGCGGAAGGGGATGTCCATGCGGCGGAGCGCGTCGATCGTCGGCACGAGGACATCGCGCTCGACGATGCGGAGAACCTCGGGCGTCGCGCGCGGCGTCGGGCTGAACGCGCCCATGCCGCCCGTGTTGGGGCCGATGTCGCCCTCGCCGACGCGCTTGTGGTCCTGCGCGGGATCGAGGACCCAGAAGTTCCGGCCGTCGCAGAGGGCGAGGACGCTGACCTCGGGCCCCTCGAGCCGCTCCTCGACGAGGATCGTCGCGCCCTCGTCGCCGAAGGTCTTCCTGACGAGGATCTCCTCGACCGCGGCCTTCGCTTCGGCGGGCGTCTTGCAGACGATGACGCCCTTGCCCGCGCAGAGGCCCGTCGCCTTCACCACGCAGCCGTCCTCGCGCGTCGCGACGAAGGCGAGCGCCTGCTCGGCGTCGGTGAAGGTGCGGGCATCGCCGGTCGGCACGCTCGCCGCGCGCATGATCTGCTTCGCGAAGGCCTTGTCCCACTCGAGCTGCGCGCCCGCGCGCGACGGGCCGAAGACGACGCGCCGCGGCGCGTCGGCGAGCTTCGTCGCGTAGTCGGCGGCGAGCGGCGCCTCGGGACCGATCACGACCAGCCCGATCTCCTCCCGCTCGCACCAGCGGGTCAGGCGGAACATGTCGCCGATCGGCTCGGGGCACGGCGTTCCGAGTTCGAGGAGTCCCGCGTTCGCGCCCGGCTCGACCCAGAGCCGGCCGAGGCGGCGGCTCTGGCGCAGCTTCCAGGCGAGGGCGTGCTCGCGGCCGCCGGTTCCGAGGAGGAGGACATGGACCTTGTCGGGACAGCGGAGCTTCGCCATGGGGGCGGACACTCTATCGCCGAACCGTGCTAGATTGGGCGCCCCGTGCGAACGGGACACCGCGACCGCGCCGTGTGCGCGATCCGGACCAGAAGACCCCACCCAGACCGCGCCCATGCACCAGTCCAAGCGTCCTTCCACGCCGCGCCGCCTGCGCCGTCCGCTCGCCATCGCCCTCCTCGGCGCGTCGCTCCTCGCGGGCGAGGCGCTCGGACAGTCGGCCGCGCTCCTGCGCAAGCTGAACGAGCCCGCGTCCAAGGTGACCGAGGCGAACAAGAGCTCGAAGCGCCTCTTCACCGCGTACCTCGACCTGACGCGGCCGCCGCAGCCGGTCGGCGAGGACTTCAACATGCTGACGATCTACCCCGGCATGGAGGGCTGGGACGAGGTCGCGCGCTGGGCCGAGGCGAACGAGTCGATGGGGAAGACCCTCCTCGAGGTCCAGGAGTGCCAGATCCTCGGCGTTCCGTACGGAACGGCGGGCGTCGACCCGAAGTTCCTCGAGCGCGGCCTCGTCGCCGAGATCGGGATCGACGGCGACCTCGCGAAGGTGCGCTTCGGATACCTCGACGCGATCCGCGCGATCAACGCCTACGCGACCGCGGACTTCTACCGGCTCTGCGAGGCGGGGCGCTTCGACGAGGCGTTCAAGGTCGCCATCGCGCACCTGCGCCTGCTGCGGCAGGGCTGCGACGCCGAGATGTTCGACGAGAAGTCGGCGTTCATGACCATGCTCGCGGACGCGCTCTCGGTGCACCGCGATGTCCTCTGGACCTACCGCGACAAGCTCCCGTGGCGGCTTCTGAAGCGGCTCGGGCAGGAGGAGTACCCGTTCCTGCGCGCCTCCGACAACGAGCGCCTCAAGCGCATCGCGATGCCCGAGGGCGACATCGCGGTCGCCCGCGAGATGATCGAGTCGGTCTTCGATGGCGGCGGGCAGCCCGACGGCGAGCGCTTCGCGCGCACCTTCGCCTCGCTCCAGTCGAAGGCGGCGCCCCTCACCGCGTTCGGCGCGACCAAGCGCTGGGACGCGATCGCGAACGTCCACTCGAGCCTCGACGCGAGCGTCCAGAAGCTCACCGACGTCTACGACGACTGGTGGCGCCGCTGGCGCATGCGCCCGTACGACCCGATGCAGGCGCTGCCGACCGAGCTCTCGCGCACGAATCCCGTGCGCTACGCGGCCGTGACGCTCGCGGCGCGCGACATCGAATCGCTCTTCGAACTGCGCCGCCGGCTCGTGACCGAACTCTGCGGGACCGTCGTCAGCTGCGGCCTCACCGCGTACCGCGCGCAGTTCGGCGCCTGGCCGAACGACATCGAGAAGTCGTACTCGATGTACTACCCGAAGCGCTTCGACTTCGACCCGTACGACCGCCTCGAGGGGCCGTTCCTCTACCAGGATCTCGGCACGAAGACGAAGGCGATCGACAGCGAGTTCGGCACGATCGAGATCAGCGGCTGCCTGCTCTACGGCCGCAACAACGACGGCGAGTTCAACGGCGCCATCCGCCATGCGGCGGGCGGACCGAACGACGACTTCGTCCTCTGGCCGCCGCTCCGGGCGGTGTCGCGCGGCGAGTGAACGGAGCCCCGCGTGGGGCGGATCGGAAGTGACATGCAGAACGAAGCGAACGCCGGATCGAACGCCGCGGACAACATCGAGAAGCTCGTCGTCATCGGCTCGGGCCCCGCGGGCTGGACCGCGTGCATCTACGGCGCGCGCGCGAACCTGAACCCGCGCGCGATCATCGGCGTGCCCGCCGCGAATCCCGCGCCGGTCCTTCCGGGTGGGCAGCTGATGCTCACGACCGAGGTCGAGAACTATCCCGGCTTCCCGAAGGGCGTCTCGGGCCCCGAGATGATGGCGCTCTTCCAGGAGCAGGCGGAGCGCTTCGGCACGCGGATCACGCACGCCGATGTCGTGAAGGTCGACTTCACGCAGCGCCCGTTCGTCCTCGAGACGAGCGAGGGCGAGACCGTGCGCGCGCACGCGGTGATCGTCGCGACGGGTGCGACCGCGAACTGGCTCGGGCTTCCCAACGAGCTGCGCCTCGCGACGAACGGCGGGGGCGTCAGCGCGTGCGCCGTCTGCGACGGTGCGCTTCCCGTCTACCGCGACCAGCCGCTCGCCGTCGTCGGCGGCGGCGACACCGCGATGGAGGAGGCGAGCTACCTCACCAAGTTCGCGTCGAAGGTCTACGTCATCCACCGCCGCGGCGAGTTCCGCGCGTCGAAGGCGATGCAGGCGCGCATCCTCGAGAACCCGAAGGCCGAGCCCGTGTGGAACTCGGTCGTCGTCGATGTCCTCGGCGATCAGTTCATCGAGGGCATCGTCCTCGAGAACACCGAGACGAAGGAGCGCTCGACGCTTCCCGTGAAGGGCCTCTTCATCGCGATCGGCCACTCGCCCGCGACGAGGTTCCTCCAGGGCAGCGGCCTCGAGTTCGACGCGTCGGGCTACATCCACCTCCGCTCGCGCTCGAGCCACACGAATATCGACGGCGTCTTCGCCGCGGGCGATGTGGCCGACTCCGTCTACCGCCAGGCGATCAGCGCGGCGGGCATGGGCTGCCAGGCGGCGATCGACGCGGAGCGCTGGCTTGCGGCGCAGGGCGTGCATTAGTTGAGCGGTCGCGACTGTCGTCGGCACCGCTGAACGCGGCGCCGACCTCTTCGCTCCCTCTGGAGAAGAACACGATTGGCGTGATCGCGGTCGCGGATGTTGTCGGCGTGACTTGACTGGTCGCGACTGTCATCGCTGTCGCTCGATCCCGCTCCGCCTCTGCTGTTGTCGTGGGTGCCCGACGACTTCAGACGTCGGAACACGAGTCGCCCGCATGGCGACCTGGTGCCGCGCCACCGTCACCCTTTTCACACCTTTGACGCCGCGGCGGCCGTCTCCGTCGGCCCCTCGTCGGGAATCAACCGCGTGACGATCTTCGCACCGAGGCAGTCGCCCCAGACATTGACCGCCGTTCGAAGCATGTCGAGCAGGCGATCGACGCCGATGATGATGCCGATCGCATCGAGTGGGACGCCGGCCTGACCGCGCGCGGCGAGGCTCGTGTTCACCGCCGTGATCACGATCACGAGCGTCACGAGTCCCGCCGAGGGAATTCCCGCGGCGCCGATCGCGGCGAGCGTCGCGGTGATCACGACGACGACCGTGTCGCCGAACCCGAGATCGATCCCGTAGAGCTGGAAGAGGAAGAGCGCCGCGACCGCCTCGTAGAGCGCGGTGCCGTCCATGTTCACGGTCGCCCCGATCGGGACGACGAAGTTCGTCGCGCGCTTCGAGCAACCGCCCTCGGAAGTGCAGGCGTCGATCGTCACGGGAAGCGTCGCGCTGCTCGACGCCGTCGAGAACGCGGTCAGGAGCGCTCGCCGGACACGCCACATGAAGCGCCAGCCGTTCCCCGCACCGAGGAGCGTCCCGATGAGTGGAAGCACGATGAACCCATGCACGAGGAGCGCGCCCGCGACCACGGTCGCGTACTTGCCCACGGCGCCCGCCGCGACGAGCAGTCCGATCTTTCCGATGACGCCCGCCACGAAGAAGAAGAGCCCGAGAGGCATGATCCAGAGGATCCAGTGGATGATCTCGAGGAACGCGGCGAGGAGTCCCTCGACCGCCTCTCGCGCGACCGCCGCGCGCGAGCCCGCCGCCGCGAGTCCGAGCCCGAGCAGGATCGAGAATCCGACCACCCCGACGGTGTTGCCGTTCGCGGCCTCGGCGAGCGGACTCTTCGGAAGGAGCTGCCCGAGGATCGATTGCCACGCGCCGCCGAGGCCCATGGTCTGTCCCGCGCGCATCCGCTCGGCGCGCGCCGAGTCGCTCGCGAACACCTCGCTGCCACCCTCGACGAGCGCCGCGAGTTCGGCCTCGCCGACCCCTGCGCCCGGCTGGAAGACATGGACCGCCGTCGCACCGAGGGCGGTCGCCATCAGCATCGTGCCGACGTAGAAGGCGACCGTCGCGCCGCCGACCATCCCGAGCTTCGAAGGCTCGCCGATCGAGGCGATCCCGCTCACGACCGAGAGGACGACGAGCGGAACCACGATCATCTGCAGCGGGCGCAGCAGCATGAACTCGCCCGCGACCGACCACCACGCGCCGACGCCGCCCTGCGAGTGGAGCCACTGCCCGACGATCGCGCCCGCGGCGAGCGCGAGGAAAAGAAGCGTCGTCTGCACGCGCGCACGGGAGTTCGAAGCGCTCATGCGGGCGATGCTAGCGGGAACCGCCGCCGTCTGCGGTCGAGCGTGCGCGCGGCGTGCGATCGCCGCCGGTCAAGCATGCCGCTCGCGCGGCACGCGATCGCGGAATGCATGGCCAAGATGGACGCGGCCGCTCACCCGTCCGCGGGACGGCGCTGTGGTCACACGTGGTCACACCTCGGGCGCGGTGCTCCGCACATGCGTCTCGACGAGCTGGTCGGGATCGACGGGCCCGGGCGCATCGGTCATGAGATCGGCGCCCGACTGCGTCTTCGGGAAGGCGATGACATCACGGATGTTGTCGGTGCCGACCACATGCATGACGAGGCGATCGAGACCGAACGCGATACCGCCGTGCGGCGGAGCGCCGTACTTGAGCGCGTCGAGGAGGAACCCGAACTTGACCTTCGCGTCCTCGTCGGTGAGGCCGATCAGTTCGAAGACCTTGGCCTGCACCTTCTGGTCGTGGATGCGGATCGAGCCGCCCGCGATCTCGCTGCCGTTGAGGACGAGGTCGTAGCCCGCCGAGAGGCACGCGCCCGGATCGGTCCCGAGGATCCCGAACTGGTCGGGGTTCGGACTCGTGAACGGGTGATGGAGCGCGACCCAGCGCTTGCCCTCGTCGTCCCACTCGAACATCGGGAAGTCGACGACCCAGAGGAAGTTCCACTTCCCCTCGGGCACGAGGTCGAGGTCGCGCGCGACCTTCTGACGGAGTTCGCCGAGCGTCTTCGTCGCGATGTCGTAGTGGTCGGCCGCGAACAGAACGACGTCGCCGGGCTCGAGGCCGAGCGCGGCGACGAGCTCCTCGCGCACGGGCTCGAGGAACTTCGCGACGCCCGTCTCGAAGCCGTTCGCGCCGAGCTTCGTGAAGGGGATGCCGCCCGCGCGGAAGGTCTTCGCGAACTCGCTGTAGCCGTCGAGCACCTTGCGCGTGAGCTTGTCGTTCGGCGCCGGCACGCGGATCGCCTTCACGACGCCGCCCTTGCCCGCCTTCGACTTCGCGAGCGCGTCCTTGAACACGCCGAACTCGGTCTTCGCCGCGATCGCCGAGACGTCGCGGATCTCGAGTCCGTAGCGCGTGTCGGGCCGGTCGATGCCGTAGCGCTCCATCGCCTCGAGGTACGAGATGCGCGGCACCTCGCCGATCTCGTACCCGAAGAGCTCCTTCCAGAGCCCGCGCACGAAGCCGGTCATCATCGCCATCACATCCTCGCGCTCGACGAAGCTCATCTCGAGATCGATCTGCGTGAACTCGGCCTGACGGTCGGCGCGCGGATCCTCGTCGCGGAGGCACTTGCAGATCTGGAGGTAGCGGTCGCAGCCGGCGACCATGAGGATCTGCTTGAAGAGCTGCGGGCTCTGCGGCAGGGCGTACCACTTGCCGGGGTGGAGGCGCGCGGGCACGATGAAGTCGCGCGCGCCCTCGGGCGTCGTCTTGATGAGAAGCGGCGTCTCGATCTCGAGGAAGCCGTTCTCGCTGAAGTAGTCGCGCGCGAACTTCGTGATGCGCGAGCGCGTGCGCAGGATGTGCTGCATGCGCGGACGGCGGAGATCGATGTAGCGGTAGGTGAGGCGCGTCTCCTCGCCGATCTTGTCCGCGTCGTGGTCGTCGGGGAGGATCGGCGGGGGTTCGGCCGCGTTCAGCAGCTCGAGGCGCGTGGCGACGAGCTCGACCTCGCCCGTGGCGAGCTTCGGATTCGCGCCGCCCGCGCGGATGCGCACCGTGCCCTCGACGGCGACGACATACTCGCGACGGAGCGTCCTCGAGAGCGCGACGAGGTCCGCCGGCGACTGCTCGAGATCGAACACGATCTGGCAGAGGCCGTCGCGATCGCGCAGGTCGGCGAAGATCAGGCCCTTGCCCTGGTCGCGATAGGTGTTGATCCAGCCGCAGACGGTGACCGTCTGCCCGACATGGTTCGCGCGAAGCGAACCGCACATGTGAGAGCGCTTGAGCATGGCGAAGGGGGGATGGTAGCCACTGGCGGACCCCTGCACGGAGCGGGGGAGCGCCTCCTATCGACCGAATTCGGTAGTCTTCCCGCATGGATTTGGCCAGTTCCCGTCCCCCCTCGAAGGTGGTGCTCTTCACCGCCCAGGAGCCATCCGGTGATGCGCACGCCGCGCCGGTGATCGCTCGGCTTCGCGAGGCGTATCCCGACATCGAGCCGGTCGCCTTCGGCGGACCGCAGATGGAGGCTGCGGGCGCGAGGATGCTTGGGCGGACGGCCGATGACGGAGTCATGGGGCTCGCGGGCGCCACGAAGATCCTCGAGGTGCGCGCGCTGCACGGACGAATCGTGAAGTGGGTTCGCGAGAACCCGATCGCCGTGCATGTGCCGGTCGACAGCCCGAGCGCGAACCTGCCGCTCTGCGCCCGTCTCAAGCCCATGGGTGCGCGGATCGTGAATCTCGTCGCGCCTCAGTTGTGGGCGTGGGCCCCGTGGCGCATCAGGAAGCTCCGCCGGATCAGCGATGTGCTGCTCTGCCTGCTGCCTTTCGAGGAGGAGTGGTTCCGCGCGCGCGGCGTGACGGCGAAGTTCGTCGGACATCCCGTGCTGTCGCAGCCGCTCGACCAGGCCGCACTCGACGAGGAGGCATCGCATCTACCGGGTGGGGCGCCGCGCATCCTGATCCTCCCGGGCTCGAGGTCGAGCGAGGTGCGCAGGAACCTGCAGCTGCTGCTCGACAGCTACACGCTCATCCGCGGGAGCATCGCGAGCGCGAGCGGCCTCGTCGTCGCATCGAACGAGGCGAATGCCCGGCGTGTGCGCGAGGCGGTGGGCGGGACGCTCCCCTTCGGCGTCGAGATGACCGTTGGCAACATCGATGTCGGAGTCGCGTGGTGCGATCTGGCGCTCGCGGTGTCGGGTACGGTCAGCCTCGACTGCACACGGCAGGCGAAGCCGGTGATCGGGGTGTACCGCACGAGCGGTCTCGAGGTCGCGGGAGCGCGCCTGATCCTGCGCGCTCCGTACCGGCTGCTGCCGAACATCATCGCGGGGCGCCGGATCGTGCCGGAGTTCGTGCCCTACGCCGGCAACGCCGAGCCGATCGCGGCCGCGGCGCTGGAGCTTCTCGCGAACGGAGTTCGCATGCAGCGGACTCGGGACGACCTTCGAACCGTCGCCGGCGCCTTCGCAGGCCGAGATCCCGCGAGGATCTGTGCGGAGACGATCGCACGCGCCGCTCGGGGCGAGGCGGTCGACAACGCGGTGCTCGACACGATCTCGTGAGCGCCGACCGTGGTGCTTCGGCGGTTGTCGCGGTCGGGTGCGCGCGGCGCGCGCACCCGACCACGCGACCTGATATCGAGGATCACTTCACATCGCGGCCTTCGGCCACATCGACGATCGACGGAGCGTCGTGGGACGTCATCTCGCCGGCATCGAGGCGGCGGGTGTAGTCCTTGTACGCGCGGATCGCGGCGGGGCCGAAGATGAGCATGATCGGGATGTTCGCCCAGAGCATGACGCCGGTTCCGAGCGCGGTGAACGAGTCGAGCTCGACATCGGTCTTGATGAGTCCCGGGATCGTGGAGACCAGGATCGCAAGGCAGTACACGATGCGGTAGAAGACGATCGAGCCCTTGCCAAGCATGAAGCCCATGGCCTGCTCGCCGTAGTAGCTCCACGAGATGATGGTGCTGATGGCGAAGAGCCACGATGCGAGCGTGACGATCCACATGCCCATGCCGGGCACGGCGCGGTCGAACGCATAGCCGGCAAGCGAGGAGCCCGCGAGGTTCATGTGGATCTCGGGACCGACCATCTCGGGCGCGGCGTCCGCGTCGTAGGGATCCCACTTGATCGCGAGTCCCTTCGCCCCGGATTCGCCGGCCTTCGACTCGTCGACGACGACGGTTCCGTTCACCTTGTGGATGTCGCGTCCGGTGTTGTCATCGAACTCGCCCTTCACGAGCACGAAGAGCGTGTCGTTCGCGCGCCACTCGTTGCTGACCTTCGCCTCATCCTCGCTCTTCGCGGGGAGGAAGTCGAAGGCAGGAACCCACTTGCCCGCGATGGTCGCGCCTTCGTCATCGATTGCGGCGGTCATGCTCGGCGTCTCGGGGAAGACGGCTGCAGCCTCGCGGTTCCATGCGCCGGTGCTGATGACGACGAGCGCCGTGATCGTGCAGACGACGAGCGTATCGATGAAGGGCTCGAGGCCCGCGACGATGCCTTCGCGGACGGGCTCGTCCGTCTTGGCGGCCGCGTGCGCCATCGGGGCGGATCCCTGGCCTGCCTCGTTCGAGAACAGGGCGCGCTTCATGCCCCAGAGGAATGCGTAGCCGAAGGTGCCACCAAGGAACGCTCCGCTCGCATCGGCGGACGAACCGCCGAGCCATTCGGGGAGTCCGCACTTCACGATCAGCGTGAGCATCGCGGGGATCTCCGAGATGTTCATCGCGAGCACGACGAGCGCGCCGATGAGGTACAGGCCGCACATGAAGGGAACGAGTCGGCCGGTCACCGATCCGATGCGGCTGATGCCGCCGATGATCACGAGTCCGACGACGATCATCATGATGATGCCGACGCCGATCTGCGGGAAGCTCGGGACATAGGTCTGCGTGATCTTGGCGACATTCCAGGCCTGGAACATGTTGCCGCCGGTGATGGTCGAGATCAGCACCGTGATGCAGAAGATGACTCCGAGCGCCGTGCCGAGAGGCGCGAGACCCGGGGCGATCTGCTCGAAGCCCTTGCGGCACACCCACATGGCGCCGCCCTTCGGCTGCTTCGGATCGGACAGGTCGCGGAAGAGCATCGCCTGCGTGACCTCGGTGAACTTGAGCGCCATGCCGAAGACGCCGACGACCCACATCCAGAACACGGCGCCGGGGCCGCCGAGCGAGACCGCGACGGACACGCCCGCGATGTTGCCGAGTCCGACCGTGCCGCTGAGCGCGGTCGAGAGGGCCTGGAAGTGATTGATGGCGCCCGGGTCGTCCTTCTTGTCGTACTTGCCGCGGACGACGGCGAAGCCGTGCGTGAGCGAACGGTACTGCGCGAAGCCGCTCCAGAGCGTGAAGAGGATTCCGACGCCCAGCACCACGAAGAGCACCGTGTCGTGCCAGAGGACGCCGTTGATCGAATCAAGGATCTGGTTCAGCTGTTCCATTCGGGAAGTGCTCCTCTAGGGACAACGACCGACCAGCGGGGCGGCCTTGCCCGAGCGTGCGTGGCGGGCACTATAACCAAGGCGCTGCATCGCGTCGAAGGCCCGTGGGTCGCGTCGTGTGGCCGCTCGGTTACGATGTGGTCATGGCCGATGACTTTCGTATCCGGGACGACCTCCAGCGTGTCTCGATCGGCGACTATCAGCTTCCCCTCGGCATGCGCCAGACGAAGCTTCCGCCGCCGAACCAGGGCTACACGCTCCGGTTCCAGGAGGGGCAGGGCGACGAGCCCGACACCTACATGTTCCATGCGGTGGTGAGTCATGAGCGGCTGCGGCCGTTGATCGACGCGGCCTTCAACCTCCTTCCGAAGGAGGTGACGCCCGTGGTCGAGATCGGCTCGCGCGATGCATACCGCACGATCGATGTGTACCTCGGCGAGGAGCCCATGCCGCTCGTCGAGTTCCTCCGCAGCTGGTACGACTTCGAGGAGATCCTGCTCGAGGATGTGACGATCGGCGTCGGCGCGAATGCGGAGGAGCCCTGGGTCGATGTGTTCATCGATACCTGGAAGGGCGTCGTGATCTCCGTGCCCGCCGACATGCGCGACGAGGTCGAGCAGCTCCTTCGCGAGCTCGGAATCGTGGAGGTCGAGTCGACCTGGGACGAGCCGATGGATGACCTCCAGTCGATCCTCGACGAGGAGGAGATCGTCCAGGACAATGTGCTCGACACGAGCGACAACCGTCCTGATCTCGAGGAGCTGCTGCTCGAGCTCCGCGCGCGCTGGATGCTCGAACTGAACATCGATCGCGAGACCAATGTCGACGAGGCGGGGCGCCATCTCGGCATGACGCTCTGGCACGCGGTCATCGTCGCGACGGGCGCGGATGGCGACGAGTCGCGCGGAGCGCACATCGTCATCTGGATGACCGCCGGCAGCCTCGCGCAGGCGGAGGAGTTGATCGAGGTCGCCATGCTCGACCATCCCGAACTCGTCTTCGAGTCGATCTACACGATGGACCGCGTGGCCTACGACGACCGGCCGACGAGCCTCTCGCATCTCCCGCCGCGGCGCAGGCGCGCGGCGATCCACGAATTCGTCGTCGAGCCCTGGGGTGCGGCGCCCGAGTCGGGCGGAGGAGCGCCGGGTGTCAACTGACGCGCAGGCGCCGTGGTACGCGGAGGGCCTGCGGTTCGAATGCACGCAGTGCGGGAACTGCTGCTCGGGAGGCCCAGGCGCGGTGTGGTTCACGCCCGAGGA
>JBJOHC010000333.1:0-5396 GCA_046047955.1 Planctomycetota bacterium
AACTCCCCATGCGGCTCGCGCGCGAGCATGGCGGCGCGGCGCGGTTCCGCGTCCTCGGCCGCGAGTTCCTCGCGATCAGCGATCCAGGTCTCGCCCGGCACATCCTGCAGGAGAAGGTCGACGACTTCCCGCGCAGCTTCCACTACTTCACCTCGCGGCCCGTCCTCGGCGAGGGACTGCTCACGCAGGAGGGCGAGGACTGGCACCGCGCGCGGCGCATGATGCAGCCCGCGTTCCGCAGCGATCCCGTGCGCGAGGTCGCGGCCGCGACGGCGCGCTGCTGGACGCGCGCGCGGCCGCGCTGGAACGAGGTCGCGGCGCGCGGCGAGCCGATCGACGCGCGGCTCGAGATCACGCGGCTCGCGCTCGACGGGATCACCGCCGCGCTCTGCGGCCTCGAGCCCGACCTCGAGGCGGCCGACCGCTTCGGCGCCCTCGTCCGCGACGCGCTTCTCGAGGTGCGCCGGCGCAACACCGCGATCGTGCCGCGCCCCGCGTGGCTTCCCGCCTGGCTGCCCGGCGACGGGCGGGCGATCCTCGCGCGCATCGCCGCGGCGCTCGAGGATTTCCTCGGCCCCGTCGTCGACGCGCGCATGAAGGACCCCGAAGGCCGCGACATCCTGTCGGCCCTCGTCCGCGCGCGCGATGCGGAGGGACGCGCCTTCACGCGACGGGAACTCCTCGATCAGACGAAGACGCTCTTCGGCGCGGGCTTCGAGACGACCGCGACGGGCCTCGCCTGGGCCCTCTGCGAGATGCTCGACCGTCCCGATCTCGGCGACGCGGTCGGCGAAGAGGCGCGCGCCGCGGGATTCGCCGACGATCCCGGCGTGGCTCCCGGCGTGGCTCCCGGCGTGGCTCCCGGCGAGGCTCCCGGGGAAGTCCCCGCCAGCCTCGCGCTCGACCGCCTCGCCCTCACGCGCCGCGTCATCGACGAGACGCTTCGCCTGCACCCGCCCGTCTACAACCTCGGTCGCACCGTGCTCGCCGACGGCGAATACGCGGGCAAGCGGATCCGCAAGGGCACGACCCTTCTCCTCTCGGTCTGGGGCATGCACCGCGGTCCCGCCTGGGGCCCCGACGCCGAGCGCTTCGACCCCGACCGCTGGCTGCCCGACCGCGAGGTGCCGCGCCACGCGTACATGCCGTTCGCCGCGGGGCGCCACACCTGCATCGGCATGCACTTCGCGCAGGTCGAGATGCGCGTCGCGCTCGCCCTCCTCTGCCGCGACTTCCGCATCCGCTGGGCGCCGGGCGCGAGCCGTCCGCCGATGCGCCCGCAGATCACGGCGGCGGCGAACGGACCGATCTCGATGACTGTCGAGCGGCGATGATCGCGCCGCTCGCGAAGGACGGAACGCCGTACCCCACCCCGAACACCAGAGAAGCCGGAGCCCGCCCCATGATCCAGAGACTTCGCCAGATCGCAGGATTCGTCGCCGGTTTGTTCCTCGGCGGCGTCGCGAACATGCTCCTCCTCGGCGCGATCGGCGCGATCGTGCCCGCGCCCGAGGGCGTCGACCCGAACGACCTCGAGTCGATCCGCGCGAACATCGGGTCGTACGCGCCCGTCCACTTCGTGGCGCCGTTCGTCGCGCATGCGGGCGGCGCGCTCGCGGGCGCGCTCCTCGCGACCCTGATCGGCGGATACCGGCGGATGTACGCGGGCCTCGCGATCGGCGCCTTCTTCCTGCTCGGCGGGATCGCGATGGTCGCGATGATTCCCGAGACGCCGATCTGGTTCGCGGCGCTCGATCTCCTCGGCGCCTACCTCCCGATGGGATGGCTCGGGTGGCGGATCGCGTCCGTGATGCGCGGACGCCCCGCGTAGGCCGCGACCGACGCCGCTACCCTCCGCGCCCATGACGACGGACGGCGCGGCGCGCCCCTACATCCACGGCACCTCGGAACGCGAGCAGTCCCGACTCGTCCGCCAGGCGGAGATCCTGCGGCCCGTGCTGCTCGCGGGGCTCGATCTCGCGCGCGGCGAGCGCGTCCTCGAGGTCGGCTGCGGCGTGGGCGCCGTCCTCGGCGAACTCGCGCGCGCGGAACCGTCGCTCGAACTCACGGGACTCGACCGTTCGCCCGATCAGCTCGCGGGTGCGCGGCGGCACCTCGACGCGAACGGCGTCCGCGCGACGCTCGTCGAGGGCGACGCGCTCGCGCTTCCCTTCGCCGACGCGTCCTTCGATCGCGTCGTGATGGTGTGGGTGCTCGAACATCTCGCCGACGAGTCGACGCGCCGCGCCGCCCTCCGCGAGGCGAAGCGCGTCCTGCGGCCCGGCGGACGGATCGATCTCACCGAGACCGACTACGGGCTCTTCCGCGTCACGCCGCGCGATCCCGCGATCGACGCGTTCCTCGCGGCGTTCGTCGCGCACTTCGACCTGCACGGCGATTCGGGCGTGGGTCCGCGGCTCGCGCCCCTGCTCGAGACCGCGGGCTTCGAGGCCGTCGACAGCCGCATGCACGGGATCCACCTCTGGTGCCCGTCGCGCGCCGCCCCGCTCGACGCGTTCACGGCGTACATCCTCGACTTCGTGCGCCCCGAACTCCCCGCGATGCTCGCGGGCCGCACCGCCGACGACGCGGCGCGCATCGAGGCGGGCGCCGCGCGGTTCGGCGCGCTGGCCGCGACGCCCGACGGTTCGTTCAGCGCGACCATCTGGCGCGCGCGGGGCGGGCGATAAGAACCTCCACAACCGGGTCGGCGAGCTCGGTGTCGTCCTCGGAAATGGCGGGGATCTGCGGACGGGGCTCCCCCTCCAGTCGGTCCATGCGCCCGACGGGCGGTGGTTTCACGAGCCCCTCCGGCTGCAGGTGGTGGTGGAGGCTCCGTGGGAACGGGTGCGGGCGGTCCTCGAACGCCGGCCCGGGGTGCGCGCACTCGTCGAGAACGAATGGGTACGATTGCTCGTGCTGGACCCCTTCGGCGAATCGTTCCGCCGATACCCCGCCGGACCAGCGGAGGACGGTTGCGAGTGCCCAGGCAGTCCGCGCAAGACGAGTCCCGAGTCGAACCACCGCGAAAGCAGCGAGCCGCCGCCGGAGGCCTGAAGCCCGCCGACGCGCCGAGGCACGGGTGGACCTTCCTCAGTAACCACGCGCACGTGCTTCTTCTCCTCGCGCGCGATCCCGAGTTGCGGCTGCGCGAGGCGGCCGAGCTGGTCGGGATCACCGAGCGCGCGGTGCAGCGCATCGTCGCCGACCTCGAGGAGGGCCGCTACCTCGAGCGCGAACGCCACGGGCGGCGGAACCACTACCGCGTGCACGCGACGGTGCCCCTTCGGCATCCGATCGAGGCGCACCGCACGATCGCGGACCTCATCGCGCTGGTGCGCGAGGACTGACCGCCCCCACGACGACGCCGACCGCGAGGCACGCGAGGACGCCGACCGCCGAATAGGCGAGGCCGCTGAGCGTGCTGTACGCGCCGACCGCCCACACCGTCGTCGCGCCCGTGACGAGCCCCGCCCAGCCGGCGAGCGCGCCCGTCCTCCGCGTGAGCGCGCCGAGGAGGAAGACGCCCGCGACGCCCGAGCCGAAGAGGCCGATCACCTGGAACCAGAGGTCGAGGAGGCTCGGCGCGTTCAGCCGCGCCATGAGGATCGCGGCGCCCGTGCCGACGACGCCGATCGCGACCGTCGCGAGGCGGGCGACGCGCAGCCGCGTCCGCTCGTCGCGGCCCGGGCGGAAGCGGCCGTACCAGTCGGTCGTGAAGGCGGTCGACACCGAGTTCATCGCCGAGTCGAGGCTCGACATCGCCGCGGCGAAGAGCCCCGCGAGGACGAGCCCCGAGATGCCCGCGGGCAGCTCGTTCACGATGAAGCCGGGAAGCACCTGGTCGAGCTGCGCGGTCGGCTCGAGTTCGGCGGGATTCGCGCGGTAGAAGCCCCACATCGCCGTCCCGAGCGCGAAGAAGAGGAGCGACGCGGGCAGCGCGAGGAGCGCGCCGCCGAGGACCGCCTTCTTCGCCTCGCGCTCGTCGCGCACCGAGAGGTAGCGCTGCACGATCGACTGGTCGCTCGCGTAGGGGATGAGGTTCGAGAAGATCGCGCCGAGGACGATGACGACGACGCTCGCGCGCGTGAGATCGAACGACCAGTCGGCGAGGCGCAGCTTGCCCGCCGAGGAGGCGTCGGCGAGGAATGCGCCCACACCACCGTCGACGCCGCCGATCATCACGACGAGCGCCCAGAGCGCGCCGCCGAAGAGGACGACCGCCTGTGCGACATCCGACCAGATCACCGCCTCGATGCCGCCGAGCGAGGTGTAGACGATCGTGACCGCGCCCATGAGGACGATGCAGGTGACGGTGTCGAAGCCCGTCACCGCCGAGAGGGCGAGCGCGGGCAGGAGCGTGACAACCGACACGCGCCCGACCTGGAACAGCATGTAGAGCGCGCTCGCCGCGAGGCGCAGCGACCAGTGGAAGCGGTGTTCGAGGTACTCGTACGCGGTCGTCACGTCGAGCCTGCGGAAGCTCGGGACGAGGAGCCACGCGGCGACGGGCGCGACCACGAGGATGCCGAGGTTCTGGAGGAAGTAGGTCCAGTCGGTGTCCCAGGTCTTCGCGGGGATCGCCATGAAGGTGATCGCGCTGAGGCTCGTCGCGAAGATCGAGACGCCCGCGGCCCACCACGGAATGCGGCGGCCCGCGAGGAAGAACTCGTTCGTGTCGGTCTTGCGTCGCGCGAACCACGCGCCCATCGCGAGCATCGCGCCGAGATAGAGGGCGATCACCGCCCAGTCGAGCGCGGCGAGCGCCTTCGCGGGGACGAGCGGGCGCACGAGCGACAGGCGCGGCGTGCGCGTGCGCGGGCGGATCTCGCCGCTTGCGACGACGACGGCGCCGTCGAGGTCCGTCATCGTCGACGCGATGGGGACCGCGCACGCCGTCACGGCGGGACCGATGCGCGCGCCGCGGTCGACGGGGTGCTCGTCGCGCGAACTCCAGCGGTCGGTGATCGGGTGGTAGACGAGGGTGTCGGTCGCGAAGCCGGGGTGGTCGTCGCGGAGGCGCGCGACCTCGGACGCGCGTTCACCCGTGTCGCCACCGAGGATCGCGAGCATGTCCCATCCGAGGGGAATGGCGGGTGACGGCGCGGCGACCGCGGGGCGCGGGAGGTCGGCGAGGCGCGTCCAGAGGTCGGCCTTCGGGTCGTAGCGCCAGGCTTCGGTGAGGTAGGGCTGGCTCCGGCGGAAGCCCGCGTCGCCGTCCGGCTCGAGCGCGGCACCCGAGAAGAGGTAGAAGGCGCCGCGCCACGCCGCCGAAACCGGGAGGATGCGGCCACCCGTCGGGATCGGCGCGCCTTCGCGCCAGACGGGTTCGGGGGCGGCGAGATCGAGGAGCCAGACCGCGTCGCTCGCGGGCCCGTTCGGCTCGCGCTGGCCGC
>JBJOHC010000334.1:0-7217 GCA_046047955.1 Planctomycetota bacterium
ACCGCCATTCCGACAGGAAGGACGGGGCGTACTGCGCGGCGGAATCGCGCTCGGGCTCATGGGTTCGTGCCATCGGTCCTGAATGCTACCGAAGGAACGGATCGACGCGCGCCGCCGATACCATCGCGCCCCATGCCGTCCGCCCCACTGCTTTCCGAACTGACCGGTCCCATTCCCGCGGTGCACACGCCGCTCGACGCCGCGGGCGCGCTGTGGACCGAGGTCGTCGCGTCGCACGCGGCGCATCTGCGGCGCGCGGGCGTCGCGGGCGTCTACGCGTGCGGTTCGACGGGCGAGAGCCTCGCGCTGACGGCGGGCGAGCGGAAGGCCGTCCTCGAGGCGTGGATCGCGGCGTTCGCGGGTGCGGGCGGCGGCGCCGTCATCGCCCATGTCGGCGCGAACGCGTTGCCCGAGGCGCAGGACCTCGCGCGGCACGCGGCGATGGCGGGCGCGCACGCGATCTCCGCGATGCACCCGACCTTCGGCCGCGCGCGCACGCTCGAGGCGATCGTCGCGCATCACGCGCGGATCGCCGAGATGGCGCCCGACACCCCCTACATCGTCTACGAGCTCGCGGGCACGGGCGCGCCCGTCTTTCCCGCGTCGGCGCTCGTCGCCGAGGCCGCGCGCACGATCCCGACCTTCGCGGGCGTGAAGTACACGAGCGGCGACCTGCTCGAACTCCAGCTCGCGCTCGAGATCGCGACGACGCAGGGGCACCGCATCTTCTTCGGCACCGACGAGCATCTCCTCGCGGGCCTCGCGCTCGGCTGCACCGCCGCGATCGGCAGCACCTACAGCTACGCGCCGTCGCTCGGGAAGGCGGTCTTCGAGGCCTTCGCCGCGGGCGATCTCGCGCGTGCCCGCGGGGAGCAGCGGCGGCTCGCGCGGCTCGTTCGGCCGCTCCTGCGGCACGGCGTCCTCCGCACGGGCAAGTTCCTGCTCGAGACGGCGGGCGTCGCCATCGGTCCGCCGCGTTCGCCCGAGACGGCGCTCGACGAGGGCGAGCGCGCCGCCGTCCTCGCCGAGCTCGCACCGCTCGGCGTCGCGGAGTTCGCGGGAGCCTTCGCGCGATGAGCGCGCCGCTTTCGGGCGCGAACGCGATCGCGCGACTCGTCGACGAGGTGATCCCGTTCTGGCTGAAGAACGGGCTCGACCGCGAGCACGGCGGGCTCATGACCTGCCTCGACGCCGACGGCACACTCGTCGACGACGACAAGGGCGTCTGGCAGCAGTGGCGCGCGGCGTGGGTGCTCGCGCGCGCGTCGCGCATGCTCGGCGAGCGCTCCGAGTGGACGGAGGCGCTCAACGGAATCCTCGGCTTCGCGCGCCGGCACGCGGTCGACGCCGACGGACGGATGTTCTTCCATCTCGACCGTCTCGGGCGCCCCATCCGGAAGCGCCGCTACGCCTACAGCGAGTGCTTCGCCGCGATGGCGTGCGCCGAGGCCGCGGCGCTCACGGGCGACGCGACGCTCGCGGCCGAGGGAGAGCGCCACTTCCGCACCGCGCGCCGCGCGATGACGGAACCTGGCGGCATCGCGCCGAAGACGACCGCGCTGCGCGCGGGAAAGCCGCTCGGCCACCCGATGATCTCGCTCGGGGTCGCGCAGGTCGTCCGGCGCGCGACGGGCGGCGCGTTCGCCGAAGAGGTCGCGCGCGAGGCGGCCGACGAGATCGCGCGCGACTTCGTGCGGCCCGATCTCGAGGCCGTGCTCGAGGTCGTCGCGCCAGACGGCTCGGTGATCGACCATATGGAGACGCGGCAGCTGAACCCGGGGCACGCGATCGAGGGCGCGTGGTTCCTCTACGCCGAGGCCGAGGCGTGCACCGACCCGGCGCGCCGCGCGTCGCTCGTCGCGACGGCGACGCGCATGCTCGAGTGGAGCTGGCGGCGCGGACGCGACGCCCGCCACGGCGGCATCCTCAACTTCGTCGACCTCCACGGAAAGCCGCCCGCGAGCTACGAGCACGACATGAAGTTCTGGTGGCCCCACTGCGAGGCGATCCTCGCGGGCCGCATCGGCGCGCGCATGACGGGCGACGCGCGGCTCGGCGCCATCGCCGACGAGTGCGAGGCGTGGGCGCTCGCGCACTTCGCCGACACGCGCCACGGCGAGTGGTTCGGCTACCTCCACCGCGACGGCACGGTCGCCTCGACCTTGAAGGGGAACCTCTGGAAGGGCCTCTTCCACCTGCCGCGCATGCTGCTCGTCCTCGGCGAGCTCGACGGCGTCGGGCGGCGGGTCGAGGCGATGGCGGGTTCGTGATCGACTCGACGTCCACAGAGAGCGTGGGTGCCCGACCTCTTCAGAGGTCGGAACGCAGGGCGTGGGTATGGCGAGCCAGCCTTCGGGCGGCCCCGCGTGATCGATGCGCCACATGTTCCGGCGTCTGACGACGTCGGGCACCCAGAAGTGCGCCGGCGCGCGGTTCTGTCGCCGCGTCATCGATGCATCGCATGCTCCGACGCCTGAATTCGTCGGGAACCCACGAGGTGCGCCGACGCACGGCTTCGCGACCGCGCGATCGACGCCACCCCCGCGCTCACTCGCGCCGGCGGCGGCCGTCGTCGAGGCGCACCGCGACGCGGCGGCCACGCATCGTCGCGTCGCGAAGGGCGTTGATGACGGTGAAGGCGTCGCGCTTCGGCAGTTCGACGACGGTGAACGCGTCGGCGATCTCGATGTGGCCGATGCCGCGCGGATTCACGCGCGCCTCGTTGGCGATCGCGCCCACGATGTCGGCGGGCCGCATGCCGAGCTTCCGGCCCGCGGCGATGTAGACGCGCACCATCTCGTGGCCACCGCGCGGGTCGGCGTCGCGCGCGGAGCGGTCGTCGAAATTCCGCCCGCGCGGACGATCCTCCGCGAGGCGGTCGTCCTGCCCACGATCGTCGCGTGGCCCGCGATCGCGCGGCGGCGCATCGCTCCACCCCTGCCCCGGCGCGCTGCCCCATGGTTCGCTTCGCGTCTCGCCGAACCGCGACGCCCGACCCTTCGGCGCTGCAGGCGCCTCGCCGCGGCTCCACGGTGCGCCGCTTTCGCTTCTTGGTGCGCCGCTCTCGCTTCTTGGCGCGCCGCTTTCGCTTCCTCGCGCGCCGCCTTCATTCCACGGCGCGCCGCCGCGACTCCACGGTGCCCTCCCACCGTCGCCGTACCCCTGCCGCGGCTCGCGCGGCGCGGGCCCCTTCGGTCGCGAGAAGCTCTCGTAGGTCGGGATGTGGACGGCATCGTCGGCGGCGCCTTCGCCCGCGGTCGCCTCGTGCGCGACGCGCACCGCCGCGGCGGCGACATCCATCGGATCGAACTCCCCCGCGAGCGACTCGACCACCGTGCGGTATCCGTCGAGCGCGCTCCCGTCGCCATCCCCCTCCGCCTGCGCGGCGAGGAGCACCTCGCGCACCGCGCCCTTCGTGAGATCGAGCCTCCGCGCGCGCACATCGTGCGGCGTCGGCACGGTCGCGATCGCGATCTTCTGCCGCGTGAGCGATTCGATGTTGCGGACGAGGCGGTGCTCGCGCGGCTCGGCAAGCGTGATGGCGACGCCCTCGCGGCCCGCGCGCCCCGTGCGCCCGATCCGGTGGACATACGCCTCGGGCGAACTCGGCACATCGAAGTTGACGACATGCGAGACATGCTCGATGTCGATCCCGCGCGCCGCGACATCGGTCGCGACGAGGAGATCCACCTCGGCGGCGCGCACCTTCTTCATCACGCGGTCGCGCTGCGGCTGCGTGAGCCCGCCGTGCAGCGCGAGCACGCGGTACCCGCGTCCGACGAGGCGCTCGGTGAGCTCATCGACCTCGATCCTCGTCCGGCAGAAGACGATCGCGAGCGTCGGGCTCTCGAGGTCGAGGACGCGACCGAGCGCCGCGATCTTGTGGGCGCGCGGCATGATGTACGCGGTCTGCCGCACCTTCGGCGTCTCGCCCTCGGCGGGCACCGCGCGCGGAATCAGGACGCGCTCGGGCTCCTTCAGGTGGCGCTCGGCGATGCCCGCGATCCGCGGCGGCAGCGTCGCCGAGAAGAGCGCGGTCTGGCGCTCGGCGGGCGTCGCCTCGAGGATGAGTTCGAGATCCTCGGCGAAGCCCATATCGAGCATCTCGTCGGCCTCGTCGAGGACGACCGACTCGACCGCCGAGAGGTCGATCGTGCCGCGGCGCATGTGGTCGAGGACGCGGCCCGGCGTCGCGACGACGACCTGCGCGCCGCGCTTCAGCCCCGTGATCTGCCGATGGAACTCCGCGCCGCCGTAGATCGGCACGACCGTCACGCCGAGCCCGCGGCCGTAGCGGTGGAACGCCTCCGAGACCTGCACTGCGAGTTCGCGCGTCGGCACGAGGACGAGCGTGCGCGGCTGGAGCGGCCGCCCCGCCTTCCCCGCGTGCCGCTGCAGGAGCGGCAGCGCGAAGGCCGCCGTCTTCCCCGTTCCCGTCGCCGCCTGTCCGAGGAGATCGCGTCCCGCGAGAAGCGGCGGCGCCGCCTGGCGCTGGATCGGCGTCGGTTCCTCGTAGCCGAGCGAGGCGAGTTCGGTCAGGATCTCGGGACCGAACCCGAGCGCGGCGAAAGTGTCTTCCATCGGGACAGGGTAGCGGTTTCGCCGCGAATCGCCGTGCGCGGAAGCTTCCGCCCGCGCATTCGAACGCCGCGCGCCGCGCGACCGCAGGTTCTCAGTCCTCGCCCGCGGGCGGCAGCGCGCCGTGCCCGGGCACCTTCTCGTAGAGCATCCAGTAGACGATCGGAATCACGAAGAGCGTGAAGACCGTCGAGGCGACGAGTCCGAAGACGAGCGCCCAGGCGAGTCCCGAGAAGATCGGATCGATCGTGATCGGGATCGCCGAGAGCATCGCCGCGCCGACGACGAGGAGGATCGGACGGAGCCGCACCGCGCCCGCCTCGATCACCGCATCGAGGAAGGGCCGCCCGCGCCGGATCGAGAGATGGATGAAGTCGACGAGGATGATCGACTGCCGCGTGACGATCCCCGAGAGCGCGATCATGCCGATCATCGCCGTCGCCGTGAAGAAGACGGGATCGGCGTAGCCGCCCACCGCGCCACCCGTGAGGACGCCGAGGAGCCAGAAGCCCGGCATGATGCCGACCATCGTGAGCGGGATCGCGAGCATGACGACGACGGGGATCGCGAACGAACCCGTCTGCGCGACGAGGATCACGTAGATCATCACGAGCGCCGCCGCGAAGGCGAGGCCGAGATCGCGGAAGGCGTCGAGCGTGATCTTCCACTCGCCCTCGCCGCTCCAGACGACCTCGACGCCGTCGTCGAGCGACCACGGGATGCCGCCGCCGCGCGCGAGATGCGTGCGACCTTCGGCGGCGCGCGGCGCGCGCGCGTCAAGCCAGCCGCCGCCGAGGCGCGTCGCGCCCGCAGGCACGGGCGTCTCCCCCGCGACCCCGTCCGCGATGACATCGAGGATGACGTCGGCGGGCGGCCGTCCCGCGGTCTCGGCGAAGACGTACGCGACGCGGCGCAGATTCTTGTGATAGATCGTCTGCCCGACGGTGCGCTCCTCCCAGCGGCCGAGTTCGGCGAGCGGGACGGGCCGCGCGTCGGGCGCCGCGCCGCGCACCGCGAGTCGACCGAGATCCTCGCGCGACGAGCGCTCGGCGCGCGGCAGGCGCACGGTGATCGCGAGCGGCTGTCGCTCGCGCGCGTCGTGGACGGTGCCCGCGTCGAGCCCACCGATCGCGGCGCGCACGGTGGTGGCGATCTCCGCGACGCTCACGCCGTTCAGCGCCGCCTTCTCCTGATCGGGCGTGAAGACGAGTTCGCGCCGCGGCGCCTCGACGACCGAATCGGGTTCGACGACGCCCGGCTCGGCCGCGAGGCGCGCCTCGAGAAGGCCCGCCGCATCGCAGAGGTCGCGGTAGGCGAGATCATCGGGCCCGTAGAGCTCGGCGGCGATGGTGTCGATGACGGGCGGGCCGGGCGGAAGCTCGACGATCTTGAGGCGCACGCCCGCGGCCGCGGCGATCGCCGTCAGGCGGTCGCGCTCGCGGAGGGCGATGGTGTGACTCGCGGCCTCGCGCGACTTCTTCCCGACGAGCGCCACGCGGATCTCGGCCTGGTTCGGCCGCTGCCTGAGGTCGTAGTGGCGCACGAGTCCGTTGAAGTCGATCGGCGACGCGGTCCCGACGTAGCTCGTCCAGCCCGTCACCTCGGGAACCGAGGCGATCGCGTCCTCGAGCGCGCGCACGGCGGCGTCGGTCCGTTCGAGGGTCGTCCCCTCGTCGGCGTCGACGAGGACGAGGAGCTGGGTCTTGTTGTCGAAGGGCAGCATCTTGAGCGGCACCGAGCGGTTCGCCGCGAGGAACGCGGCCGCGCCCGTCAGGACGACGACCGCCGCGAGGAATCCCGCGCCGAGCGCGCGCGAACGGAGGAGCGGCTCGAGCACGGGACGCAGCAGGCGGTACTGGATGCTCGCCCGCGCGAGGGCGTACTCGTCGGCCTCGCCGTCGCCGCCGCCATGTCCATGCCCATGTCCATGCCCGCCCTTCGACCAGTCGCGGCGCTTGAGGAGGTGGTAGGCGAGCCACGGCGTGATGGTGAAGGCGACCACCATCGACATCACCATGGTGACCGGCACATTGAGCGCCATCGGCGCCATGTACGGCCCCATCATGCCCGTGATGAAGAAGAGCGGAAGGAAGCTCGCGATGACCGCGAGCGTCGCCGAGATGAGCGGCGGGCGGATCTCGCTCACCGCCTCGAGGGTGATCCGCCGCGACGCGCGGCGCCGCAGGCCGAAGTGGCGCGCGATGTTCTCGACATCGACGATCGGGTCGTCGACGAGGAGTCCGAGCGAAAGGATGAGCGCGAAGAGCGTGACGCGGTTGATGGTGTAGCCCGCGAGCAGGTTCACCGCGAGCGTGAGTCCGAAGACGACCGGCACCGCGACCGCGACGACGACCGACTCCCGCCAGCCGAGACCGATGGTGAGGAGTCCGACGACGATGAGGACGGCCACCCAGAGCCCCTCGACGAGCTCGTTCACCTTCTCGTCGGCGACGAGACCCGAGTTGCGCGTGACGACGAGTTCGAGTTCCGACGGCACCACCGTCGCGACGAGCCGCTCGGCTTCGGCGAGGACCTCGCGGGCGACCGTGACGGCATTCGTCCCCTTCTTCTTCGCGACCGCGATGGTGACGGCGGGCGTGGCGCCGCCGTCCTCGCGGGCGGCGGGCGCGCCCGATTCG
>JBJOHC010000335.1:0-5565 GCA_046047955.1 Planctomycetota bacterium
CGACGAACCCCGCCAAGGCGGCGGGGCTCATCGAGAGGTCGCGGTGGGATTTGAACCCACGAAATAACGGATTTGCAATCCGTCCCCTTAGGCCACTTGGGTACGCGACCAGTGGGATGGCTATCTTCGCACCAATCGCGGGCGCCGTCAACGCGACGGGCCACCCGACGCGTGCGATCGCGCCCGCGCATTCGTTCGAGACGGCGCAAACTGCCGACAGAGACCATCATGATCCGACCGCCGATGCAACCGTTCCCCCGCTGCCTGCGTGCGCGCGCCGGGACCCTCGTTGGTTTCGGGACCATGCTCCTGCATTCGGTCGCGCTCGCACAGTCGGCTGCTCCAACCCCCACCCCCACGAGTACCCCGCCGAACCAGCCGCCGATCACGACGCCGCTCGGCGCCTACCGCCTTCCCCTCGTCCGCGAGGGCAGCGTCCTCGCGCGCGTCGAGGGCGATCTCGCGCAGGACCCCGACGAGAAGCTCTGGCTCTTCCGCCCGATCCAGCCCGAACCGGGCGGCCTGCGCCGCGAGTTCGCGCTGCTTCCCTCGCCCGTCCTCGAGGACATGCTGCGCACGATGCGCCTCTCGCCGTCACCCGTCGAGTTCGAGATGACGGGTCGCGTCTTCATCTACAAGGGGCGCAACTTCCTCCTCGCGGAGCTCGCGCCGCCGATCGTCCGGTTCGATCGGACCGCAACGGACGGAACGACGCCGCCCGCGGGTGAACGCGCGATCGCGGCTCCGAGCGGCGAGGCGAAGTTCGTGCCCCCGACCCAGCCTGCCGATGACGACGACGCGATCGACGCCGTCGTCGACGACCTCGAGCGTCGCCTCGAGGAGCGCATCGGCCGCGCGCCCGCGCAACCCGTTCCCGACAACCGCCCGCGCGCGCGCGACGACTCGCCGCGCGCCGACGCGCCCGTCGCCTCGGGGACGCGCCTCGTGCGCCGCGCCGGCCGCCTCGCGCGCGACCCCCAGTCGGGCGCATGGCGCTTCGTGCCGACGCAGTCGACGGGGCGCGGCGATGCCTCGCTCGAACTCATGCCTTGCCAGATGCTCGAGCGCCTCGAGCGCGACGCGCGCGAAGGCGACGCCTCGCCCGAGATCCTGCTCTCGGGAACGGTGCATGTCTACGAGGGCCGCAGCTACCTGCTGCCGTCGGGATTCCGTCGCGCGCGCGACCCGCGCGGCATCGGCTCCTGAGCGATCCGCAGGCTCCGCGCGCCCGCGCGCGGCTCACTTCCCCGTCCACGCTCCGAGCAGGATCGCGAGATCCGCGGCGCCGACATTGCCGTCCTCGTCGAGGTCGGCGCTGCCCGCCGAACCCCACTGCGAGAGCAGCGCGGCGAGATCCGCGGCGTTCACGATGCCGTTCCCGTCGAGGTCGGGCGACGGCGCCGACGCGCCGGGTCCGAGCGTGCCCGCACCGTCGATCCGCGCCGCGAAGACATCGCTCGCCCCCGTCGTCGCGCCACCCTGCCACGCGAGCACCGAGCCGTCCGCGAGCGAAGGCTGCGCGACGAGCCGGTACTTCACGCCCGGGTTCGTCGCGACGGGCGCGCGCCACGCGACCGAGCCGTCGGCGTTCATGCGCGCGCACTCGATCGCGTCCTGGACCGCGCTCGTCGAGTCGGCGTAGAAGCAGAGGACGCCGCCATCGGCCGTCGCCGCCGTCGCCCACGCGCGCGAGTAGGTCGTCGCGAGCGGCTCGACCGCCGCGCCCGACGCACCCCACTGCCGCACGCCCTTCGCGAACGACTGTCCGTAGATCCCGTAGATCGAGCTGTTCGGCGTGCGCTGCGCCCAGAACGCATAGAGCCGGCCGTCGTCGCCGAGCGTGATCGAGGGCGACACGCGTTCGGCGCCCGTCGTCGTCGTCGTCACCGCCACGCCGCCCGTGCCGTACTGGACCGCGCCCGACGCATCGACGCGCTGCACGAAGCACTGGAGCGGGTTCGTCGCGTACCAGGTGAAGTACGCGCCACCCGCGCCGTCGGGGATGAAGGTCGGGAAGTTGCCGAACTGGAGCGAGCCCGTCGTGAAGACGCTCACGCCGTTCGCCGCCCACGGGCGCGCGCCATCCGCCTCGATGCGATGGGCGCGGAGGATCTTCGCGCCGGTGAAGGTCGTGTAGCGCACGCAGGCCACGATCATCGCGCCGCCGGTCGACGGCTGCAGATCGGAGACGAACTGCGTCGCGCCCGTCTCGGAGAGCAGGACGCCCGCTCCGAGGAGCGCGTTGCCGCTCGCGTCGAAGCGCTGGACGCGCGTACTCGAACCCTCGAGGAACGCGACCCAGGCGTGGCCCTCGGAATCGATGTTGACGCGGCCGACCATGCCGCTGCCGACCGTCTTCCGCCAGCGCAGCGCGCCGTTCGGATCGAACGACGAGAGGATGATCGAGGACCCGGCGTCGTAGGCGAGGTACGCGTTGCCCGCGGCATCGGACGCCATCCCGTAGTCGGTGGTCGAGGAGAGCGTGCGGTCCTCGACGAGGATCGAGCCGCCCTTCCAGACCGGCTCGCCCGCCGCGTCGAGCCGCGCGAGGCGCACGTCGTATCCACTTCCCGAGAGGAACGAGACGTAGCTGCCGCCCGCCGCGTCGGCGGCGAGCTTCGGCTGCACATCGTCGGACGCGGTCGCCCAGACGGCGAGCGGCGAGGTGGCGTCCGTCGCGAACTGCGCGGAGGCGACGGTGGTCGGCAGGAGCGCCGCGAGGGCGACGGTCGAGGCGGCGAGAAGCGCGACACGCGAGGCGATGGGCATTCGGGAAGGATGCCTCGAATCGGGTCGCGGCGCGAGCGTCGGCGGCGAGTTTGCCGCGAATCGGGCGGATGCCGTCTTGGAAGCCGCGCTGCGCTTCCGCACGGGCGTGGGAGGGCCCGCGGAGCCGACGCGGGGCGGGAGGGCCGCCGACGCCGGACGCTTCGGTCCGGCGGGCAATCCGATGGTTTCTGGCTGGCGCGGCGCGCGGCGCGGCGTACGCTGCATGGGATCCCGCGTGATCGGTGACAAAGGGGCGTGAATTCGGGAAGAGAGGGCGCGGGCGCGCCGTCCATCGCGCCCGACCGAACGCGCTCCGCCCCCCGCCGGTCGAACGGACTGCGACGAACGGCGCGCGACGCCTGACCTACGAACGGAGAACCGCATGGCCCGATCGACACGGAACCCGACGGCTTCGCTTCTCGTCGCCCTTCTCGCGAGCGTCGCGCTGTGCGACGCGGTCGCGCTCGCGCAACGCTCGCCGACGGGTGGTACCGCCACCGCTTCGCGGCCCGCGACGCCCACCGCCTCGCGACCCGCGCCGTCGCGACCCGCAACCCCCGCCGCGCCGACCGCTTCACGACCCGCGCCGTCGCGACCCGCAACCCCCGCCGCGCCAACCGCTTCACGACCCGCACCGTCGCGACCCGCGACGCCCGCCGCGCCCACCGCCTCGCGTCCCACGCCGTCGCGACCCGCGACGCCCGCCGCGCCCTCCGCCTCGCGTCCCACGCCGTCGCGACCCGCGACGCCCGCCGCGCCGACCGCTTCACGACCCGCGCCTGCGCGACCCGCGACGCCCACCGCGCCCACCGCCTCGCGATCCGCGCCCGAGCGACCCGCGACACCCACCGCGCCGCGGCAAAACGCATCGTCGCCCAGCTCGCGCGCGCCATCCGCGTCCAGTCCCGCGCGGCAGGAGCCAACCGCCGCACGCCCGCAGCCAGGCGATGTCCGAGTCCCGCCCGGCTTTCAGCGCCCGAGCGAACGCGGTGCGTCCCTCACCGTGACGCCGTCGGCGTCGACCGAACGGGCCCAAAGTTCGAAGCCCCAGACGCCGAAGCCCCAGACGCCAAAGCCCCCGACTTCGAAGCCCGCGGTTTCCAAGCCCGAGGTTTCAAAGCCCGAGGTTTCAAAGCCCGCGGGCTCGAAGCCGTCGATCACGCAGCCCGCCGCAGCGAATCCCGCGACCTCAAGACCCTCGGTTTCAACGCCTTCCGTTGCCACGCCCACGGCCTCGAGGCCCACAGTCTCGAGGCCCACAGTCTCGAAGCCGACGGTTTCGAATCCAACCGTCTCCAATCCCACGGCCTCGAGGCCCACGGCCCCGAAGACGCCGTCCATCGCGCGACCAGCGGCGACGAACGCCGGTTCGACCACCTCGAGCCCCACGCGCCCCTCGGCGCCGAGCGACCCCCGCGCGATCGGCGGGCGACCGCTCACCCCCACCACGCTTCCCGACCCGAAGGCTCCCCGTGCGGTCACGAGCGCGACGCCGCGCCCGATCGCGCTCCGTCCCACGAGCGTCCCGTCGGCGGGAACGCCGCGCCCCACGCGCTCGGACAACGCTGGCGACCTCGGCGGCGGGTCGGACGCTGGATCCGACGCAGGCTGGAACGGCGGGTCGGGTGGACCGAGCGGCGGCTCGAACACGGGCTGGAACGGCGGGTCGGGCGGAGGCCACGCGAACGGTGCCGCAGGTCACGGTTCCTCCGGCTCCGCGGGCAATCGCGGTCACCATGCCGACACGCGTCACCATGCCCGCGGTGACGACTGGCGCCGCCACCGTCCCTGGCGCGACCGCTGGTGCGACGATCCGTGGCGCTGGTGCGTCACCGACTCGTGGTGCGCCCCGCGGTGGGGGAGCGGCTTCTCGATCGGCTTCGCGAGCTGGGGAGGCGGTTGGAGCGTGGGCTTCTCCTACTCCTCGTCCTGGCGCACTCCCGTGTGGACGGCATGCGCACCCGTCTGGTCGACGAACTGCTGGCACCCGTACGGATACGGCTGGCGATCGCCCGTCTGGTGCGCTCCGCGACCCTTCGGGCACTCGTACTGGTACGCCGATCCGTTCCGGACGCCCTGGCGCTCGTACGCGTGGCGCCCCGTCTGCTGGACGGCGCCCGACCCGTGCAGCTGGAGCGTCTGCCACGCCGATCCCTGCTGGACGCCGTGGTGGTCGTGCGCGGTGCCGACCGTGACCTGCGCGACCTGGTACGGCACGACGCCGTGGACGCTGACCGCGTCGGTCGGCACGCCTGTCGGTGGTGGAATCGGCGGCTGGAGCGGCGGCGGCGTCTATGCCAGCGCCACCACCGTCGTCACGCCCGCACCGATCGTCCTCGTCGAACCCCTGCCCGATCCCGACGCCTCGTGGATGCTCCTCGCGGAAGGCTTCGACGCCGACGCGCGCCACGACTTCACGCGCCTCGCCGCGGCGGCACCCTCCGACGCGCGGTTCGCGGTCGGTGAGGCGCTCGCCCTCGCCTTCGCGGGGCAGACCGCGCGCGCCTCCGACCGGTTGCGCGACGCGTTCGCGCTCGACGCGGGCGCGATGCACGCGATCCCGCTCGACGCCCGACTCGCCGCGCGACTCGAATCGCTCGAGCGCGCGCTCGCGCCGCTCGCCGCAAGCCGCGTTCCCTCGATCGACGCGCTCCTCGTCCTCTCGGCGTGCCAGTCGGCGCGCGGCGATCTCGCGACCGCGTACTTCACGGCGTCGCAGGCGCGCGACCTCGGCGACCGCAGCGTGGGCACCGCGGAATCGGTCGCGTGGCTCGCGGATGCGATGCGGCAGCGTCT
>JBJOHC010000336.1:0-7474 GCA_046047955.1 Planctomycetota bacterium
AGTCGCAGGGCTCGTCGGCGTAGAGGGGATGGACCCCCGCCGTCGCCCAGAGCCCGTCGTGGCGCTCGGCGAGGGCGACGGTGCGGGCGGCGTCGGCGGTCGTCGTCGAGACGGTGATCGCGCCGGTCACCCCAGCCTCGCGCGCGGCGGCGAGGACTTCGGCGACGCGCCCCTCGTAGTCGGGAAAGGTGAGATGGCAATGCGTGTCGAGCACGGGGCGCAGGGTATCCGCACGGACGGCCGGGACGGCGAAGGCACGGCCCCACGCGGCGGCGCGCATCCCGAAACGCGCTCCGACTCCCGTACACTCGTCCCTCCATGTCCCCAAGCGACCAGCCCGAGTTCGAAGGCGGCTCGATGAGTTTCGGCGAGCACCTCGACGAGCTGCGCAGCCGGCTCGTCCGCGCGCTGATCGTGCCGCTGCCGCTCGCGGTCGTCCTCTTCATGTTCGCGGAGCACCTGCGCGCGCTGCTCGTCGCGCCGCTCTTCGCGGCGCTGCGGGCGAACGGCCAGACCGTGCAGATCCAGGCGCTCTCGCCCGCCGAGACGATCACGACCGACATGAAGCTCGCCGTGATCGGCGCGCTCGCGATCTCGGCGCCGTGGCTCCTCTACCAGCTCTGGAAGTTCGTCGAGCCCGGGCTCTACGCGCGCGAGCGGCGCTTCGTCCACTTCCTCACGCCGCTCTCGGCGGTGCTGACGGCGTGCGGCATCGCGCTCTTCTACTGGATCCTCCTTCCGCTGACCCTCCTGTTCCTCGTCGGCTTCGGTTCGTCGAAGCCGCGCACGATCGTCTTCGACCCCGCGTCCGACGCGGTGCCCGCGACGAGCGCCGGCGGGGCGCCCGACGCCGCGCAGCCCGTCCTCACCTTCCCCGTCGTCCACGACGATCCGCCGTCGCCGCGGCCCGGCCAGGCGTGGATCTCGACCCGCGACCAGGTGCTGCGCGTCGCGGTGCCGCTCGAGCGCGCGCAGGTGAGCGCCGTGATCGGCCTCGCCGAGGACGCCGCCGCCGCGATCGCCGCGATCGGCGAGGAACCCGAGGATCCCGCCGCCGCGGCCGCGAAGCCGGTCGAACTCTCGGTGCTCGAGCTGCCGCTCGCGGTCCTCGGCGGCATCTCGCAGGTCTACCGCCTCAGCGAGTACGTGGGCTTCACGCTCATCCTCCTCGCGGGCAGCGTGATCGCGTTCCAGATGCCGATCGTGATCCTCCTCCTCGGATGGGTCGGCCTCGTCGAGCCCAAGATGCTGCGCGAGAAGCGGCGCTGGGCGATCTTCCTCATGGGCATCGTGTCGGCGGTGGTGACGCCGCCCGACATCACCTCGATGCTCCTCCTCCTCGTGCCGCTGACGCTCCTCTACGAGGTCGGCATCCTGCTCCTCGCGCTCGTGCCCGCGAGCCGCGTCGCCGACGGCGCGTGGTTCCCGGGGCGCAAGGGCGGGTTCTCGGGCGGTGCGCGGCCCGCGCAGACCGCACAGACCGACCAGCCTTCCTCCACGGAATCCGCGGAACCTTCGGAAGGACTGGAATCGCCCGAACGGAGCGACGATGACGACGGCGTCGGAGGCCGGTCGGAGTGACCGGTCGCCCGGCGAACATCGCTGGTCAAGGAGGGCCGTCGAGGTGTGGGGCCGCGTTCGCGCGGATCCGCAGACGACGACGGCGGAGAACGATGGAACTACGCCTCGTGCGCACAGCACATCCGGGCGTGGCCGATGTCGACGTGCGCATGATGGAGCGCGCGATCGCACTGGCCCGCCAGGCCGCCCTCGCCGGAGAGGTGCCGATCGCCGCGGTCGTCTACCGCGGGAACGAGGTGCTCGGCGAGGCCGCGAACACCCGCGAGCGCGAGGCGGATCCCACGGGACACGCCGAGATCGTCGCCATGCGCGAGGCCGGCCGCCGCATCGGCGAGTGGCGACTCGAGGGCTGCTCGATGGCGGTGACGCTCGAACCCTGCCCGATGTGCGCGGGCGCGATGGTGAACGCGCGCCTCGCGCGGCTCGTCTACGGCGCGACCGACCCGAAGGCGGGCGCCTGCGAGACGCTCTACGCGATCCCCGGCGACGCGCGGCTCAACCACCGCGTCGCGATGCACGGCGGCGTCCTCGCCGACCGCTGCGCCGAACTCCTCCGCGCCTTCTTCCGCGAGCGCCGCGCCATGCAGAAGGCGGCGAAGGACGCGGCGCGGCGCAGCGCCTGAGCGGCCCGGCGCGCGCCGCGCGCCCCCACTCCAACCGAACCCGTCATGCCGCGCGCCCCTGCGGCCGATGAAGCGTCCATGCCGCATCCGGTTCCCTCGCGTCATCCCGTGCGCCTCGTCTGCGTCGACCTCGGCGGAGTCGTCGTGCGGATCCGCCGCACGCTCGCCGAGACGCTCCACGCCGCGGGCGTTCCCGGCTACATGCTCGACGAACTCGGCGACGCGGCGCTCGCCGCCTTCGCGACCGAGGCCGCGCGCCACCACCGCGGCGAACTCGACTGGGAGGCGTGGCTCGGCGCCGCCGAGAGCGCGCTCGGCGGGCGCTTCGAGCGCGACCTGATCGCGCGCGCGCACGACGCCGTCCTCGTGGGCGAGTATCCGGGCGTCGCGCAGGCGCTCGCCGCCGTGCGCGACTCGGGCACCGCGACCGCCTGCCTCTCGAACACGAACGACCGCCACTGGGAGGCGATGCTCGAGATGCCCGCGTTCACCGCGATCGAGCACCGCCACGCGTCGCACCTCCTCGGACTCGAGAAGCCCGACGAGGCGATCTTCCGCGCGTTCGAGCGCGCGACGGGCTTCGCGGGCGCGGACATCCTCTTCCTCGACGACCTCGAGCCGAACTGCGCCGCCGCGCGCGCCTGCGGCTGGAGCGCCGTGCGCGTCGATCACGAGCGGGACACCGCCGCGCAGATCGTCGCCGCGGCGCGCGCGCACGGCGTCGCCTGCTGAGCGGGCCCGCGTGGCGAGGCGCGCGCCGCGCACCGCGGGACGCGCCGTTCAGTCGAGGTGGAAGATCTCCTCGAGCGGCTCCATCGAGGTGTCCGCCGCGCCCGACGAGAGGCTCTCGAAGAAGTCCGCCATCTCGCGCTGCCAGCGCGCGTTGACCTCCTCCGACTGCATGCCGCGCACGGCGGCGTCGAAGTCGGGCGTCTCGCAGTAGCCGACGAGGAGGCCGTCCGCGCGAAGGAAGAGCGAGTAGTTCGTCCAGCCGTGGCGCGACAGCGCGGCGAGCATCTCGGGCCACACGGCGCGGTGGCGCGCGCGGTACTCGTCGAGCCGGTCGGCCTTCACCTTGAGGAGGAAGGAGACGCGCTTCATCGTGGAGTCCTCCGTGGCGGCGCTCAGCGGACGAACGCGTCGGCGAGCCCGCCGTCGACATGCAGGATCTGCCCCGTCGTGCGCGAACTCTCGGGACCCGCCATGAAGCGGATCGCCTCGGCCTGGTCGGCGGGCGAGATCGTCGCCTTGAGGAGCGTGCGGTCGGCGTAGAAGCGGCCGAGCGCGGCGACGAGTTCGGCGTCGGTCCACGACTCCTCGAAGGGGATCGCGTACTTGCGCAGGCTCGCGATCACGCGCGGGCGCGGGAACATCGTGCTTCCCTCGATGACCGTCGCGGGCGCGACCGCGTTCACGCGGACGAAGGGGGCGAAGGTCACCGCGAGCGAGCGCACGAGGTGGTTCGCGGCGGCCTTCGACGCGTCGTAGGCGCTCGACCCCTTCTTGGCGACGACGGCGTTCACGCTCGTCGCGACGACCGCCGAGCACGCGAGCCGCTGCGCGGTCATGACCGCCGCGGCCTCCTCGACGAGGATCGCGGGCGCGAGCACATTCACCGACATCGCGCGCATGAAGCCCTCGTCCGAGGTGCGGCCGTCGGGGCCCGGCGTCGGGAAGAGGCCCGCGGTCACGACGAGTTCGTCGATGCCGCCGTAGGCGAGGACCGTCTCCTCGAACATCGCGCGCACGGCGGCGCGGTCGGTCGCGTCGCAGGCGAGGGCGATCGCGGGGCCGCACGCGGAGATGCCGCTGCCCGCGACGCCGATCCCCGCGCCGTGCGTCCGCTCGAGGCCCGCGGCGGTCTCCTTCGCGGAGTCGTGCGACAGGTCGACGCAGGCGACGCACGCGTCGTCGACGGCGAGCCGCGCGGCGGCGGTGCGGCCGATGCCGCTGCCCGCGCCGACGACGACCGAGACATGGCCCGCGAGCGGCTTCGGCTTCGGCATGCGCTGGAGCTTCGCCTCCTCGAGGCGCCAGTACTCGATGTCGAAGGCCTCCTGCCGCGGCAGCGCGCGGTAGCCGCCGATCGACTCGGCGCCCTTCATGACCTCGATGGCGCAGCGGTAGAACTCGGCGGTCGTGCGCGACTCGGACTTCGACGAGCCCCACGCGATCATGCCGACGCCCGGCACGAGGATCACCGTCGGCTCGGGCGCGCGCATCGCGGGGCTGTCGGGGTGGCGGCAGGCCTCGTAGTAGGCCGTGTAGTCGCGCACGTACTGCGCGAGCCCCGCCTCGGTCCGCTCGCAGAGCGTCTCGAAGCCGTCCTTCGCGGGATCGAACTCGACGAGGAGCGGCTTGATCTTCGTGCGCAGGAAGTGGTCGGGGCACGAGGTGCCGAGCTCGGCGAGGCGCGCGGCGTCGTGGCTCGAGACGAAGCGGAGCGTCTCGGCGTCGTGCTGGACGGTGCCGACCATGCGGCGGCGGGTCGAGACCTTGCCGCGCAGGAAGGGCAGGTAGCGGACGAGGAGCGCGCGGCGCGCGGCGTCGTCGAGATGCGCGACCTTCGGGCCGCCGAAGGTCGCGTCGCCCCGGTCGTGCGCGGCGAGGAAGGCCGACGCGCGCGCGATCAGCGAGAGCGTGAGGTCGTAGCACTCGCGCGGGTCGTCGGCCCAGTTGATGAGGCCGTGCTGGCCCATGATCGCGCCGCGCGCCTTCGGGTGCGCCTCGCAGAGGCGGCCGAGCGCGAGCCCGAGCTCGAAGCCGGGGCGCATCCACGGCAGCCACTCGAGCTCGTCGCCGAAGACCTCGCGCATGACCTCCTCGCCGCGCGTGCAGGCGGCGATCGCGATGAGCGCGTTCGGGTGCGTGTGGTCGACATGCGCGCGGGGCACGAAGGCGTGGAGCGGCGTGTCGATCGAGGTCGCGCGCGGATTGAGGTTCCAGGTGCAGTGCCGGTAGAGGTCGACCATGTCGTCCTCGGCCTGCGACTTGATGCCGTTCGGCGTGCGCGCGGCGTAGAGCGCCTTGAGCCCCTCGAGCTTCTCCATCGAGAGCGACGCGAAGAACGCGCGCCCCGCGGTGCGGAGGTCGCCGCCCGAACCCTTCACCCAGAGGACCGTCTCCTCGCGGCCCGTGAGCGGATCGCGCTCGACCGTCTTCGACGAGGTGTTGCCGCCGCCCGTGTTGGTGACGCGCTGGTCGTCGCCGAGGCGGTTCGAGCGGTAGACGAGGAGGTCGACGGGGTCGAGCGCCGCGGCGTCGGCGTCGCTCCAGGTGCGGCGGACGAAGGGGGAGTCGACGGGGGCGGCGGCGGTGGGCATCGTGGGCTCGGGTAGGTGGGCGGCGGCGGTTGGAAGTGGGCGGTTGAAGGTCGAGGGTCGAGGGTCGAGGGTCGAGGGTCGAGGGTCAGGCGGTGGTCGGATGCGGCGAACCGGAGCGGCGCGGAATCGGGGTGGAGCGCTCAGGTTGCGGGATTCGCGCGGTCGAGGCGTGCGGCGGCGGCGTCGAAGCGCGCGCACATGGTGGGGTCGGGTTCGAACTCGCGCGTCGGGAACGCATCGCGCACGAGCGCGCGGAGCGGAGCCGGTGACACGATCCCCTCGAGCGCCGCGTGCTGCACGAGCGCGTTGCCGATCGCGGTCGCCTCGACGGGGCCGGTCGCGACCGGCAGCGCCGCCGCGTCGGCGACGAGCTGGTTGAGGAGCGCGTTCGCGGCGCCGCCACCGACGACGACGATCCGTCGCGCGCCGACCTCGCCGAGCGCGGCGACGCGGCGCGCCGCGCGGCCGGTCGCGAGCGCGACCGAGTCGAACGCGCAGCGGAGGAGCGCGGCGTCGTCGGCGGGCACGCGCTCGCCGCGCGCCGCGCAGAGGGCGCGGAGGTGCGCGGGCATGTCTCCCGGCGCGAAGAGCGCGGGGTCGTCGGGATCGATCACGCTCGCGAGGGGTTCGGCGGCGGCGGCCATCGCCGCGAGTTCGTCCCACGAGCGCGCGCGGCCCTCGCGGGCGAACGCCTCGGCGAGCTGCTGGACGAGCCACATTCCCGCGACATTCCGCAGGAAGCGCACCGAGCGGAACGCGCCGAGCTCATTCGTGAGGTTCGCCGCGCGCGCGGCCGCCGTCACGACGGGCGCGGCGAGCTCGGCGCCAACGAGCGACCAGGTGCCGCTCGAGACATAGAGGTCGCGCGCCGGATCGATCGGCGCCGCGAGGACCGCGGACGCCGTGTCGTGGGTCGCGGTCGCGACGACGGGCGTGCCCGGCGCGAGGCCGGTCTCGTCGGCGATCTCGGGGAGGAGCGCGCCGAGCGGCTCGCGCGCGCCCGCGTCGACGAGGGGCGGCAGGAGTCGCTCGGGGACGCCCGCCGCACGGACGAGCGCGCGGTTCCAGTCGAGCGTGCGCGCGTCGAGGAGCTGCGTGGTGCTCGCGTTCGTCCGCTCGGCGACCGACGAACCGCAGAGCCGGCTCGCGACATAGTCGGGCAGCAGCAGGAAGCGCTGCGCGCGCTCGAAGGGCTGCATCGGGTCGACCGCGTCGGCCGCGAGCTGGTAGAGCGTGTTGAACGGCTGGAAGGCGATGCCCGTCGCGGCGTAGATCGCCTCGTCGCCGAGTTCGGCGCGCAGCCGCGCGAACGGCTCCTGCGTACGCGGATCGCGGTAGGCGGCGATCGGTCGGACGGGTTCGCCGTCCTCGTCGAGGAGGGCGTAGTCGACCGCCCAGCCGTCGACGCCGATCGAGTCGACGGGACCCGTCGCGGCGGCCGCGCGCACGCCCTCGACGACGCCGTCCCAGATCCACTCGAACCGCCAGCAGAGCGTGACGGCGCCCGCGTGGCGCGCGGCGACGGGCGCGTTCCGGAAGCGGTGGACCTCGTCGACCGAGATCGCGCCGTCGGCCACCTCGACGACGATGACGCGTCCGCTCGACGCGCCGAGATCGATCGCGACATGGCGGCGCGCGGCGCTCATGCGTACGACCCTCCCGCCGGCCGCTTGCGCGCGAGCCGCGCGGCCGCCGCGCGCGCCGCGTAGCCCGAGGCGCGGTGCGCGGCGAGCGGATCGGCGGGAAGACCGCGCTCCTCGCGCCACGCCGCAAGCGCGCCGCGCACATCGGTCGCGAACGCCGACTTCAGGCACTCCTCGGCGGCAACGACATCGCCCGCCGCACGCGCGGCGTCGAGCGCGTCGAGATCGACGAGCGCCGCCTTCAGGAAGAGTTCCTCGACCATGGTCACGGTCTGGATCATCGCCTCGATCTTGGGTTTCAGGT
>JBJOHC010000337.1:0-6425 GCA_046047955.1 Planctomycetota bacterium
AACGGCGTGCCCGACTGCTGCGATGCGGGCGTGCCGTGCGCGTCCTGCGCGGCCGACCTCGACGGCAACGGCGCGGTCGATGGCGTCGATCTCGCGGTGATCCTCAGCAAGTGGGGCACGAACGGCGGCAAGGACTACCCGAACGCGGACATCGACGGCGACGGCACGATCGGCGGCGCCGACCTCGCGCTGGTGCTCGGGTCGTGGGGCGCGTGTCCGTGACCGATGGGCCTGCGCACGGCGGTGGCGCGCGTGCGTTCACGCAGCACTTTCCGACGACGCATGCGACCTGGGTCCACGAGTCGCGCTCCGACGACGACGCCGTCCTCGCGCGGCTCGCGCAGCGCGTGATCGAGCGCTACGCGCGGCCGCTCGAGGCGTACGCGCAGGGATCGACCCTGCGCGAGATCGCCGAGCCGCGCGAACTCGTGCACGGCTTCCTCGTCGCGAAGTTCGCCTCGGCCGCGGCGACGCGCGCGTACCTCGCGGCGTGGAACGGCTCGGGCCTCACGCTCCGGCGCTGGATGATGAACGGGCTCCTCCTCTTCGCGCGCGGCGTCGTGCGCGACCGGCAGCGCTCGCGCGAGCGGCCGCTCGACGGCGGCGAGCGCAGGCTCGCGAGCGACGAGCCCGGACCCGGCGACCTCTTCGAGCGCGCGTGGGCGCAGGCGATCCTCGGCGAGGCGTGCGCGCAGGTCGAGGGCACGCTCGTCGCCGAGGGGCGCGAGCGCGCGTGGCAGGTCTTCCGGCGGCACTCGATCGACGGGCGGCCGTATGGCGACCTCGAGACGGAGTTCGGGCTCTCGCGCCAGCAGATGGCCGACCTCGTGCGCGGCGTGACGGCGAAGCTCCGCACGCGCGTGCGCGAACTCCTCGACGAGGAGGGGCTCCCGGGCGACGAGGGTGTCGACGAGATCGTGCGGCTTCTCACCTGACGGAAGTTCGCACTCCTCGGAAAATCGCGCCTGGCGGAATCGGCGCCTCGGCGGAGGCGATGCCGGCACGGAAGCAACACGGCGACGGACGCATCGCCGTGGCGAACGCAGGTCCGTTCCGAACTCGACGACGCGCCGCAATCCACAAGACCACGGAATCAAGAGAACGGGAGCAGCACGCAGGCGGGCGGACGACCTCCACCCCCGCCAACCGCCGCGTCAGTCGCCGATCGCCTCGTCGTCCGCGCCATCCTCGCGGCCCGCGCGCTTCCGCGTCGCGAGCTCCTCCATGCTCAGGCGCTTCCGCTCCGAGAAGAGGAGCTTGATCGGCACCTCGGAGAACGGCAGCTGCTCGCGCATCTGGTTCAGCAGGTACTTCGCGTACTGGCCCTCGAAGAGATCGGGCTTGTTGACGACCGCGGCGATCGTCGGCGGCGCGGTCGCGATCTGGCTCACATAGAGGATCTTCGCCTTGCTGCCGAGCGCCGAACTCGGCCCGCGCTCGGCGAGGATGGCGCGCATCACCGCGTTCAGGCGGCCCGTCGTCTCGCGGTGGTGCGCCTGGCGGTAGAGGTTGCCGCAGACCTTGAGGAGGTCGACGAGTCCGTCGCCCTTCGCCGCCGAGAGGAAGACGAGCGGCGCGAAGTCGAGCGCGAAGAGCTCCTGCGTGAGGTAGTCGATGTACGACGAGGGCTTGAGCTTCTCCTCGACGAGGTCCCACTTGTTGACCGCGATGACGGTCGGCTTGTGCTGCTCGACGAGTTCGAGGGCGAGGCGCTTCTCGACCTGCGAGACGGGCTCGCGCGCGTCGAGGAGGAGGACGCAGACGTCGGCGCGCGAGATCGCCGACTTCGCGCGCTGGTGCGAGTAGTACTCGATGTCGTCGGCCCAGCTCTTGCGCTTGCGGACGCCCGCGGTGTCGATCGCGACGAAGGCCTTGCCGTCGATCTCGAAGCGCACGTCGACCGAGTCGCGCGTCGTGCCCGCGATCTCGCTCGCGATCACGCGCGGCTCGCCCGCGAGCGCGTTGATGAGCGTCGACTTGCCCGCGTTCCGGCGGCCGACGATCGCGATCCGCATCTCGGCCTCGGCGACGGGCTCGACCCACTCGGGAAGCCGCCGCCAGATCGCCTCGAGGAACGCGCGCTTTCCGAAGGCGCTCGACGCGCTCGTCATCGCGGGCTCGCCGAAGCCGAGGCGCGACGCGTCCTGCGCGGCGCCGATCCAGCTGTCGTCGTCGACCTTGTTCGCGACGATGAGGACGCGCGCCGCCTGCCCCGCCTCGCGGATCATGCGCGCGATGCGCTCGTCGAGGGCGGTGACGCCCGTCTGCGCGTCGATGACGAAGAGGATGAGGTCGGCGCGCGAGACGCCCGCCTTGATCTGCGCCTCGATCTCGGGCGTGAGGCGGGTGAGGTCCTCGCCCGCGTCGTCGAACCGCCCGCCCTCGGCCATGTAGACGCCGAAACCGCCCGTGTCGACGATCTCGGCGAGCCGCGGCGCGGCGCCCTCGGCCTCGAGTTCGGTCGGCGCGCGCACCTCGATCAGCTGCGAGACGCGGTCGCGCGTCGTGCCGGGCGTCGGGTCGACGATCGACACGCGGCGACCGACGAGCCGGTTGAAGAGGCTCGACTTGCCCACGTTCGGGCGGCCGACGATCGCGATCTCGGGAAGGGGCATAAGGGGAACATCGTACGCGAGCCGCCGCGGCGCCGCGGCGCGCGCGCAGGAACGGCGCGCGGCGCGGGTGCGGGCGGCGGCGGCGACGCCCGGGCGCCGCGTGCGGATCGCCCGCCAAACACCCGCGTTTCCCGCGAAAGTCGCGCGCCACCGCTTGCCCGCCCGTTCAGGCGAGGAGCGAGCGCCCCGTCATCTCGGACGGCTGCGGAAGTCCGATCATCTCGAGAAGGGTCGGCGCGAGGTCGCCGAGGCGGCCGCCGTCGCGGAGCGCGCGCCCGCGGAACGCCTCGCCGACGACCGAGCACGGCACGGTGTAGTTCGTGTGCGCGGTGTGCGGGCAGTTCGCGCGCGGATCCCACATCTCCTCGGCGTTGCCGTGGTCGGCGGTGACGATCGCGCTGCCCCCGCGCGCGAGCGCCGCGTCGACGATCGCGCCGACGCACGCGTCGACGGTCTCGATCGCCTTCGTCGCCGCCTCGAGGCTTCCCGTGTGGCCGACCATGTCGCCGTTCGCGAAGTTCACGACGATCACGGGCTCGCAGTCGGCGGCGGCGAGGCGGGCGAGGACCGCGTCGCGCACGCCCGCGGCGCTCATCTCGGGCTTGAGGTCGTAGGTCGCGACCTCCTTCGGGCTCGGCACGATCACGCGCGATTCGCCGGGGAAGGGCTCCTCGCGGTAGTCGTTGAAGAAGAAGGTCACATGCGGGAACTTCTCCGTCTCGGCGCAGCGGAACTGGCGGACGCCGTGCTCGGCGAGCCACGCGCCGAGGATGTGGCGCATCTTGGGCGGGCGGCGGAAGACGACCTCGACGGGAAGGCCCGTCTCGTATTCGGCGAGGGTCGCGAAGCGGAGGTCGGCGAGGCGCGCGCCGCGGTCGAAGCCGCCGACGCCGGGCTTCGCGCCCTCGACCGCGTGCCACGCGGCGTCGTCGAGGACGAAGGCCTTCGTGAGCTCGCGCGGACGGTCGCCGCGGAAGTTGAAGAAGAGGACGGCGTCGCCCGGCTTGATGCGCGAGCGGGCGACGGCCGCGTCGCCGGCCGCGCCGTCGGCGCCCACCTGCGTGGGCAGGACGAACTCGTCGCCGCCGCGCGAGGGGTCGCTCGGGGCGGCGTAGTACCGGTCGAGCGCGGCCTGGGCGGACGCCGCGCGGCGGGCGACGGGCGTGGTGAGCGCGCGGTACGCGGCCTCGACGCGCTCCCAGCGGTGGTCGCGATCCATCGCGTAGAAGCGGCCGACGACGGTCGCGACCGCGCCGACGCCCGCGGCGGCGAGGTGCGCCTCGAGGGTGCGGAGGTAGCCGGGCGCCGAGGTCGGGGCGGTGTCGCGGCCGTCGGTGATGGCGTGGATCCAGAGGCGGTCGGCGGCGACGCCCTTCGCCTTCGCGAAGTCGACGAGGGCGAGGAGGTGCGCGAGGTCGCTGTGGACCTGGCCGTCCGAGACGAGGCCGAGGTAGTGGAGGTCGCCGCCGGTGCGGGCGATGTGGTCGAGGAGCGCGCCGAGGGTCGGATCGGTCGCGAGCGCGCCCGCGCGGATCGCGTTCGTGATCCGCATGAGCTCCTGGTCGACGATCCGGCCGGCGCCGATGTTCTGGTGGCCGACCTCCGAGTTCCCCATGACGGGGCCGTCGGGACCGACGGGGAGGCCGACATCCTCGCCGCTCGTCGCGATGAGCGTGCGCGGCCACTCGCGGGCGAGGCGGTCGTCGACGGGGGTCGCGGCGCGGGCGATGGCGTTCGTGGCGGCGCGGTCGGCGTGGGGCGAGCGGCCCCAGCCGTCGCGGACGATCAGGATGCAGGGCGTGTTGCGAAGGTGGGGCGCGGTCGGGGCGGAGGCGTCGTCGGGGCTCATCGGCGCGAAGCGTAGCGGCGGCGCGCGGCGACGCGCGACCGCGCGTGCGCGTCGCGTCGCCGAATGCGCGGATGCGGGTGCGATGCGGCCGTGAAGCGGGCCGTCGCGGCGTCCGCACGCGCACCCGCGCATCACGCCGCGCGCGGACGATCGCCGCCGCGCGAGCGCCGCGCGCGTCCACCGCGGACCGCTTCCGCTTGTGCGCCCCGCGCGGCATGGCTACGCTCCCCCTCGACCCCATGCACGGAACGAAGAGCACAACCTCCGGTGGATCCGTGAGCGGAACCGCGGGCGCGACCGCGAAGCCGGCGAAGGGCGCGAAGCGCGCCGCGCCGTCGGCCGACGCCGCGCAGCCCGCCGACACGCGCACGCTGCGCGAGCGCTACGACGAGGTGCGCGCGCGCATCGCCGCCGCGGCCGCGCGCAGCGGACGGCGCGCCGAGGACATCCTCCTCGTCGCGGTCACGAAGTACGCCGAGATCGAGGACATCCGCGAGCTCGTCCAGTTCGGCCATCTCGACCTCGGCGAGAACCGCGTGCAGCAGCTCGAGCAGCGCGCCGCGATGATCGAGGAGTTCACGCTGCGGCGCCGCGAGCGCGGCGCGGTCGCGGTGCCCGACGTGCGCTGGCACATGATCGGCTCGCTGCAGCGGAACAAGGTGAAGAAGGCGATCGCGACGAGCCGCCTGATCCACTCGGTCGACAGCCTGCGCCTCGCCGAGGAGCTGCAGGAGCACGCCGAGGAGCGCAACCGTCCGCTCGGCGACGACGCGCCGCCCGTCGAGGTCCTCGTCGAGGTGAATGTCGCGGGCGAGAAGTCGAAGCACGGCGTCGCGCCCGCGGCGGCGCGCCACCTCGTCGACATGATCGACACGATGCTCGCGCTGCGGCCGCGCGGCCTCATGTGCATGGCGCCGAACACGGGCAGCCTCGACGACGCGCGCCGCGTCTTCACGCGCTGCAAGGAGATCTTCGACGAGATCCGCGCGCTCCGCTCCGACATCCCGGGCGACCGCTTCGACATCCTCTCGATGGGCATGAGCGGCGACTACGAGGTCGCCATCGAGTGCGGATCGAATCTCGTGCGCGTCGGCAGCGCGATCTTCGGCGAGCCCGCCGCGGGCGCGCACGCCGCGGAGGGCGACGACGACTCCGACGCCGATTCGAACTGACCCAGACGAACCCCCGACCACGCGCGGCCCCGCCCGGCCGCCCATAGACGCGCGCATTCGCCTCCGACGGTGCGCGCGTCTGTGCGTGATGGGGGTGCGAGGGGCCGTCGTACCGCCGCGCGGGTGTGGGTGACTCTGGCATCCAAGAACACGGCATGGGAACATGGTCCATGCACGCGGCCGATGCATAAGACGCACGCATGAGACCCATGCATGAGGCTTCTGAATCTCAGACACATGGTCACGGATTCGTCGCGCGCCTCCATGCCACCATCTCTTGCCCATAGCATGCCTCGATGCAACCGCACCCCGCCACCATCGTGCGCACCGCGCGTCTCCTCCCCGTCGGCGCGCTTCTCCTCGGCCTCGCGTCGGGAGGTGCGGGGTTCCTCGCGGGCTGCCGCTCGACGCCCGACGCGGCGCCTGCGCCCGCGACCGCGCCCGACGGCATCGCCCGCGGCACGGCGCGCGCCGAGCTCGAGGCGGGCAACGCGCGATTCGTCGGCAACCGCACCGAGGCGCACAACTGGAGCACCGAGCGCACGGTGAAGACGGGCACCTTCGGCCAGACGCCGTCGGTCGGCATTCTGAGCTGCGCGGACTCGCGCGTCCCCGTCGAGATGATCTTCGACCAGGGCGTCGGCGACCTCTTCGTCGTGCGCGTCGCCGGCAACTCCGAGAGCGCCGTCGCCGCGGGCACCTTCGAGTACGGCGTGGCCGCGCTCGGCGTCCACACGATCCTCGTCCTCGGCCACACGAAGTGCGGCGCCGTCACCGCCGCGATGGAGG
>JBJOHC010000338.1:0-16211 GCA_046047955.1 Planctomycetota bacterium
TAGAGCGCGTCGACGATCGCGCGCGTCGCCTCGCGGTTGCCGCCGTTCTCGCGGCGGATCGCCTCGGCGAACGCGGCGCGCATGCCGGCGTCGTCGCCGAGACCGAGGCGGTAGACGCCGAGAACGACATGCCCGCGCCAGCCCGCGTCGGCACCCGCCGCCTCGACGGCGCGCGCGAGGGCCTGCTCGCCCTCCGCGCCGCGCCCGAGCGAGCGCAGCATGTTCGCGTACGCGGTCGCGCTGTCGAGGTCCTCGGGCGTGCGGGCGAGGGTCGCGCGGAAGATCTCCTCGGCGCGACGGCGCCAGGCGACGCGCGTCCGGTCGAGCGCGGCCAGCTGCGACGGCTGGTCGAGCGCCGCCCACGCCGCCGCCGAGTAGGCGGGATTGCCGCGTTCGTCGAGGACATCCTCGCGATCGGGCGCGGTCATGGCGAGCATCGATGCGAGCGCCGCGGCGTTCTCCGCGTCGGACGGGGAGGCGATCCACTGGTTCTCGCGCATGCGCATCGCGAGGCGGCGGTCACCCGTCTGCGCCTCGAGCGAGAGCCAGATCTCGCCGACCTCCTGATCGAGTCCCGCGAGCTGCCGCGCGCTGCGCAGCACCTCGAGGGCGCGCTGCGGACTGCCGCCGCGGATGAGCGCTCCGACGAGGAGGCGCACGGTCTGCATGTCGGAGGGACGCTTGCGGTACGAGTCCTCGTACTGGACGAGCGCGCCCTGGAGGTTGCCCGACTCCTCGAGGATCGCGCCGAGAAGGCGCGTCACCAGCGAGTTGTCGATGCCGCCCTGGATCGCGCGCTCGAGCGTGTCGATCGCCTCGCGGCGCTTGCCCTGCGTCGCGAGAAGCTGCGCGCGCTGGAGGACGACCTGCGTGGGATCGACCTTCGACTCCTCGCCGATCCGGATCACCGCCTCGGCCGAGGCGAAGTCCTGCTTGCCGAGCGCGTCCTGGAAGTCCGCCTCGAGCAGCACGGGGTGCGCGCGGTTCGCCTCCTCCGCCTTCTTCCGCCATTCAACGGCGCCCTCCTCGAGACGCTTCGCGGTCTCGGCAAGGCGCGGCGCCTCCGAGGTGCCGAGGCGCTCCTCGCGCGTCGCCTGCGCGCGCATGCTGTCGGCGGTCTGGCGGAGGCGCAGGTAGGTCATCACGGTCTGCGTGACCGGATCGGGCGAGAGGTTCTCGCTCAGGGCGAGGACGCGCTCGACGGGATCGTCGCTCGCGAGGATCGCGCGGTAGCGGAGGAGCGTCGGGTCGCCGGGGAAGCGTTCGAGCCCCCCGCTCAGGAGCGTCTTCGCGCGGTCGAGTTCGTTCGCCTGCATCTCGATCGCGACCGCGAGCCGCTCGACGCGGGCGTCGCCCTTGCCGGCGCCCTCGCGCAGCGCGGCGAGCCGCGTGCGCGCCGTCGCGAAGTCCGACGCCGAGAGCGCGTCCTGGATCTGCGCCACGGCGCCGAGGATCGGATCGTTCGCCGCCATCGCCGCGGGATCCGCGGCGACCGCGGCCTCGATGCGCGACTTGAGGTCCTGCGCCTCGGCGTCGTCGGGGAAGGACTGCGCCACCGCCGAGATCGTCGCGAGCGCCGCGAGCGGCTGACCCGCGCGCACCTCGAGCTCGGCGCGCATCTTGAGGAGATTGGGGTTCGACGGCGCGAGCTTGAGGCCGTCGTTCACGAACTGGAGCGCGCGGCCCGTCTCGCCCTGGCGGAGGTTCGCCATCGCGCCGAGGAGGTGCAGCTCGAGATCGATCGAGCTGCCCTTCCGGAAGACCTCGTTGAACTTGATCGCGGCGGCCGCGGCCTTGCCCTCGGCGAGCGCGATCTTGCCGTCGGCGCGAAGGAGCGCCGAGTCGTCGGCCGCGCCCGAGAGGAGGGTCGCGATCTCCTCGCGCGCCGCGCGCACGGCCTCGAGCCGCGCCTCGCGCTCGCTCTCGGTGGCGGCCTCGAACTCGTCGAAGAGCATGTCGAAGCGGAGGAGCGCCGCCGACGCGCGCAGATTGTCGAAGGTGGCCGCGACGAGACCCGTCGCGGGGCGCTTCGCCGCAAGGACGGCGGCCGCCTCGGCGAGCGCGGCCTGGCGGTCGATCGTCCGCAGGACGAGCGCGAGCGCGCGGCGGTGCATGAGCGCCTCGGGATGGCGGCCGGTGTAGGACGCCAGCACCTCGGAGGCGTCGTCGAGTCCGTCGCGTCCGGCGCGGGCGAGAAGCGTCACGGTCGCGAGCACGGTCGTGCCGTCGTCGCAGTCGAGTGCGGCGTTCGTGAGCGCGTCGCGCGCGGCGATGAGCCGCGGATCGGCGAGCTGCCCGTCGCTGTCGAGGACCGCGCGCTCGAACTCCGCCATGCGCGTGTGGATGCTCTCGGGCGCGGCCTCGCGGCACGCGGTCAGCGCCGCGTCGCTCGCGGCGATCGCGGCGTTCGTGCGCTCCTCGCGGTTCGCCGCGCGGGCGAGCGCGATGTCGCGCGTCGCGAGGCGCGCGAGCGTCGCGAGCGCGAGCGCGCGCTCGTCGTCGGTGAGCCCGTCGGCCTTCGCCGCGGCGGCGAGATCCTTCGCGGCCGCCGCGCGCTCGGCGTCGGTGAGGCCTTCGGCGCGCTGGAACGCCGCGAAGCCGCGGTAGAGGTTCGCGAGACCCTCGCCGGCGTCCCCGGGGCGGACGGTCTTCAGCATCTCGTCGGCGCGGTCGCCGAGCGACTTCCACATCGCGACCGAGCCGCCGCCCTCGCACTGCTCGACGTACGCGGTGAGGTACGCGCGCCAGTGGTCGGCGTCGTCGCGCGCCGCGCGCGCGATGTTCGAGAGCGACTGGATGTACTGGCCGTAGCGCTCGCGGGCGTCGTTCTCGGTGTCGGAGACGATCGCGCGCGTCGCGTCGCGGAAGGCCTCGAGGTACGCGATGTTGTTCGGCTTCTTGCGCACCGCGCGGCCGAACGCCTCGGCGGCCTTCTTCGGGTCGCCCTCGGCGAGGAACTGCTCGCCCGCGCGCACATGGCGCTCGGCGTCGTAGCGGTACTTCACGAGCAGAACGCCGCCACCTCCGAGCACGAGCACGAGGAGCAGCGAACCGACGACGAAGACGAGCTTCTTGTTGAGCTTCTGAGCCATGGTGTCAACCTTGCGCAGGCGGCGCGGCGCCCGCGGACTTCGCCTCCCACTCGGGCCAGTCGGGGAGGCATCGCATCACGTGGGGAACGAGCTCCCCGAGGAATTCGCCCGCGCCCTCGCGGAACTTGCCGAGCAGCGATCCATCGGGATCGTCCACGCGGTCGCTCATGGTGAGCTGGATCTTGCAGTAGTAGGCGTAGCGGTCGGTGAGATTGAACGCCGCCTGCCGGACGCCGTAGCTGTTGTAGACGGCGCGCCCGTTGGCGATGAAGAAGTAGCCACCGACCTGCCGGCGCTTCGGATCCTTCGGATCCTGGAACTCGATCGTGGTCACATCGAGCTCGCCATCGGGCATGGTGATGGTCTCGATCTCGGCGGTCACCTCGTCGGTGACGCGGCAGACGAGGTAGCCCTCGGCCTCGGGATGCGGCGCCCAGTCCGAGCGGTCGACCTCGAGCGCGGTGCGCTCGGAGTTGCGCGTCAGGAGCAGGCCGCCCACCGCCCAGCATCGCTCGGGAATGTGCGGCACGGCGTCGATCGTGCCCGTGTAGTAGGCGATGTGCAGGTGGATGTAGCCCTTGGCCGCGTCGCCGTCGATCGCGTAGGTGCGGTCGAGGTAGCGCTTGGTGCCGAGCTCCTCGAGGAGCGTCTCGGCGTAGATCTGGTCGCTGCCGACGCGCTGCCAGCGGCCGAGCGTGGTCGGGATCGCGTCGAGCGGACGGCGCAGCTCGACGGGTTCCTTCATCAGGAAGATGTTGAGCTGCGACACGAGGATGCGGAAACCGACCGCACTCGCCACGAGGACGAGGACGGCGGCGCCGTAGGCGCGGATCACCGAGCGGTCAATGCGCATCGGACGCGCCCTCCTTCGCGGCCTTCGCCGCCTTCGCCGCCTTCGCACCCCCTCCGCCACGCTCCTCGACGAAGAGGTTCGAGAGGAACCACTTGATCCCGAGGAAGAGTCCGAGGGCGGGTACGAGCCAGACGAGCCCGATGAAGCTGTGGAAGTCGCCGGCGGCGAAGTCGCTCGACCAGAGCGAGAGGATGCCGAGCGTGAAGACGCGCAGCACGTTCACGCCGATCGCGACGGGCACGCCCGAGGCGACGAGAACGACCCGCTGCCAGAGCCGCGGAAGCCCCGTGTACGCGATGGCGACGCCGAGCGCGAGGAAGGCGACGAGCATGCGCATGCCCGAGCACGCCTCGGCGACGTTGAGCTGCCGCGGCTCGCCGTTCACGAAGAGGGTGATGACGTTGCCGCTCCGCTCGACGTCGAGGCCGACGACCGCGAGGAGCCCCCACGCGCCGACCGCCGACCAGTCCTGCATGCGCTCGGTGACGGTCTGCAGCAGTCGGTCGCTGACCGACTGGCCGAACACGATCCAGTAGGCGAGCGGGAAGGCGATGACGCGCGTCGCGCGCACGCCGAGGAGGAGCGTCGAGAGGCCGAAGAGCGTGACGCCGATCGCGAGCCCGCGCGCGTTGTGGTGGAGGACGAACCACGACGGACCGAAGGTCGACGCCACATAGCCGCCGACGCCCGCGAGGACGAGCGGCAGGCCCAGCGCCCAGTTCGGGCGGAAGGGCTTCGCGAGCAGTTCGTCGCGACGGAGGTAGATGAAGTACCCCGAGATCGCGGGCACGAAGAGCGTGTGCCCCCAGTCGGCCGGCTGCGTGAAGGCGTAGCGCGCCTGCGTCTGGACGAACACCCAGAACACGGCCACCAGCGCCGCGAGGAGGACGACCCCCGCGCCGATGGCGACCCCCGGCGTCACCGTGACGGTGGAACCGGAGGCGGATCCCGCGGTCGATCGCGCGGGCGTCGGGCTGGAGGCGGTCGGGCTCATGCGGAAACGGTGCTCGGACTCAAGATCGCCATGAACGGCGCCAGCACCACACCAGTCGCCCGCCTGCGGACGCACGGCGACGACGGAGTGGCGAAGGTCCCCTTCCCCGCGCGACCCTGTTCCTCCCCTCCTCCCACCCCCGCGTGCGTCGGCGCGAGCGCCTGCCTGCGGCGGCGGGACAAAGGGGCGCACGCTACGGCGGCGCCCCTGGCGAGGTTCAGGAATCCACGAAGATTGCGCGGCATCGGGGTGAGTGGGTGGAAACGGGTCCCTCGACAGGCGTGGCCCGGGTCAGGGAATGCCGTGGGACCGTCGGAACGGGAGCGCCTGCGTCAGCCGCCGAAGCCGGTAAACGGCGGCGGACCGAAGACGTCGTTGCCGAAGTTGCGGTCGAGCAGGAAGCCGAAGCCGTAGGTCATGCGGAAGCCGTTCCGGATCACGGCCAGCGGCAGCGCGTAGAAGTTCGTGCCGATGATGACGTGGTCGTCCTTCTGCATGTAGATGTCGGGCTCGGAGCGGTTCCGGATCGCGGCGAGGTCGACGCGGATGGTCGCCTCGCGGTCCTTGCCGATCACGCGGACGAGGTCGACGCGGCTCGGAATCGCGGTCGGGGCGAGGCCGCCCGCGGCCGACACGAAGCGGCTGAGCGTGAGGCGGCCGTTCGTGTTCTGCAGTTCGTAGACGCCGACGCGGTTGATCTCGCCGTCGACATAGAGGAAGCCCGTCTCGGGCGGCTCGACATAGATCTGGTCGCCGGGGCGGATGACGACATTCAGGTTCGGGTCGCCCTTCACGAGCTCCTGGTAGTCGATCTCGATGATGCGGGTCGCGTACATCGACGGCTCGGTCGCGGCGGCGGGACGGCCCGGACGCGCGGTCGACGGCGATGCGGAGGATCCGCGGACCCAGCGGCCCGTCGCGCTGTCGAAGGTCCATCCGCTCGCGGGGGCGGGCGCCTCGTCCGCAGGGCGGGTGTCGACGCGGGCGGGCGTCGCGAGGTCGTCGACATCGACCGCGGGTGCGTCGTCCTGCCCGAGCAGGTCGCGGAGCATGCCCGGAGCGGGCGCGGCCGCGCCATCGGCGGGCATCGTCTCGGCGGCGGGCGCGGGGGCCGCGCCACCGAGCTGTTCGATCAGGTCGTCGATATCGACACCCGGCTCGGTCGGAGTGGTCGGCGCGGTCGGAGCGACGCCACGGCCGACCTCGGGCTCGGGGTAGATCGGATTCAGGGTGTCATCGAGGGCGGCGGCGCGGATCACCTTCACGCGCTGCGTGGTCGGAATGGTGCCACCCGCGAGCGCGATCGCTTCGACGAGGCGGAAGTCGGGACGCGCGAGCGAGAAGACGCCGACCGAACCCACGGTTCCGTACACGGAGAACTGGAAGCCCTGACCGCGCTCGAGCGAGACGCTCACGACCGGATTCTCGAGAATGCGGCTCGCCTTCGCCGCGATCTCCTCCTGGAACTCCTCGATGGTGAGGCCCGCGGCGGCGACATCGCCGATCTCCTTCAGGCGGACATTGCCCGTCTGGTCGATCGTGCGCTCGAGGACTTCGGTCTGCCCGGGCGAGATCAGTTCGAAGACTTCGATGCGGACGAAGTCGCTCGGCGCGAGGCGGTACTTCAGTTCGCTGGGCACGAGGTCCTCGGGCGTGGGCGCGGTCACCATCGTGCGCTTCGGCCCCTGCTGCTCGATCACATCGAGCCGCGAGAGGATGGGCATCGTGGTGGGCGTCGTCTCGAAGTAGCCCGTGCGGCTCGGGTCCATGAAGCTGTCGGCCTCGCAGCCGACGAGACCCCCGAGCGCGATCGAGCCGACGGCGAGCGCCACCACGCCACGCTTCGCGAAGTTCGCGAGCGCCGAGCGGGCGGAACGCCGCAAGCCGGAAATCGGGCCCTGGAGGGTGGAGTCAGGGAACGGGGAGGCAGGCTGTTGTGGATTCACGATCTCTGCTCCGGCGGATGCCGATCCGCCCACGACGGCGCCCATCGGAGCGCCACCACCGGAAGGCGGGGTCGCCCTTATCGGCACGGGCCGCACGAGTGTTTGAGGAATCGGGGAGGAAGTCGAGTCGGAAGTCGACCCGATCCCGCGACTTGGCTCACGCGAGCGCGCGGAGGAGGACCGCCATGCGCGCGGCCACGCCGCACGACACCTGGGCGAGGACGAGGCTGTCGCTCGGGTCGTCGAGGACCGCGTCGTCGAGCTCGACGCCGCGGTTGACGGGTCCGGGGTGGAGGATCGGAACCCCCGCGCGGAGTCGCGCGCGGCGCTCGACCGTGAGGCCGTACTTCGACCGGTAATCGGGTGCGATCCCGCTTCCCGCGGCGCGTTCCAGTTGCACGCGAAGCATCATGATCGCATCCACTTCGCCGATGATCGAATCAAGATCGTGCGTGATATTGATCGAACCCCGACCGATCGCCATCTCAGCGAACCCCTCGGGCACGAGCGATGGCGGACCGATCACGATCGTCTCGGCGCCGAGCAGGGACAGCGCCTGCGCGCTCGACCGGGCGACGCGGCTGTTGGCGATGTCGCCGACGATCGCGACGCGCTTCCCAGCCAGATCGCCGAGCCGAAGCCGCAGCGCGAGCATGTCGAGAAGCCCCTGGGTGGGGTGCTGGTGGCGCCCGTCGCCTGCGTTGACGACGGGGCAACCGACCTGCCGCGCGACCACGGCGGCGCCGCCCGAGATCGAGGTCCGGACGACGATCGCATCGACGCCCATCGCCTCGATGTTGCGGGCGGTGTCGACGAGCGTCTCCCCCTTCGATGCGCTCGAGCCGAGCGCCGTGAGGTTCACGACATCGGCGCCGAGGCGCTTCGCGGCGATCTCGAAGCTCACGCGCGTGCGGGTCGAGTCCTCGAAGAACAGGTTCGCGACGACGCGCCCCGCGAGGCGCGGCTCGCCGGGCGCATCGCCGACGGCCTGGGGCAGCAGCGCCTCCGCGGCGTCGAGGAGTGCGACCAGCGCGGAGGCGTCGAGATCCTCGATCGAGAGGAAGTCGCGGTCGGGCGCGGTGGGCGGTCGGCGGAGGAGTCGCACGGGCAGAGCATACCGCGACGCCGCCGCCGCCACGACGACGCGCGCGGGCGCCGATTCACCGTGGACGGACGGACGCGCTCAGTCGCCGACGGCCGCCATCGACGGGTCGGCGACGATGTGGAACGGCACCGTCGAGGTCGCGGTCGCCCCCGTCGCCTCGTCGCGAAGCTCGACCTTGAGGCGGTAGCTGCCGACCGAGAGGTACTCGTTCAGCGGCACGATCTCGGCGACGAAGAACTCGTCGCGCCGCACCTCGCTCGCATCGACGACCGCGGTCCATTCGGGGCTGCGGCGCCAGACCTCGACGCCGTCGCGGTCGGTCTCGATCGACACGCGGCTCGCGAGACGGGTGACGAAACGGCCGCCCTCGAGCGCGCTCGAGAAGCCGTCGAGCTCGCTGTAGACGATGAAGCGCGCGTTCGAGCGGGCGAGGAACTTCCTCGACGCGATGGGCGCGAACTGCCCGAAACGCTCGACCTTCGTGCAGAGCTCGGTGCGGGGAATCGCGAGCTTCGGCCCGCCTCCGAGCGCGGCGACGAGCGCCTCGATGGTCGCGGGGTCGAGTTCGGTCGATCCCTCGGCGAGCGAGCGGCCGACGGCGGCGAACGCGGCATGGACCGCCTCGACGCGCGCCTTCTCGGCGGGCAGCAGGTCGTGTCCGAACTCGGCGGGCAGGTCGATCGACGGGTCGGTGAGGGCGAGGGCCGAATAGGCGATCCACTCGCGCAGCGGCTCGACGCTCTCGCCGCTCGAGCGGACGAGACTCTCGGCGAGGAGGCGCGCGAGGGGCGCGGGCTCGGTCGGCGTCGGCTCGACGATCTCGAGGGGGAGGTTCGCGGCGGTGGGCGCGGCCTGCGCGGGGGCGTCCGCGACGGGCGTCGTCGCGGGGATCGCGCCACCCTCGGAAACCGTCGTCGCGTCCCCCGCGGTGGTGGCGACTGGTGCCGGGTTCACCGTTGGCGTCGTGGCCGGCGTCGTGGTCGGCGTCATCGTGGACGACGGAACGGCAGGCCCGACGGCGGGGGCAACGAGTGCATCCGATACGGAGGCACCCGACGCGCGTGGATCGGACGGGTTCGCCGCCGTCGTCGCGCCGCCCTCGCGGCCGGGGACCGCCGATTCGGTCGACCCGCCCGCGCTCGCTTGATCGATCGGAGCGACATCGCCGCCCCGACTGGCGAGCCGTGGCTCAGGCGCGAACTTACCTCCACCCGCGGCGTTCACGCCATCTTCTGCGGCGTTCTCGCGTGAAAATCCGCGATCCTGCGCTGGCAGATCCGCCTCGTCGGAGAACACGACCCGCGACGGCTCGCGACGCGCCGCCTCCATCGCGGCCAGTGCGGCCTGGTCGTCGGCGTAGCTTGAGGCGAGTGCCGACACGAGCCCGCCCGACGGCTCGTCCATGGAGGCCCCGCCGCGCGGGTCCGTCGTGGCGTCATCGCTGAAGACGACGCGATCGGGTCGCCGCACCGCCGCGCCCGACGCGGGCGACTCCCCCGTCGCCGCGATCTCGAGCGGAGCGCGCACCTCGCCGCCCGGACCCGCGAGCGGGTTCGCGGTTGGCGCCGACGCGCAACCGCCGCCCGCCACCGTCCAGACACCGAGCGCGAGCGCCGAAGGCGCACCCGCGCGCAGGACCTCGGCGACGCGCAGACCCGTCGCGGGCGCGCGCGACGCGTGGTCACGCGCCGGCTCGCCGGCGGCGGCGCGGGCTCGGTCGGATTCAGACGGACGGTTCGGTCGGCGGCTCGGCCGCGGTGCGTCATGCACGCGAAGTTCCTCTTCGTTTCGCCAGGTCCTCCTGACCAGGCGTCGACCGGTTCGATGGCGCGAACGGGCCTGCCGACACGGGGCGAGCGCTCGAACGGAGCGCGGGGTGGCGCGGGAGTCGCGCCCCAGCCCAGCGGCCGGAGCAGGGAGAACGCGGCGCCGCCTGCGACCGTTTCACGGGCCGCGTCGGTGGAGCGGCTATCGGCTTCCCGAGCGCGCCTTCGTCAGATTCGGGCCGCGCGTGCAGGACGGGCGTCGCGCGGGCGCCGTCATCGCCGGGCGGGTGCCCGCGGCGGCGCGACCCGCGACGCGAACCCCTCGACGAACGCCTCGAGCGTGCGGGGCAGTTCGCCCGCGAGACCGCTCTTCGAGCGGCGGTCGAGGTCGACCGCGTCGTGAAAGAGCCGCGCGGCCGCGACGGGTCCGAGCGCGCGCGCCGCGCGCAGGGTCGGTGCCTGCGACGGCCCCCAAAGGCGCACCTGCTTCGCGACCGCACCCTCGGCGGCGCCCTCGTCGAGCATCCGGGCGGCATCGTGGAGCTTGCGGGCGAGGTCGACGAGCGACCAGAGGATGAGCTGCTCGGGCGCCTGCGAGATCTCGATGAGTTCGCGCACCTTGCGGATCGCCTCGACCGGCCGCCCGCCGAGGACGGCCTCCTGCACCTCCCAGGCCGCCTCCTCGCGGGTCTGCCCCGTGAGGACCGTCACGAGCTCCTTGCCGACGCGCCGCGCACCCTCGGATTCGGTCGCGAGGTAGGCGCCGTACTTCGCGAGTTCGCCGTCGAGCCGCTGGAGGTCGTTCCCGACCCGCTCGACGAGGGCGGCGGCGGCCGCGGCGTCGACCTCGATCCCGTACTCCTTGCGGGCGCGCGCGACCGCCCAGTCGGTGGCGCGGTCCGCGGTGGGCGGCTCGCACTTCACGACGGCGCCGACCTTCGCGACGAGCTTGTCGAGGTTCCCCGGCCGCCACGACTCGCTGCGGAAGACGAGGGTCGCCTCCTGCATCGGGCTCTCGGCGTAGCGCTCCATGGCGCGGCGGCGCTCCTCGACCCCGAGGAACTGCTCGGCCTTTTCGACGACGACGAGCTTGTGGGCGGCGAGAAGGCCGAAGGTGCGCAGCTCGTCGAGGACCTCGACGAGCCCCGCGGACGCGCCGTCGAAGTCGAAGCGGGAGACATCGCCGAACTCCGCCTTGAGCGCCTCCTCGAGCGCCTTGAGCCGCGCCACCACCTGGAAGGAGTCCTTCCCGTGGAGGACGACGAATCGCATGCCGGCGTGCAGTGGTCCGCTCATCGCGGGCGCATCGTACGGCGTCGACGCCCCGCCGCCGTACGATGCGCGGCGATGCTCACCCTCCTCGCCGTGCGCGGTCCCGACCAGGGTCGGGCCTTTCCGCTGCCCGAGCGCGAGCCCCAGCTCCTGGGCCGCTCGACCGAGGCGCTCGAGATCCACGATCCGACCGTGAGCCGCCGCCACGCCGAACTCACGCCCGATGGCGCGCGCTGGCTCGTGCGCGACCTCGGGAGCCGGCACGGGACCTTCGTGAACGGCGCGCGCGTCGCGGGAGCGGTCGCGATCGGCGCGGGCGACCGCCTCCGGTGCGGCGAGAGCGAGTTCCTCGTCGTCCGGGAGGGCGAGGAGGCGCCGGCCGCGGACGACGACGGCGCACGCGATGCGGGGTCGACGGTTCCCCTCGCCCCGCCCGCGACCGCCGCCGATTCGGATGCCGCGCCGCTCGTCGCGCGCCTCCTGTCGCGCGCGACCGAGCCGACCGACGCGGCGACCTTTCTCGCGGACGCCGCGCGCGCGCTGGCGGTGGAACTCGCGGCGAGCGTCGTCGCGCTGCTCGCGAACGACGCGGGACTCGAGTCGTTCACCGCGCCGGGCGCGCCCGAGGGCACCGGCCCCCTGCCGCTCGCCCTCGCGCGCGAGGCGATCCGCCGGAGCGAGATCCTCGCCGCGGGCGACGGCCGCCTCCGCCTCGCGGTGCCGTTCGGCTCGATCGGCGGCACGCGCGGCGCCTTCGTCATCCTCCGCGACGACGCGCGCGCGGCCACGCCCGCCGAGATCGCCGCCGCCGCCCGCGCCGCGCAGGTCGCATCGCTCGCGATCGCCGCGCGCGACCGCCGCCACGCCCGCGACCGCGAGGAGCGCCTCGCGCTGATCGGGGAGACCGTCGCGGCGCTGAGCCACTCGATCAAGAACATGCTGCAGGGCCTGCGCTTCGGCGCCGACGCGGTCGATCTCGCGCTCACGCGCGGCGATGTGCGGCGCGCGCAGGAGGGCTGGCCCGTCCTGCAGCGGAACCTCGACCGGATCCACGCGCTCGCCCTCAACATGCTCGCCTGGGCGAAGGAGCGGCCGCTCGAACCCGAGCCCGCCGAGGTCGGCGGGCTCCTCGAGGAGGTGCGCGACCTTCTCTCGCCCGCGGCGGGCCGCCGGCGCGTCGCGATCGTCGTCGAACCCGCGAACGACCTTCCGCCCGTCCACTTCGATCTCGCGTCGGTGCTGCAGGCGCTCACGAACCTCGCGATGAACGCGGTCGAGGCGGCGCCCGAGCGGACCGGACTCGTCACCCTCGCCGCGCGCTACGACGAGGCGCGCGACGAGGTCGCGATCACCGTGCGAGACAACGGCGCGGGCGTCCCGCGCGCCGTCGTCGGACGCCTGTTCGAACCGTTCCTCTCGACGAAGGGCCAGCGCGGCACGGGGCTCGGCCTCGCGGTCGCGCGCAAGATCGCCGAGCGTCACGGCGGCCGGCTCGAGCTCGTCGCGACGGGCGCGACGGGAAGCGAGTTCGCGCTCGCGCTCCCCGCGTCGGGCGCGGGCGGCGACCCCGGCGAGACGCGCACGCCGCGCGGCATCCGCCCCGATCTCTACGGCGGACGCTTCGAGTAGCGGCGACGCCTCGGGACGGCACCCGAAGAAAGTCCCCATCGTTTGCGAAGTTCCCGCGACGGCTTGCCGATCAACGGGCGACCGATACGATCCGCCGCCCCGTGGATGGCACCACGACGGCATTCCGACGCCGTCGCGCCGCATGGCGTGCGTCGACTCCCAGAGCTCCCGCGCCGCCGGCGCCGACACCGCACCGCCCTTCCACCAGCCTCCCACCGGGCGCCCCCACGAAAGTTCCGCGCATGCATTCGATCCTCGACGCGCACATGCCCCACATCCTCGCGACGCTTCCCCCCGAGCGTCGGCACGAGGTCCTCGCCTCCGTCAACTACCAGCGCACGCGCGAGATGACGATCGACGAGCTCCTCCTCGAGAACCGCGTCGTCTTCCTCATCGGCGAGGTGAACTACGCCTCGGCCGCGCGGGTCATGATGCAGATGCTCTACCTCGAGAACCAGAAGAAGGGGCAGGACATCAACTTCTACATCAACTCGCCGGGCGGGTCGGTGGACGACATGCTCGCGATCTACGACACGATGCAGTTCATCTCGAGCGACGTCTCGACCTTCTGCATCGGCCGCGCGTACTCGGCGGGCGCCCTGCTCCTCGCGGCGGGCCACCCCGGCAAGCGCATCATCCTGCCCCACGCGAAGGTGATGATCCACCAGCCGCTCGGCGGCGTGACGGGCCAGACGACCGACATCCAGATCCAGGCCGAGCACATCGTCAAGATGAAGCGCACGCTCAACGAGATCCTCGCCCGCCACACGGGCCAGCCCTACGAGAAGGTCGTCAAGGACTCGGACCGCGACAAGTTCTTCAGCGCCGAGGAGGCGAAGGCCTACGGCCTCGTCGACGACGTGGCGGTCTTCCCCGACAAGGCGAAGAAGTGAGGCGTCCGGCGACGCGAAGCGCGGTTTCATCGTGACGACGAGCACCGACCATCCCGAACCACTCGGATCCGACGACGACGACGGCGGAGGCTTCGTGCCCTACGTCATCGAGGGCTCGGGCGGCCGCGAGCGGCAGTACGACATGTGGTCGCGGCTCCTCGCCGACCGGATCGTCATGTGCTCGGGCGAGATCCGGACGCCGATGGCGAACTCGATCTGCGCGCAGCTCCTCTACCTCGCGTGCGAGGATCCGCGCGCGGAGATCTCGCTCTACGTGAACGGCGCGGGCGGCAGCATCACCGCGGGGATGGCGATCATCGACACGATGCGGTCGCTGCCCTGCCCCGTCGCGACCTACATCATCGGCTGCGCGCCGAGCATGTCGAGCCTCGTCGCCTGCTGCGGCACCAAGGGCCGGCGCTTCGCGACGCGGCGATCGTGGAACCTCATGCACCAGGGCCGCATCCTCGATGTGATCGAGGGGACGGCGAGCGACCTCGAGATCGAGGCGCGCCGCATGATCGCGATCGAGGACCAGTGCAACCGGCTCTACGCCGAGATGACGGGAAAGACCATGGAGGTGGTCGCCGCCGACTGCGACCGCGACCTCTGGCTGAACGCCGACGAGATGCTCGCCTACGGGCTGATCGACGGGATCGTCGAGCGCGCCCCGCTCGCGAAGCGCAAGGACGCGGCGGACTGACCCGCGGGACGCACCGAATCACCGACCGAGACACGACGGACATCCGACGGACATCCGACGAACACCCGACGAAATCACGACGGGCGCCCCGCGCCCTGAAACGGCAGGCAACGACATGAGCATCATCCCCATCGTCATCGAGAAGACCGGCCGCGGCGAGCGCGCCTACGACATCTACTCGCGCCTGCTCAACGACCGCATCGTGTTCGTCACGGGCCCCGTCGGCGACCAGATGGCGAACCTCGTGATCGCGCAGCTCCTCTTCCTCGCGAACGAGGATCCGCGCGCCGAGATCTCGCTCTACGTGAACAGCCCGGGTGGCAGCGTCACCGCGGGCCTCGGCATCGTCGACACGATGAAGTTCATCCCCTGCGATGTCGCGACCTACATCATCGGTCAGGCGGCGAGCATGGGCTCGGTGATCGCCTCGTCGGGAACGAAGGGCAAGCGCTACGCGCTGCCGAACGCCGAGAACCTCATGCATCAGCCGCTCATCGGCGGGTGGCTCGAGGGCCAGGCGACCGACCTCGAGATCGAGGCGCGCCACATCCTGCGCATGCGGGATCAGCTCTACGACCTCTACGCCGCCCACACGGGTCAGACCCGCGAGAAGATCGCCGAGGACTGCGAGCGCAACTACTGGCTCTCGGCGAAGGAGATGCTCGACTACGGGCTCGTCGACAAGGTGCTGGAGAAGCTCCCGGTCGGTTCGGGTTCGGCGGGCTGAGCCGCCCGACGATGGACGGGCGTCGCATCGACGCGCGGCAGGGCCGCACCCTTGCCTTCGAAGACGCGATCTGGCTTCAAAGACCATGACTGCAAGGATTTGCGCACGCATTTCTTGCCGACTTGGCAACTTGGAGTAGGGTTGTCGCCTGACCGTCTCGTTCCCCTCTTCGTCCGGCGTACGCAGCGTGGCAAGCGTCGGATGAAGCCGTGGCGGTCAAATCGTCCCTGAGAGTCTCCCATGTCTGGTTCCTCCGAGAGGATCCGCCAGGCGGAGGCGGGTGTCGTCGCATCCCTTGAGGGTGGGCGGTCCGTTTCTGCCAGTGGCGGGGGGTCCCCCGATTTCACAGCGGGCTTTGTCTCGCTCTACCCGCAGCTCCGGGCCATCGCCTCGATGGTCATGCGCAAGGAGCGGGCGTCGCACACCCTGCAGCCGACGGCTGTGGTGAGCGAGGTCTTCCTGCGCCTGGCCGACCGCGACGGCGACCCGTTCGAGAGCGAGTCGCACCTCCTCGCCTACGCGGCGTCGACGATGCGCTCGATCCTCGTCGACCATGCGCGCAGCCGCGCCTCGCTTCGGCGGGGCGGCAACCGCCGCGCGGCCGTGCCGATGGAGCTCCTCGCCGCCGACCTCGGTCCCGTCGTCGACCTCCTCGAGATCGACGACGCGCTCGCCGCGCTCGCCGAAGCCGACGAGCGTGCGGCGCGCGTCGTGGAGGCGCGGGTCTTCGGCGGTCTCACCATCGAGGAGGTCGCCGAGGCGTTCGGCATGTCGCTCTCGACGGTGTCGCGCGACTGGCGGTTCGGGCGGGCGTTCCTCGCCGAGCAGCTGAAGTCGGACGGCGCCCCCATCGGTCGGCGCGTCGAGGGAGAGGTGGAGGCATGACGCCCCAGATCTCCCGCATCCGCCGCGCGAAGGCGGTCTTTCAGTGCGCGGTCGAGCTCGATCTCCACGAGCGCGCGGGCTTCGTCTCGGATGCCTGCGGCGACGACCTCGAGCTGCGATCGATCGTCGAATCGCTCCTCGGCGCGGACGCCGGCTCGCCCCAGTCGTTCGGAACGCGCGACGCGATCCGCGCGTCGAGCCGACGCGAGTCGCTCCACCCCGCGCCCGCCGGATACGAGTTCGTCCGTCCCCTCGGCCATGGCGGCACGGGACGCGTCGACCTCTGCCGGCACCACTCGTCGGGCGCGCTCCACGCGGTCAAGTCGATCGACTGCCTCGGGCTCGG
>JBJOHC010000339.1:0-10386 GCA_046047955.1 Planctomycetota bacterium
CAGCAGCGCGAAGACCGCGACCGCGATGAACTTGCCGGCGCCCGCCGAGCGATTCTCGGGCGCGTAGTTCGGTCGCGCGCCGGTCGAGGCGACGCCGGAGGTTCGGTCGGCTTGCATGGGCGCGATGGTAGCGGCTGCCCTTTCGCGGCGAACTCGTCCGGGTTCAGGCGCGCGGGCCGGCGTGCGAATCCTCTCGAAATCCCGCACCGCGACCGCGTTGAGCGAGCCCGTGGGCTTGCCGTATGATCGTCCCATGACCACGCTCAGCCCGTCCTCCGGCGTCGCGTCCGCGACCGACCCCCTGCAGCTCATCGATGTCGACCATGTGCGCTTCTTCGTGGGCAACGCGAAGCAGGCCGCGTTCTTCTACGCGAGCGCGTTCGGCTTCCAGGTCGAGCAGATCGCAGACCTGACCACGGGCTCGCGCGACCGCGCGATGTACCTGCTCACGCAGGGCAACATCCGCATCATCCTCGAGAGCTCGCTCACGAAGGACGGGCAGGCCGCGCGCGAGGCGATGCAGTACGGAGACGGCGTGAAGGACCTCGCGCTGACCGTGTTCGACGCCGAGAAGGCGTGGAAGCAGGCGATCAAGAACGGCGGCGAGAGCGCGTACGAACCGAAGACCTGGTCCGACGCGAACGGCTCGGTCACCTTCGCTGGAATCAAGACCTACGGCCGCGCGCAGCACACCTTCGTCTCGCGCACCGGCGCGTACGCGCTGCCGGCGGTGAAGAACGGCGGCCTGTTCATGCCGGGCTTCCGCAAGGTCGAGGGCTTCGCGCTCAACGCGTACAACAAGGCGAACCCCTGCGGCCTCAAGTATGTCGACCACGCCGTCGGCAATGTCGAGGAAGGCAAGATGAACCACTGGGTGAAGTGGTACGAGGAGGTCCTCGGCTTCGCCATGTTCAAGCACTTCGACGACAAGGACATCGGCACCGAGTACTCGGCGCTCATGTCGAAGGTCATGGCGAGCGGCAACCACCTCATCAAGATGCCGATCAACGAGCCCGCCGAAGGCAAGAAGAAGAGCCAGATCCAGGAGTACCTCGACTGGCACGACCAGACGCCGGGCGTGCAGCACTTGGCTTTGCGCACCGACGACGAGCTGCACTCGATCACCGAGCTCCGCCGCCGCGGCGTCGACTTCCTCACGATCCCCGACGCGTACTACGAGACCGTCTGGGCGCGCGTCGACAAGATGCTGACCGAGCACGGCCACGAGGTCGTGAAGGAGGATCACAAGAAGGTGAAGGACCTCGGCATCCTCGTCGACGCCGACGATGAGGGATACCTGCTGCAGCTCTTCACGAAGCCGCTTCAGGACCGCCCCACGCTCTTCTTCGAGATCATCTGCCGCCGCGGCTCGCAGAGCTTCGGCAAGGGCAACTTCAAGGCTCTTTTCGAGAGCCTCGAGATCGAGCAGGAGCGCCGCGGAAACCTCTGAGTCAACACGATCTCGAGCCTCTCGAAGGGAGTTTCGGCCCTCTTCGAGAGCCTCGAGATCGAGCAGGAGCGCCGCGGAAACCTCTGAGTCCGTCGGCCGACAAGAACGAATCGGAACTCGAACGAGAGCCGCCCTCCGGGCGGCTCTCGTCGTATGGCCAACGCCTTCGCCTCCGACGCGCGGGATCGCCGCGTTCAGTTCTCCCCGCCATCGGCGGAACGGCCTCCTCGCCCTCGTCCGAACGCGCGGGTGCCCGAAGTCTTCAGACGTCGGAACGCGGCGCGCGAGCATGGCGTCTCGACCGTCGCGCGGGCAACGGCCGAACCTCACGACCAGTTTGCGAGGAGAAGCGCGAGATCCGCCGCATCGACGCGCGCGTCGCCGGTGAGATCGGCGTCCGCCGTCCCCCACGCCCCGATGAGGATCGCGAGATCGGGCGCGGCGACATGCCCGCTGCCGTCGAGATCGCACATCCGCACCCGCATCGCGGCGAGATCGGCACCATCGATGTCGGCATCCCCATCGAGGTCGAAGACGAGGCACGCGGGCGCGAGCGCGGACTTCGCGCAGGCCGCCGCCGCCGCCAGGTCGTCGGGATCGACGCGCCCGTCACCCTCGGCGTCGCCGAGCCGTTCGGGCGGATGGATCGGCCACGGCTCGGCACCCGGCTCGCTCGCAGGGAGATCGACGATCGTCCGCGTGACCCACCCGGCTCCATCGGCGAGAAGCCGCGGCCAGCGCACGACGACGCGTTCCGCGCGCACCGCATCGCCGAGTCCGACATGCAGCGCGTACGAACTCTGGCTCTTGTAGGAGGTGCCCGCGAGCACCTGGCGGTTCGCGCGCACCACGCCCGCGCCGCCCTCGGACTCGACATCCACGAGCGCGCCCACCGCATGCGTGTTCGCGCCGCGGCCGATCACGCGCACGCGCAGCGCGCGCCCGACATCCTCCGACGCGTTCATCCAGAGCCGCAGGTTCACCGTGTGGCTCTGCACCAGGAGGTCGACGCGGTTGTCGTGGTCGAGATCGGATGCCGCGAGGCAGTACGAATCATCGCGCTCGTCGATCCCCGCCTCGGCGCCGCGCTCGACGAGCGGATACCCGCCGTCGTTCATCCAGAGATAGTCGGGCTGCGGCGAGGTCGAGAGCGCGAAGAGGTCGAGATCGCCGTCGTTGTCGGGATCGAACATGAGCGTTCCCCAGCCGCTCGTGTCGCCGTCGACCTGCGCGTCGTCCTGCGCCTCGACGTACGACTGCGCGTCGTCGGTCGCGAGCAGCACATGGCCGATCGCGATGTTCGTGCAGAAGATGTCGTCGAAGCCGTTGCCGTCGAGATCGCCCGCGAAGACGCCCATCGAGTCCATCTCGGCGCAGGCGCCGTTGTCGCGCTCGTCGACGAACGCGCCGCCCTCGTTGCGGAAGTAGCGGTTCCACGCGCCGCCGCCCGTCCCCTTGTCGTTCGAGACGTAGAGGTCGCAGTCGCCGTCGCGATCGAGGTCCTGCAGCAGGCAGTGGAAGGTCGCGAACGCGTCGTCGACGCCGAGTTCGGCCGCGATGTTGGTGAAGGTGCCGTCGCCGTCGTTCCGGTAGAAGCGGTTGCGTCCGAGGTTGTTCAGCGTGCCCGTGCGGATCCCGACGGCGAGATCGAGATCGCCGTCGCCGTCGAAGTCGCCGAACGAAGAGCCCGAGCCGGGGCCCGAGAGGCCACCCAGTCCCGCCGCAAGCGTGACATCGGTGAAGCGGAATCCGCCGTCGTTCCGGAAGAGGCGCGCGGTCTGCATCCAGCGCGTGAGAAAGAGGTCGAGGTCGCCGTCACCGTCGTAGTCGGCGGCGACGATGCCCGAACTCCGCAAGAGCTGGGGAATGCCCGTCTCGAGCGTGCGGTCCGTGAAGTGCGCCACACCGTCGTTCTCGAAGACACCGATGCGGCCGCTCGCCCCACCGAGCGCGACGAGGTCGTCATCGCCATCGCCGTCGAGGTCGCAGAGCGCGACACCGCAGCCGTACTGCCCCGAGCCGCCAAACGCCCCGTCGGTGACGACATAGGAGACCCCGCGCGCGCGCGCTTCGTCGACGAATCGGGGCGGGGCGGATCGGGGTGCCGCGACCGCCGCCGTGGCGCTGGCCACCGCGAATGCGGCAAGGAAGAGTCCGTTCGATGTCGCCAGCACCCGAGGGCTCCCGTTTCGCCAAGGTACGCCCGCTTCGGTCGACATCCAAGCGCTCGGGGGAACACACGACCGAATTGGGGCGTTTAGGCACCCCTTCGCGCCCGAAGATCCGAGTCCCCTGCCCACCCGCTCAGCGGACGGTCGACGCCCAAACGGGAGCCTCGGCCTCGACCTGCGCATCGCCGTCCCCGAGCAGCTCGTTCCACCACTCGAGCCGCCACGCGTGCAGGCGAACGCCGCCGCCCTGCTCCGCCCCGTAGAGCGCGTCGCCGACGAGCGGGTGCCCGAGGCTCGCGAGCCCCGCGCGGATCTGGTGCCTGCGCCCGGGACCAAGCAGCTCGACCTCGACGACCGTCGTGCGCCCGCCGCTCCCCGCGCCGCGAACACGCCAGAGGCAACGCCCGACCTCGGCCGCCTCGCCCCGCCGCGCGACGCTCACCTTGGCGCTCGACTTGTGTCGCCCGCGGAAGAAGAGGGTGAACGCACCCGGCGCCATCCGCCCCTCGACCTCGGCGAGATACGCCTTGCGGATCTCGCCGCCGCGCCCGCTGAACGCGTCGCGCAGGATCTCCCGCGCGCCGGCATCACGCGCGACGAGCAGGCATCCGCTCGTCTCGAGATCGAGCCGATGGACGAGCCCGCACTCCTCGATCGCCGCGAGCTCGGGCCGCGTCGCGCCCAGCCAGGCCTCGACGCTCGCGCCATCGTCCGCGGCGCGCGCGACGGTGTGCAGACCCGCCGGCTTGTCGACGACGAGCCAGCGCGCGCCCTCGGCGATCACCCGCGGCTCCTCGCTCACGGGCACTTCTGGAAGTAGATGATCCGCGGCTGGTCCCCGGGCGCGTTCACGTTGCTGCGATCGACGCACATCACGTAGCGCGAGTCGTCGAGGATCGTCTCCTTGTCGGTGCCGTTCCACTTGCCGTTCACGGGATTCTGCTTCACCTGCCGCACGCGGAGGTAGACCGTGAACACATCGCTACGCGTGGTCACGAGGTTCGAGATGCCCTTGAAGAGGAGGTTGAGGTCCTCCGCGTCGCCGAGCGGCTCGTCGTGCGGCTTGATGGGCACGTTGGTGATGCCGCCGATCCCCGAGAGGATGTCGGCCGGCAGCTGCCGCGGCCGCGGGAAGGTGCGGTCGGTCGCCCACGAATAGCCCTGGGTGTAGCTGTCGAAGCCCGCGCCCGCGACGCCGAGATACGGATCGAGTCCGAGCCAGCGCATGCTGTAGCTCGCGCGCAGGAGGTCGGGCACCGGCTGCTCGGGGATGCGACCGAGGAGCGCAAGCTCGCCGATCGAGGCGAAGCCGCGCTCGTTGCGCATGCCCGGGAAGAAGCGCGAGTAGGTCGTCGGGAAGGTCGTCGGCAGGTTCGCATCGACCTGCGCCTGCGTGAGACCGCGGTCGGCGTAGCTCGGTGCGAGGTTCACGGGGAACGGCGTCGGCGCGCCCGGAAGCTTCTGATCGCGGTACGCGCGGATCGCGTCGACCGCGTGCGAGTACGGCGTGATGCCGTTCACCGTCTCGCGCGGCAGGCGCGTGAGGTAGGGAAGCGCCTGCATCACCTCGGGCATCGCGGTGTTGAGGTTCACGAGACCGGGCGTCGCCTTGCCGAGGTAACCGTGGGCGAGCGTGAAGCGCCGCTCCTGCTCCTGCTGCGCGTCGAAGGCGTCGAAGCCGCTCGAGCCGTTCCGGTCGAAACTGTTGCGCCCGGGGCCGTCGATCGTCAGCGCGTCGAGGAACGCGATGCCCGCGGGCAGCGCCGGCTTCCACGCCTCGTAGCCGAGAAGCGGAGTCGGCGGCACGGTCGCCTGGAGCGGATCGAACGCCGCGCCGAGGACGATCGAGCCGGGATCGTTCGCACCGAGTTCGCCGACGAGCCGCACCTGCAGGCGGTTCGTATAGATCCCTTCGCCCGGGTAGAACTCGTCGTCGGGATCGTCCTCGAGCATGATCTCCGAGAAGGTGCGCACCGTCTGCGGGTTGCCGCCCCAGCCCTCGAACACGTGTCCGCGCAGGAAGACGTCGAGGAGCTCGCCGATCTGCTCGAAATCGGTGTCCTTCTGCGTCATCTGGAACGGGATGTTCATGACCGCCTGGTCGGCGAAGCGCTGCCAGTCCTGCGGGCTGCAGCCCTTCGATCCGATCACCCAGTGGTACTCGGCGCCGTCGTACTCGGTGTGGCCGTGGCAATCCTGGAGGAAATCGGCCTGGCTGGTGAAGTTCGCGAGGAACGGGATCGGGTTGCCCGCGTCGGTGTTGCCGACGACCTCGAAGGTGTCCTCCTTCACGACGAGCTGGTTCGAGAAGAAGACGGGCTTGCCGCGCAGCTGGCGTCCGAACTGGTCCATGAAGGTGAAGTTCACCCAGCGCCCCGCGCCGTTGCCGTCGCCATCGGGGTCCTGCTCGATCTTCCAGATGTCGCCGCGCCAGCCCTGCGCGCCCGTGAGGCGCGCGCCGTTGTTGCTCACCCCGTCGATCTGGCGCGAGGAGCGCACGGGCTCGGTCGCCATCGAGAACGCGTAGCGCGGCGAGCGCTCGACCGCGTCGATCGTCTTGAGCTCGGGATCGAGCGCGGTGTCGTTCCAGGTGTCGAGGTCGAAGGCCCAGACGCGGCTCGCGCGGCACCAGGTCATGAAGAAGTCGTTGTCGCGCAGGCGGATGCCCGCGATGAAGCGGCGCTGCGGATTCGAATCCCAGAAGTAATTCTTCTCGGGCGGGATGAACTGCTGGTCGGTGAAGAGGCGGTTCATCGCCTCGTTGAACTCGACCTCGGGTCCGGTGAACTCGTTGTCGAAGCGGTCGACGACGATCTGGAGCGGACCACCCCCGACCCCCGGGGGCGGCAGGATGTTGCGCACGATCTCGACGGGCTGCTGCCCCGCGTTGTCGTAGGGGTTGTTGGAGCCCGTCGCGGGCGCGTTCAGATCGACCTTCCAGGTTCCCGTCGCGTCGAAGACGAGCGTGCGATCGAGGCTGTCGAAGTTCGGCTCGACGCCGCGCGCGTCGTAGAGCGTCGCAAACTCGACGAGTCCGTCGCCGTCGAGATCGGTCTGCTGCAGCGAGCCGCCGTTCGTCTCGCCGCGCTCGATGTCGAGGAAGTCGAGGACGGCCTGCTTGAAGGTGGGCAGCGTCGCGGGATTCGCGTCGGTGTCGGTGGCGGGATAGTCGCCGACTGCGCCGTTCGCGATCGCATAGACGATCGCCGTGCTCGGACGCCCGAGCGTCGCCGCGGGCAGGACTGGATTCGGACCGTAGCCCGCCGCGATGCCGCCCGCCGCGAAGCTGAAGGTCTGACCGAAGAGGCGCACGCGGAAGTCGCCAAGGGAGATCGGCGTGTCGTACGGGTTCGCGATCTGGACGGCGATGACGGCCTTCGGCTGGCTCGTCGAGTCGACGAAGTTCTCGCCGCCATCCTCGACATCGGGCGGGAGCTGCTCCGCGCCACCAGCGGGCGCCTGTCCACCCGCCGCGAGCCACTCGGCCTCGTTGAAGTTGCTCTTCGGATACACGAGCCCGAAGAAGACCTCCATGATGTAGGGCTGCTTCTCCATGCCGAGATAGAAGCGGTCCTGGATGAACGGATCGGGCACCGCGTCGGTGAAGGCCGCGAAGTACTGCTGCGGGTCCTGCTGCGGATTGCTCGGGTAGAGCGGGCGGTCGATGGCGACGCCCGAGGTGCCGAGGGTCTGCGGCTCGTCGCTCGCGGTGTCGATGTTCGCGACGTAGCTCGCGATCATCGACATGGTGCGGACGTAGTCGGCCTCGCGCGTGCCGAAGAAGGTCTGGTAGACGGGTGCGCCCGTCGCGTCGAGGGAGATCTTCGCGAGCGACGCCTCGAGGACGCGCGCAAGGTCGCGGCGCCACTGGAAGGCGGCGAACGGATTGCGCAGCAGGTTCGGGTTGCCGTTTGCGTCGACGAACATCGGCGCGCGCAGGTCGATCTTCCGCTTCTGGCGCTCGTACTCCGCGCGGTTCGCGGCCTGGAAGGCGTTGAAGTTCGGATCACCGGACGCGGGGATCGCCCCGCCCGGATTCATGTAGTTGATCGTCTCCTCGAAGTACGGCGTCGGCCAGAGCCACGGCGGCGCCGTCTCGTTGCGCGCGCCGTTGAAGAGCGTGAGCTTGCGCCGCGTGTCGACGAGCAGCTGGCGCGAGTTGAGCTGGTCGAGGTACTCGTCGGCCTCCTCGCGCATCGGCGAGGAGCGGAGGAACTGGAAGTCGTTCGCCGTTCCGCCCTGGTAGCCGGGGCTGTAGAGGCTGACCGCCTGCTCGAAGCGCGACAGCGTGAAGGGCAGGTTGTTGCCGTGGAAGGCGCGCAGTTCGAACTCGTCGCTCGCGTCGAACGGCGTCACGCCGAGGAGCGGCTGCTCGCTGTCGAGACCCGCGAGCTTGAAGTAGGCGAGGCGCTCGCGGGCGCTCTCGAAGGCGCCGCGCGGATACGGGTTCGGGTCCGTCGGCAGCGTCGCGTCGGCGAGCGGATAGCCCGCGGCGGGATTGCCGCTGTCGATCCCGCCGTTCGCGGTGCGCAGGCCGATCGCCTCGAGGAAGCTCTCGGGCTCGTTGCCGAAGTCACCGAATCCCGCGCGGTTGTAGCGCATCACGCCCGAGGGGAACGCGAGCGCGGGAATACCCGTCCAGTAGGTCGGATTCGGCGAGGGCGTGCCGCCGCCCGCGAGGACGTTCGATCCCGCGGGGCTCGAACCCGGCTGGTTCACGGGACCGTCGAAGAAGCCGGCCGTCGTCCCGAGGTTCGTGAACGGCTGGAACTCCTCGACGCTCGTGACGAGCGCGAGGTCGGCGGGCGTCTGGCCCGTCGTCGAGTTGAAGCCGAACTTCGTCGCGACATTCGCGTTGAGGAGCGCCGAGTTGTCGACGACCGACACGCCGACGATCGTGCGGATGCCGCGGTCGATGCCGATCGGCGCGGTGAACCAGAAGCTGTCGGTGAAGCCGTCCCCGTCGGTGTCGGTGAAGGTGCGCGAGATGACGTTCCGGTTCGATCCGAAGACGAACTCGTCGGTCGGGCGGCCGAGCAGCTTCAGGCCGAAGAAGTTCGGCAGCGCCGCCGCGGGCGAGCCGTAGACGTTCGGATAGTTCGAGAACCACTGGTCGCGGCGGAGGATGAACTCGTTCGCGTTGGAGATCGGCGCGGGCGTGACGCCGGGGAGCCACTGCTCGTAGGGCCAGGCGACCGCGTACGGCGCGGCCTGCGCCTCGTTGAGGTTGGTGATGGTGTTCGCCTCGATGTCGGCGATGTCGTAGACCACGCGCCACGCGTTGTGTGCCGCCGGCAGCCAGGACAGGTGCCCCCAGTGCGAGAAGTCGAAGAGGTCGGGAACGCCATCGCCCGTCTGATCGAGTCCGATGCGCTCGGGTTCGGTCGAACGGAGCCAGCGCGAGTCGCCCATGCCGGGGTTGCCGAACGGGTTCGCGTCGCCGATGGGAAAGCCGCCGGGAAGCGCGATCACGCCCTGCGGCGAACCGGGACCGAAGGGCCACGGGCTCGGCCCGCCGAAGAAGTCGGGCCAGTTCGTCCACGCCTTCGTCTCGAAGGGCGCGATGTTGTAGGGGAAGTCGGGGATGCCGTCGCCCGCGAACGGGTTCGCCGCGCTCGAGACGGGCAGGACATCGCGATCGATCGAGTAGCGCGAGGCACCCGAGGGCGGCGCGAGACGCGGCCACGACGAACTCGCGACGATCGTGCCCGTCGCCGGATCCGTCCGCGAGAATGGATCGCTCGTGTTGACCGGCCGCGCGAAGAGCGCCGCGCCGATCTCGCCCGCGACATCGACCGCGATCGACTCGCCACGGCCGTCGCGCCCCGCGGCCGCCTGCTGCGCCGCCGAGATCTGACGCACCGCGCGCGTCCGGCCGACGAAGGCCGTCGCGATGATGACGAGAAGCACCAGGATCGCCGTGACCAGCACGATCGTGTTGCCGCGCCGCGCGCGACGCGAATCGAAGGTGCCGTGAAGGTGGATCGTCTGCATGGGAAACTCCTGACGAGGCCGGCCTTAGCGCTTCGGCAGATCGACGATGAACTGGTACTCGCGACCGCCCTCGATCCGTCCGAGGGGGTCGTGCAGTCGAAGGGTGATGCGGATCGCGCTCGGAAGCGGGGTGTAGGGTCCGCGCGGGCTCGCGGCCGGATCGATCACGGCAGCGTCCTCCTGATTGAAGCCGAAGACGGCCTGGTAGACGCGCTTCGAGTCCTGCACGGGATTCGTGCGCCAGATGGGGCGGTTCACGGTCTGGGCATCGCCCGACCGGTTGATCGGACCCTCCACCGAGCAGACGAGGTCGCTGGTGGCGAGATCGCCGATCACGAGCGGTGCGCCGATCGTGCCCCACGGTCCGAAGTTCGGATTGTTCAGGAAGATCGCGTTGTTCGAGACGGGGCGGACCGGGCTCTGCGCGATGTTCGCAAGCAGCGGATTGTCAAGCCCGAACCACGGCTGCGCCGCACCCTGCGTGACATACATGCCGATGCGCTCGCCGCCCGCGGGCGGCGTCCCGGCGGGATTTCCCGACCAGGTGCGCCCGACGCCGTCATCCCAGGTCCACTCGACCTTGAAGCTCGAGCAGTTCGCGGCAAGAACGGGCGCCGTCAGCATCTGCTCGGCGCGGCTTGGTCCGAGCGCGGACTTCTCGACGCGCGGATACGCGACATGCAGCTGCCCCGAACCGTTCGAAGGCGCCGCCGCCGTCGCGGGCGCGGCCCACGGCGCGAGCGTCTGCAGCATGCGGAGACGCACCGACGG
>JBJOHC010000340.1:0-10385 GCA_046047955.1 Planctomycetota bacterium
GTGGCGGTCCGTACCCGGTTGTCGGCGGGTCCCGCGTGAACGCGGATGGCGCGCTGGCCGCCAGGCACCAGCGGTCACGACGCCAGTCGCGCCCGCGATCACACCGCGCGACCAAGCACCAAAGGGAGCAAAGATGTCGCCGCCCCGTTCAGGGGTGGCGACGACAGTTGCGACCGCCCAAATTCAGTGCCGGAACCGCCGCGCCCCCGTCAGCAGGCACGACACCCCACGCTCCTCGCATAGCCGGAACGTGTCCTCGTCGCGCTTCGAGCCGCCCGGATGCACGATGCAGCGCACGCCCGCGTCGATCAGCAGCCGCGGCCCGTCGTCGAAGGGGAAGAACGCATCGCTCGCGGCGACGAGCGTTCCGCCCAACTCCGCGAGCCGCGCACCCGCCTTCTCGACCGCGTTCCGACAGCTCGCGACGCGGTCCATCTGTCCCGCGCCCGCGCCGAGGAGCTGGCCATCGCGCCCGATGCACACCGCGTTCGACTTGAGGTGCTTCACGACCGCGGTCAGGAACGCCGCGTCGGCGAGCGTCGCCGCGTCGGGCTTCGGTCCCGCGGCGAGCGTGAAGTCCGCCGCGACGATCGCATGCGTATCCGCCTCCTGCGCGAGGAATCCGCCCGCGACCGAACGGACGAGCACCGACTTCGGCGCCGCCGTCACGGGTCCGACCGCGAGGATGCGCGCGTTCTTCCAGCGCGCCTGGAGAAGCGCGAGCGCCTCGGGCGCGTAGCCCGGCGCCACCACGACCTCGAGGAACTTCTCGCCCGCGACGATCTCCTCCGCGGTCGCGAGATCGACCGTCGCGTTCATGGCGACGATGCCGCCGAAGGCCGCGAGCGGATCGCCCGCGTACGCCTTCGCGAACGCCTCGCGCAGCGAGCCCGCGACCGCCGCGCCGCACGGATTCGTGTGCTTGACGACGACCGCGCCGGCCGCGCCCGCCGCCACCTCGCGCATGTCCTGCACGAGTTCGAGCGCGGCCGCCGCGTCGAGCAGGTTGTTGTACGAGAGCGGCTTCCCGTGCAGGAGCTCGGCGCCGATCACATTCGGCCCGCGGAAGGTCGGATCGCGGTAGACCGCGGCCGCCTGGTGCGGATTCTCGCCGTAGCGGAGCTCGCCCTCGTGGACGCCGCGCAGCTCGAAGACGGGCGGGAAGCGGTTCCCGGCGCGCGCCGACATCCACGCGGAGATCGCCGTGTCGTACGCCGCCGTGCGCGCGAAGGTCGCGGCGGCGAGGCGTCGCCGCAGCTCGATCGTGGTCGCGCCGTCATTCTTCGCAAGCTCGCTCGCGACCGCGTCGTACTGCGACGGATCGGTGACGACCGTCACGAACTCGTGGTTCTTCGCGGCCGACCGCAGCATCGACGGTCCGCCGATATCGATCTGCTCGATCGCCTCGGCCTCCTCGACGCCTTCCTTCCGCACCGTCATCTCGAAGGGATAGAGGTTCACGCAGACGAGATCGATCGGCGCGATCCCGTGCTCCTCCATCGCCGCGACATGCTCGGCGACATCGCGCCGTCCGAGGAGCCCGCCGTGGACGCGCGGATGCAGCGTCTTCACGCGACCGTCCATCATCTCGGGAAAGCCCGTCAGCCTCTCGATCGGGACGACGGGAATGCCCGCCGCGGCAAGCGCGGCCGCGGTGCCGCCCGTCGAGACGATCTCGACGCCGAGCGCGGCGAGCGACTTCGCGAAGGGAACGAGATCGCGCTTGTCGCTGACCGAGATCAGCGCGCGGCGGATGCGGACGAGTCCATGCATGGTGAAGGTTCCGTCAGAAGCGGGGGCGCGCGGCGGTCACTGGCGCGCGCGGCCCGACGCCTCGGCCTCGTCGGACGAGGTGCTCGGGGCGCCGAGATTCTCCGGGCTCAGGTACTCGACGCGGCCGTCGACGCTCCACGCGAGGAAGCCGCCGTTCTCGAGACCGTCCTTCGCGAGGTGCGTCACCTTCGGCAGCGCGATCGCGTCGAGTTCGTCGCCCGTCGCCATCTCGACGAGCGTCACCTGACGCCCCTCGGGGCACCAGAAGACGAGGCACGGCGTCTTGCCGCGCAGCATCGAGCCGATGGGGCGGCCGTGCAGGCCCGTCTTCTTCCAGCGGACCTCGCCGCCGGGCCGGTTCTCGGGATTCGCGGTGAAGGCGACGAAGCCCTCGCCGGGAATCTCCTGGAAGACGAACTCGCCCGCCGCGAAGGGCGGCGTGTTCAGCTTCGCCTCGGTGAAGTACTTCCAGAGCGTCGCGCCCGACCCGAGGTCGAACGCGTAGAGGTACTGGTCCTCGCTCGCGACGAAGGTGATGCCGCCGAGGATCGCGGGCGAGCAGCTCACGCCGTCGAGGAGTTCGCGCGTCCAGAAGAGGCGGCCGCTGCGCGCGTCGTACGCGGCGACGGTGCCCGCGGCGGTCGTCGCGACGACGGTGCCTTCGGCGACCGCGGGCTGGCTGCGCACCGCGCTGCCGCGGACGGGTTCGCCCGGCTTGTAGAGCTCGTCGGCGGGAAGCGGACGGTCGACGCGCGCGCGCTTCAGGACGAAGCCCGTCGGCGTCTGCAGCCAGATGACCTCGCCCGTGCGCGAGCCGTAGATGACGCTGCCGTCCATCGCGACCGGCGCCGACGCGGGAATCGCGGGCACCTGCGCGCGGCGCAGGGTGGCGCCGTTCTCGCCATCGAGGACGTAGACCGACGACTCGGTGAGGACCGCGACGCGGAGCGCGGGCACCCCTTCGAGCGGACCGAGGATGTCGAGCGCGAAGACGCGGTCGATCGGCTCGGCGCCCGAGGTCGTCCAGGCGCGGTCGCCCGTCGCGGCGCGGAGGAAGGTCACCTCGTTGCGCGAGTTGAGCGCGGCGATGCCCTCGCTCGAGCCGTAGACGAGCTGGAGCCCGTGGCCCGACGGCAGCGGCACCGTCGACTGCCAGCCGATCCGGCACCCGAGGCGCGCGGCGTCGTCCGGTCCGATCAGGTAGGCGTCCTGCATGCGCGCGACATCGGCGGCGACGCGGGGGTGCACCGCACCGTCCTGCGCGAGCGCGGTGGCGCCGAGGGCGAGAAGCGGCAGGGCCGCGAGGCGCAGCGCGGAACGGGAGGCCGCGGAGGCGGCGACGGCGGTCGGACGGGACTTCATGGGGTGGACTCCAGGCGGCAAGCCGCGAAGGGCGGAGTATCGCGCCAATGGGGCGGAAGCGTCAAGCACGCCGAAAAGCAGGCGCTCGCGCGGGTTCGCCCGTCCGTGGAGGCCGCGCCGCGCGGTCCGCGCCCGAGAGGCGTGGGGCGCGCCGCGAACCCGTAGACTGCCGCGCGTGTTCACCGGACTCGTCCAGGCGCTCGGAACCGTCCGCTCGATCGACTCGGGGCCCGCGGCGACGCGGATCTCGATCGACCCCGAGGGCTGGCCGCATCGGCCGGAACCCGGTGCGTCGATCGCGGTGAACGGCTGCTGCCTGACCGTCGTCGCGCCGGTCGAGGAGGCGCGCCCGCTCCTCCTCTTCGACGCGATCCCGCAGACGCTCCGCGTGACGAGTCTCGGCGCGCTCCGCGTCGGCGACCGCGTGAACCTCGAGCACGCCGCGACGCCGACGACCTTCCTCGGCGGGCATGTCGTCCTCGGTCATGTCGACGCGCTCGCGGAGATCGTCTCGGCGCCCGCGACGGACCCCGCGCGGCACGAGGGCGAGTGGCGCGTGCGCGTCCGCCTCGCGCCCGACCTCGCGGCGCTCGCCGTCGACAAGGGGTCGATCACCCTCGACGGCGTCTCGCTCACGATCGCGGCCGTCGAGGACCACGGCGACGGCGGCGCGACGATCGACGTCTGCCTCATCCCCGAGACGCTCGCGCGCACGAACCTCGCCGCGCGCCGGGCGGGCGACCGCGTGAATGTCGAGGGCGACTACCTCGCGAAGCTCGTCGCGCGTCGGATGGAGTGGCTCGGCCGCCGCGGGAGCTGAGCGCGTCAGGCCGCCGCGCGCGACTGCGCCGCCGGCGTCTCGACCGAGATGCAGAGGAGCGTCAGATCGTCGGCCTGGTGGAGCGATCCGTGCTCCTCGTCGACGCGCGCGGCGATCTCCTCGACGAGCTTCACGCCGTCGAGTACGCCCGACAGTTCGCCGAACGCCTCGACATGCCGCGGCTCGCCGTTGGCGGTGAAGGCCTGCTCGAAGCCGTCCGAGTAGAAGAGGAGGCGGTCGTTCGGCTCGAGCGCGAGCTCGATCTCCTCGTAGCGCTCGTCGGCGAAGATGCCGAGGAGTCCGCCGTCGGCCTCGATCGGGCGCGCGGGTTCACCGGGCCTCAGGAGGACCGCGGGCGGATGACCCGCGACCGCGAGCCGCAGCCGCCGCGTGCGGCAGTCGAGGACGCCCGCGATCGCCGTCGCGAAGCGCGTCGTCATGCGCTGCTGGGCGACGAGGCGCCGGTTCGCGCGCGCGAGCGTCTCGCCCGGCCCGAGCACCTCGATCCGCCCGTGCGAGAGGTCGGTCGTCTCGAGCGAGCGGCACACCGCCATCCCGAGAAGCGCCGCGGGAATGCCGTGCCCGACCGCGTCGGCGAGGAAGATCGCGAGGCGGTCGCCGTCGACCTGCTCCACGTGGTAGACGTCGCCCGAGACCTGCGCGAGCGGCCGGTAGAAGCTCGTGACGCGCACGCCGTGCAGCGGCGGAACGGGAAGCGGCAGGAAGTCGCGCTGGACGAGCGCGGCGAGCTGGAGTTCGTCGCTGCGCTCCTCGAGTTCACTTCGCATCGACGCGACGACGCGGTTGAGGAGCGACAGTTCGCGCCGCGCCTCGCGCAGGCCCGAGGCCGCCGAGATCATGCCGCGCAGGAAGGGGACGAGCGACGCCTCGGCGCCGGGCTCGGCGATTCGATCGATGCCCGTGCGACCCGCGCGTGGCGCCCATGCGTCGCTCACGACGACGAGCCGCGCGGTCGGGTCGCCCGAATCGCCCTCGGACGCGTGGATCGCGGCGTCGACCGCCTCGCTCGCGAGGCGCGGCTCGCCGCCCGCGAGGACGACGACGACTTCGGCGTCGGTTCGGACGGGGCGGCCATCGGCGGTCCGGAGGCGCGCGGCGGGCGTCGCGGTCGCGGTCGCGCCCGCGAGCTCCGTCGTGAGGCGGGACGCCCAGCGCGCCGCGTGCTCCTCGAGCCCCGCGGCGTGGACGACGGCGATCCGGACGATGGAGCGTGAGGAGGTCATCGCGCGCGTGGTGCGCGGAACCGCGCCACCCCGCGTCGAGATCGGCTCACTTCGCGAAGGTCTTGAGGAGGGTCCGGTCGAATTCGACGCGCGTCCCGCGGCGGACCCCGAGCGGTCCGAGGGTCCCCGGCGCCACCTCGAGGGCGTACTGCGCGGGCGTCAGCGACGGATAGCGCTTGAGGCGCGCGTAGTAGGCGCTCTCGCTCTCGCCCTCGGCGCGCAGCGGTTCGGCGGGCATCGTGTGCACGGCGGTCACGAATCCCGCCGCGTCGATGAAGGCGATGTCGAGGCCGATGAGGCAGTCGCGCATCCAGAAGTTGTGCTGCTCGGAACCCGGGAAGACGAAGAGCATCCCCTCGTCGGGGCCGATCTCGGCGACGCCGCCCATGCCGCGCTCGCGCGCGTCCTCGTCGAGGGCGAGGCGGCACTCGAAGGTGCGGCCCGCGACCGTCACGGGGGCGGTCGCAGGCGCGGACGAGGGTGCGCAGCCCGTCGCGAGGAGCGGCGCGAGCGCCGCGAGGACGGGCGCGAGCGCGGTCGCGACGCGGCGGGGGGCGTGGGGGTGCGCATCGCCCGGGCGCGCGCCGCGCGCATCCGCGCGGACGGCCTTCACGCCATCGACATTCTTGCCATCGATATCCATGTCATCGATATCCATGCCATCGATATTCAGGCCATCGATATTCAGGCCATCGACATTCAGGCCATCGACATTCAGGCGACCCACGCGCGCGTCTCTCGGCTGCTTCATGCGGCTACTAGACGCGTCGGACGGCGGCGCGTCAAGCAGGTTCACTTGAGGCTGGTTCGCGTGGGGCAGGTTCGCGTAGAGCAGGTTCGCGTGGGGCGAAGCGACCGGTCATAACCCGGGCTGCGGACCATCCGCGGGAAGCGCCGTCCGTTCACCGCGGATCCAGGAGAGGTCGTCGTCGGTCACGACACGCCGCTCCGCGCGCTCGCGAAGGACGCCACGCGCAAGCGCCCCCGGCTCGGCGAGATCGACGAGCGCCGCGGGCGCGACGGGCGCGGGTTCGCCGAGCAGCCCGAGCGACCACGCGCACCATCCCGCGATGCGCTCCTTCGTCGCCCCCGCCGCGAGGAGTTCGCCAAGCCCGTGCGCGCCGTGCCGCTTCGCAAGCCGCTTGCCGTCGGTCCCGTCGAGAAGCGGCAGGTGCCACCAGTCCGCGTGCGGAAGCCCGAGGTGGCGCGCGATCACCTGCTGCCGCGCCGCGCTCGCGAGGAGGTCGTCGCCGCGGACGACATCGGTGACGCCCTGCCGCGCGTCGTCGACGACGACCGCGAGCTGGTAGGCGGGCACCTCGAGCCGCGTCCAGACGACGAGGTCGCCGCACTCGAGCCCGGGATCGAAGGAGTGCCGCCCCGACCATCCGTCGTCGACCGCTTCGGGCGCGGGATCGAGCCGCAGGCGGTGGTTCTCCGACCACGATGCGATCCCGCGCGGCCACGGCTCGGGCGGGCGCAGCGACGGGTCGTAGCGGGTCTCGCCGTCGTCCTGATGCGGCGCACTCGCCGCGAGGCGGATCTCGCGCCGCGAACGCGTGCAGGCGAAGACGAGCCCCTTCGCGGCGAGCGCCGACAGCGCCGCGCGATACGGCTCGAGATCGTCCGACTGGACCTGGGGTGCGCCGTCCCAGTCGAGCCCGATCGCCGCAAGCTCGGCGATCGTCGCCTCGTGCGCGCCCGGCCGTACGCGCTCGTGGTCGAGGTCCTCGAGACGCAGGACGATGCGCCAGCCCGCGCGCCGCGCCATCGCCCAGTTCACGAGGAAGGTCCGCGCATTTCCGAGATGGAGCGCCCCCGAAGGCGTGGGCGCGAGGCGGGTGACGCGGGCGGTCGGGGCCATGCGGGGAGCGTAGTCGCCCCTCGGCGCGCGTTCGGCGGAGGCGCGGCTACGATGCCGCGATGCACCTGACACGACTCACCGACGAGGAGGTCGCCGCGCGTCTCGAGGAGCTCGGCGAGTGGTCGCAGCCCGGCGAGGAGATCCAGCGGACCTACGGCTTCGCCGACTTCGTCGCCTCCATGGCCTTCGTCGAAAAGGTGGCCGCCCACGCCGAGCGCGTCGCGCACCACCCCGACATCCTCATCCGCTACAACCGCGTCACGCTGTCGCTTTCGACCCACGACGCGGGCGGCATCACCGAGAAGGACTTCGCGTTCGCCCGCGAGGCCGATCGGCTCGCGGCCGACTGACGCGCGGCGCGGCGCAGCCTCGGGAAAGCTGGTGGCGCCGCGCGCGCCGCCCGAACCGTGCGCGGTTCGAGCCCGGACTCCTGGCGGGAAGGTGAAGAAGGCGCGGACACATTGCGCGGGCGCGGCTCGCGGCGGCGCCGTGCGTTCTCCAACGAACGCGACGACCGACGCGCGACGCGCGAAGCGGGGCGTCGGAAGCGAGACATGGCAAAAAGCGCGACGCCCCGGTCGAAACCGGGGCGTCGCAGTCTGCCGTCGGCGGAGACCGCCGCTTGGATCGGATCACTGGCCGGGGGCGACGCGGATCGGATTCTTCCGCGCGGGGATCCCGTGCTGCATCGCGTAGGCGACGTCGTTCGCGTCGAGCCAGCCGTCGCGGTTGAGGTCGGCGCCCGCGAGGTGGCCGAGGCCCATGCGACGGAGCTCCTTCACCTTGATCGCCGCGATCGGCTCACCGCCGTCGAAGCCCGAGGTGCAGGTCTCGCCACGCTGGAAGAAGTTCACCGAGATGAACGAGAAGTCGGCGTTGTCGACGACGAAGTCCGCGTCGAAGTTCGAGCGACCGTCGACGGCCGTGGGGCCGAAGTCGCCGACGTAGATACCGAAGTCGAGGATGTCGACGAGGTCGTCGTCGTTCGAGTCGCCCTGCTTGAGGGTGAACGCCGAGTCGTACTTGACGCCGACGACCGAGGCGGCCGCGGTGTCGGTGAGCGAGTGGACGGTGTCCTTCGCCTCGAGGCAGGTGTAGCTCGCCGCGACGGGGACCTGGACATCGGTCGCCGAGCCGGTCGCGCCGGTGAGGGCGACCTGGACGATCTGGACATTGGCGTCCGCGGTGAGGCGGATCGAGCGGGTCGAGTCGCCCGCGATCGTGCCGGCGAGGGTGACGTCGAAGTCGAGGAGCTGGTAGTTCGCGACGACGACATCGGTCGTCTGGGTGTCGCTGTTGCCCGCCGCGTCGGTGGCCGTCCAGGTGACGGTCGTCGTGCCGACGGGGTACGGGTCCGTCAGGAGCGCGCTGTCGGAGCGCGACGGGGTGACGGTGAGCGGGGTGCTGCACGAGTCGGTCGCCGTGGGCGCGGTCAGCGTGACGAGCGCGCCCGCGATCGTGCCGGCGTCGGCGGCGACCGAGACGGCGCCGGGGACATTCGCGAGGGTGAACGGCGCGAGCGCGATGACCGAGGTCGTCTCGCTCTCGGTGAAGGCCATCGCGTTACCCGACGCGTCGGTGACGCGGTTCGTGAAGAGGCCGTCGACGATGTCGGCGATGTCGGCCGAGCAGAGGACGGTGTTCGCGGTGAGGGTGATCTGCGCGATGTTGCCCGAGGCGACGCCGCTGGTCGGCGCCGACGGCGAGACGCCGCTCGCGAAGAGCACGGTGCCGTTCGCCGAATCGTGGCTCGAGTAGATGAGCGTGTCGAAATCGGTGCCGGCGACGATCGAGACGAAGCTCACCTTCGTGTTGTCGTAGGAGACGGTCGCCTGCGCGCCGACCGCGTTGGCCGGGAAGTCGGCGATGTTCACCGAGAGGACGAAGGTCTCGCCGACCTTGATCGTCGGGCTCGCGGAGAGCGCGAGGGTGGCGGTGGTGCCACCGGCGAGGGCGGGCGCGGCAAGCATCGCAGCGAGCGACAGGCCGAGGAGGGACGACTTCTTCATGGTGGATTCCTCAGAATTGCGTGGGCGCAGAGAGGCAACCGCCCTCGGCGCGATGGTCCGATTCACGAGGCCCCGGACGACTGGACCTTCGCGTGACGGGTCAACATGAACCAAGCGGAATCGCGCGCAAGTCCCCGCCATCGAGATTCGCAAAACCCGCGCAAACGGAACAGACAGCCGCGCGCGGTGCAATCGAGAGAACCCGCTTTCTCAGCCGAGATCCGCGATTTCGCGGAGGAGAAGCCGCTGCGTCCGCGCCGCATCCGCGAGCGTGACGGGTGCATTCTCGGACTTCGCGAGGATCGCGCCGACGAGCGCCGACACCTCGTGGTCGTATCCCGTGCCGTTCGGATAGTCGCGCCCCGCGACGATCGGCTGCGGTTCGCCATCGACGACGACGACGAGCTCGGGGTCGCGGCCGAGACGGAAGTCGATCACGCCGCGTTCGCACTCGATGGTCGCGACCATGGTGAAGGCGAAGGCGGGATCCTCCATCCAGCCGCCCTCGGCCTCGACCTGAATCTTGGCCTGGATCTTGGCCTGCATCTCGGCCTTGATCTCGGCCTCGGCACCGTCCGCGAACCCGTAGCGCGCGCGCACATGGAAGCGGTCGCCCGAGGCGGACACGGAGGTCGGCTCGCCGAAGGCGAAGCGCACGAAGTCGGCGTCGTGGATGTGGAGGTCGACGACCGCGCCGCCCGAACGGGCGACATCGAGGTAGAAGGACTGGCTCCACGCGGGCCGCGCGCCGAGGCGGCGGAACGAGGCGCGGCGCACCGCACCGAACCGCCGCGAGGCGATCGCCTCGCGCATCCACGCCCACGCCGGCCAGAAGCGCATGCAGTGGGCGGGCATCGCGAGGACGCCCGCGGCGCGGGCCTCGCGGTCGAGCGCGTCGATCTCGTCGGGATCGAGCGCGACGGGCTTCTCGACGAGGACATGCTTGCCGGCGGCGATCGCCGCGCGCACGAGGGCGACATGCGTGTCGGTCGGCGTGCAGATCGAGACGAGGTCGATGTCGGGGCGCGCGAGGAGTTCGTCGAGGCTCGCCGTCCGCGCGATCGAGGCGAGCGCCGCGTGCTCACCACCCGCGGAGACGAGGTTTCCCGCCGACGCCGTCGTCTCCGAGGGGTCGAACGCCGCGCGCACCGCGCAGCGCGGATCCGCCGCATAGGCGCCGACATGCGTGCGTCCCATGAACCCGAGCCCGACGACGCCGACGCCGACGATGCGGTCGGACGCGTCGGAGCCCGCGGGGGGCGAGCGGTGGTCTTCGCCTCCGCTCACGACTCGGGAGCGAAGGCGACCCCGCT
>JBJOHC010000341.1:0-24777 GCA_046047955.1 Planctomycetota bacterium
CGAGCAGTTCGAGGAGCGACGAAGAGGCTCGCGCGGCCCGTCGGAACGACGGCTTGCCGAGCTGCTGCGGTCGGGATGTCGCGCCGACGGTGTCGACCGCCACGGTCGCCTCCTTCTTGAGATGGAAGTATCGGCGGGTGAACCTTCGAACTGTGGACAATTGCACGATTCGCGGGAGCCTGCCGCCTGTCCGCGGCCCCGCGTCATGACGCGGCGGAGGTGGTCCGGGCTTGCAGGGTGCAGGCGCGGCACATCGCGCTTCGACACCCCGAACTCCGACACCCCACCCCCCATGCGTCGTCCGCTGCTCCGCCGCGCCCCGCCCATCTCGCCCACCGCCTACCCTGCGCGCCCATGCCGCGCGGGCGCCTCCCCAACTCCGCCCGTCTCTCGAGCGACATCCGCGAGGTCTGGACGCAGGCGTGGCCGACCGTCGTCGCGATGCTCAGCTACACGCTGATGCAGTTCGTCGACAGCCTGATGGTGTCGGTGCTCGGGCCGCTCGAGGTCGCCGCGCAGGGGAACGGCGGCATCTGGACCTGGTGCGCGATCTCGTTCAGCTTCGGCGTCGTCACGCTCGTGAACACGCTCGTCGCGCAGCGGGTCGGCGCGGGCCGCACGGGCGAGATCGCGCGCTACGCGTGGGCGGGGCTCTGGATCGCGCTCGCGTTCTGGCTCGTCGTCCTCCTGCCGTACGCGGCGGTCGTGGGGGCGATGTTCGACTCGATGGGGCACGAACCCGCGCTCGTCTCGCTCGAGACCTCGTACGCGCGCGCGCTCCTCCTCGGCGGCGTCTTCACCATCGCCGCGAAGGCGGCGCAGAACATCTTCTTCGGCCTGCAGCGGCCGAAGGTCGTCACCGTCGCCGCGATCGTCGGCAACCTCGCGAACGTCGTCGCGAACTACGCGTTCATCTACGGCGAGGCGGGGCTGCCCGCGCTCGGACTGCCGGGCATCCCCGGCGCGCCCGCGCTCGGCGTCACCGGCGCCGCGATCGGGACCGTGATCGGCTCGGCGGTCGAGTGCCTCGTGCCACTCTCGGTCTTCCTCGCGGGCCGCCTCGACCGCGAGCTCGGCGTCCGCCGCGCCTGGCGCCCCGATCCGCGCGCGATCGCAGAGATCCTGCGGCTCGGCTGGCCCGCGGGCCTCCAGTTCGCCAACGAGATCATCTGCTGGGCGATCTTCATGACCGTCCTCGCCGGCGGCTTCGGTAGCGAGCACATGAGCGCGGGCTGGGCGGCGATGCGCTTCGTCCACATCTCGTTCATGCCCGCCGTCGGCCTCTCGACCGCGGCGACGAGCCTCGTCGGGAAGCATGTCGGCGAGGGCGCGCCCGCGCGCGCCGTCCGCAGCGCCCACGCGGCGGTCCTCCTCGGCGTCCTCTGGATGACCTTCTGCGGCGCGGCGTTCGTCCTCTTCCGCCACGAACTCACGGGCGTCTTCATCGGCGCCGAGACACCCCTCGACTCGGCCGAGCGCATCCGTGCGATCGGCGCCTCGATCTTCATCTGCGCCGCGATCTTCCAGGCGCTCGACGCGGTCGGGATCATCTACACGGGCGCGCTGCGCGGCGCGGGCGACACGCTCGTTCCGGGCGTCCTCACCGTCATCCTCTCGTGGAGCGTGATCGTCGGCGGCGGCTTCGCGCTCGCGCGGTTCGCGCCCTCGCTCGAGTCGATCGGCCCCTGGATCGCGGCGACCGTCTACATCGCCGTCCTCGGCGTCGCGATGGCGGTGCGCTTCGAGCGCGGTGGGTGGCGGCGGCTGCACCTTCTCGATGAGGCGGCGTCCGCGGAGGGCGCGGGCGCGCCCGTCACGCCCGCACCCTGAGCGCCCGTTATCGGAGGTCGCCGCGCCTCGTCGCCGCCCACGAGTCGCGCTACACTTGCCCCTCTCAATGGCGCGACGCGGCGAAGGTGGGTTGCCACGCCGATGTCGCGCCCCTGCATCGGACGGACCATGACGACGAGCGGACTCGACACGGTGATTGGCGGCAAGACGGAGAATCCGGCGGCGGTGAAGAAGCACCTCGACGAGGCGACCCGCCTCGAGAAGTCGGGAGACCGCGCGGGCGCCGTCACCGAACTGCGCGCGGCGCGCGAGCTCACGGACGATCCGAACGTCACCTTCCGCCTCGCCTACATGCTCGACCTCCTCGGCGAGGAGAACGAGGCCGTCGCCCTCTACACCGAGATCACGAGCGCCAAGAAGCCGCACATCAACGCGCTCGTCAACCTCGCCGTGATCCTCGAGGACCGCGGCGAGCTCGGCCGCGCCGAGCGCCTCCTCCGCCAGGTCATCGAGAGCGAGCCGAACCACGCCCACGCGCGGCTCTTCCTCAAGGATGTCCTCGCGAGCAAGGACATGGAGGTCGAGACCGAGCAGTCGACGCTCACCGGCGTCAACGTGATCCTCGACACGCCCGTCACCGACTTCGAGCTCAGCGTCCGCGCGCGCAACTGCCTCAAGAAGATGCAGATCCGCACGCTCGGCGACCTCCTCCGCATCACCGAGGCCGAGCTCCTCAGCTACAAGAACTTCGGCGAGCAGTCGCTCGTCGAGATCAAGTCGATGCTCGCCCAGAAGGGCCTGCGTCTCGGGCAGGGGCTCGAGACCGCGGGCCGCGGCGGCGCGGTGCGCAAGGATGTCCTCGACGAGCTCAAGGCGAGCGTGCCCGAGGCGATCCTCAACAAGCCGATCTCGTCGCTCGACCTCTCGGTCCGCGCGCGCAAGGCGCTCCAGCTCCTCAACATCTCGTCGCTCGGCGAACTCGCCTCGCGCACCGAGGCGGAGCTCATGGGCGTGAAGAACTTCGGCGCGACGAGCCTCCACGAGATCCGCGAGCGCCTCGCGCAGCACGGCCTCTCGCTGCGCCAGCTCGCCTGACCGGTCTTCCGCGGCGGGTTTCGGGTCGCGGCCTTCCTCGCACTCCGTTCCACGCAGCCGCCCGCACCGCGGCGGCGGCGGGAACCGAACCATCGGTGGCTGCATGGAACCGCACGCCCGCGCAGAATCGACGAACGACGCCCGACGCTTCACGCGCCGGGCGTTCGTCGTCGTTGGGGCGGTTGCGGCGGCGGGCGGCCTCTGGACCTGCACCCAGCCGCCGGGCATGCAGCCGGCGCCTGGGAAGGGGGCGCGATCGCCGCGACCGGTTCCCGGTGAGTCGACGAAGCCCGTGAACCCCGCCGACGCCGCGGCCGCGACACCCGCCGAAACCGCGTCGGGCCGCCCCGCACCACCGACCGAACGGCCGAAGCCGCCCGCGGCCGAGCCGTCGATCCGCATCAAGACGGGGAGCCTCCCGCGCGAGAACGCGCGCGTCGAGATCAGCGGTCCCGGGCTCCACCTCTGGATCTTCGAGCCGGGCTCGGGGAAGCCGGGCACCGTCGCCGAAGGCCCCGTCGAGTTCACCTGGACCGCGTCGGGCTGGCGCGTCACCGAGGCGAAGGGCACCGCGCGCGCCCGCGCCGTCGCCGTGCCCGCGCACGCGGACCTCGAGGTCTCCGCGCTGCGCAACGAGCCGCAGCGCCTGACCGTCTACGGCAGCGAGTGGCCGGGGCGCGTGCGCCTCGTGCGCCAGCCGTCGGACCCGGCCGAGCCCGTCGACATCGTGCACGAGGTGCCGATGGAGACCTACCTCCCCGGCGTCATCGCGAAGGAGCTCTACAACAGCTGGGGCGTCGCGACCCACGAGGCGCAGGCCGTCGCCGCGCGCAGCTACGCGACCTGCGAGATGGCGCGCTGGGCGGGGCGGCGCCACTACGACGTCCTCGCCGACGAACGCAGCCAGGCCTGGATCGGCGCGACCGCGCACCGCCGCAGCCTCGACGCGGTCGCCGCGACGCGCGGCCGCGTCCTCCTCTACGACGCGCGCGTCGTGCCCGCGTACTACTCGAGCTGCTGCGGCGGCGCCCGCGCGAGCGCGCGCGACGCGATCTCGAGCTCGATCCTCCACGACATTCCGCCGCTCGCGGTCGACCGCGGCGACAGCCGCGACTGCTGCTCGTGGGCGCCGACCTACCGCTGGCAGGCGCGCTTCGACGCCGAGAGCTTCGCCCGCACGCTGCCCGCGTGGGCGCGGCACGAGGGCCTCGCGTCGCTCTTCAAGGTCGACGGCCTGCGCCGCGTCGACATCGCGGCGCGGAACGCCGCGGGTCGCCCCGTCCGCTTCCGGATCCGCGACGCGAAGGGCGCGGACTACGAGGTGACCGCCGAGCGGCTGCGCTGGGCGCTCAACGCCGATCCGCGCGATCCCGCCGCCATGCGCCCCGCGAAGGAGCGCGTGAAGAGCGCCTTCATGGAGCCGCTCCTCGTCGGCCGCGAGATCGTGGTCACGGGCCGCGGGCACGGGCACGGCGTCGGGCTCTGCCAGTACGGCGCCGAGGCGATGGCGAAGAAGGGCGCGGCGGCGGCGTCGATCCTCGCGCGCTACTACCCCGGCGCGAGCGTCGAACGCGCGTACGCGTGACGCGGTGCGTCGCGACGGGACGCGGCGGCCTCCGCGCGCGTCGGCACCCGCCGCCCGCGGCTACATTCCACGCATGACGAAGTCCGAGCCCACGCTCCACCCCGGCGCGCGCCTCCGCGAGGCGATGGCGCGCGGCACCGTCCTCGTTCCCGGCGCCTTCAACGCGCTCGTCGCCCGATCGGTCGCGCGCGCGGGCTTCGACGCGACCTACATCTCGGGCGGCGCGACGGCGAATGTCGCGGGATACCCCGACATCGGCCTGATCACGCTCACCGAGATGTGCCGCACGATCCGCGAGATCGCCGACGCCTCGGGCCTTCCCGTCATCGCCGACGCCGACACGGGCTACGGCGAGGTCGAGTGCGCGATCCGCACCGTCGTCGAGTACGAGCGCGCGGGCGCGGCGGCGCTCCATGTCGAGGACCAGGTCTTCCCGAAGCGCTGCGGCCACCTCGACGGCAAGGACCTCGTCGCCGCACGGGACATGGCCGACAAGGTGCAGGCGATGGCCGCGCACCGCCCGAGCGCGGACTTCGTGATCATCGCCCGCACCGACGCGCGCCATGTGACGGGCTTCGACGACATGATCGCCCGCGCGAACCTCTACCGCGAGGCGGGCGCCGACGTGATCTTCCCCGAGGGGCTCCACGACGCCGCCGAGTTCGAGCGCTTCATGCGCGCGTCGCCCGGCCGGACCCTCGCGAACATGACCGAGTTCGGGAAGACCGCGTACCTGACCGCCGACGAGTACCGCGCGCTCGGCGTCGCGATCGTCATCTATCCGCTCTCCCTCATGCGCATCGCGATGAAGGCCGTCGAGGACGGTCTCGCCGCCCTCGCGCGCGACGGCGGCTTCCACGGCTCGCTCGAGTCGATGCAGTCGCGCAGGGAGCTCTACGCGCTCCTCGGGTACACGCCGGGCGAGCAGTGGGCCCATCCCGCGAACCGCCGCTGAGCATCGCGCAACATTCCTGCCTTCCCCGCGGGCCCGCGACGCCACGATCGATGGATCTGGTCGCGTGATGCCCGACGATGGCCGTTCCATCGTCCGTGCATCCGCCTGGTGAAGGAGCAGTCGATGTCAACGCATCTCGATCGTCTCGTGGCCCGTGTTCCCGCATGCGCCGCTTCGATCCTCGCACTCTCGTCCGTGGTCGCGCCCGCCGTCGGCAGTCCGCCGGTGTCCTTCGACGATCCGATCCTCGTCTCGACGACGCTCGGCGGCGCCGCATCGAAGGGCAAGATCGAGCGCGTCGTCTATCCGAACGGCAGCGGCGGATTCGTCAAGGCGCTCGTCGTCGTCTACGCCGATGCGGCGGGGCCCGATGTCTGGACCTTCGAGGGCACCGAGGAGCCCGCCGCCGACATCTACGCCGTGCGGTCGCTCGACGAGGGCAAGACCTGGTCCGCGCCCGTCAACCTCTCGGGCACGGCGAACCTCTTCTCGGCGACCGCCGATCACGATGGACTCGTCGAGACGCCGCCGCGCCCCTACTGGGGCCATTCCGAGAAGCCCAATCTCGCCGCGCAGGGGAAGAACCTCGTCGTGACCTGGGTCGACCACTACGCGCCGACGGGCGTGCAGCGCACGGTGCGCTACACGCAGTTCGAGGGCGTCGAGGTGCCGTACGCGGCGACCTACGCCGTGCGGTCGACCGACGGCGGCGCGACCTGGTCGGATCCCGAGCGACTGTCCGACGGCTCGCGCGATGCGAAGCAGGATGTGAATCGCGGCAGCTCCGGGGGCTGGGTCGTCACCTGGCAGGAGGATCCGCAGGGGCTCCAGCCCGGTGAGGCCGAGGGACCCGGGGAGGGCGGCAGCGGCGCCAATGTCACGAAGGGCACCGACATCTGGTGGACGGCGCTGCCGCTCGCATCGTTCGCCTCGGGCGCGCCGTTTCCCCCGGCGCAGCGACTGACCGACAACTTCACGCAGATGGGGAGCGGGACCAACGAGGGCTACGAGTCCGGAACGACCGGCGCGTCGCGCGCGAACCTCGGGCTCGTCGGAAACCTCGCCATCGTCGCCTACGAGGAGACGAAGGGAAGCGAGGGCACGGACTTCGGCAAGGTCGTCCGCTACCACGTCTTCAGCCCGTTCGACGCATCCGTGCCCGACGCGACCGAGGGCGCGGGCTGGATCATCAGCGATCCCCGGGAGAACGCGCGCCGCGTGCGGTTCTTCCAGCAGGCCGCACCCGGGACCGAGAGCGGCGTCCAGTTCGTGATCTTCTACAAGCAGGGGCAGTACGACCAGGGTGGTCCGTCGGACATCATCCTGCGTCGGGGAATCGGTGGGTTCCTGCCCGAACACCTCGATCCGCCCGTCGCACCCAACCCGACGACCCGCGAGATCGCGCTCGGGAACGCGCCGGGTCTGAACATGTCCAGCTCCCTCGGTCTCGCGGCCGGCACCGACGACGACGACCTCGAGGACGGGCTCGCCCACCGTGGCTTCCTCGCGGGTGACTTCGTCGTGCTCGGCTACTCGTGGACGGCCGACTGGGCGGTCGCGCGCTTCACCGATCTCGCCACCTACGACTTCTTCGTGCGCCGCTCGTTCGACGGCGGCGCCACCTGGGACGCGCCGCGCAACATGACGAATCTCCCGACGACCGAGGTCTTCATCAAGGAGCCGCGCATCGTGCGTCCGCCGCTCTCGCCCGATCCGGCGGAGGTTCAGGATCCCGACGTCTTCTTCGTCGCGTGGGGCACCGAGGTGAACCAGTACGAGCACGCCTCGGTCGGGCCGCTGCCGCTCGACATCTTCGTCACGCGCACGGACGATCGCGGCGAGACCTACGCCGACCCCGTCGCGCTCGCCGCGTCGCCGGCCGGCGAGTTCGAGTGCCAGCTCAAGTCGACGCCCGACGGGCGCACGCTCTTCGGCGTGTGGCAGGCGCGCGACAAGACGGGGACGACGACCCGCTTCCGCGCCGGTCACATCGGGCCCGTGATCCCGGGCGATCTCGATGAGGACGGCCTCGTCGATGCGGTCGACCTCTTCATCGCACTCAACTCCTGGGGCCTCTGCGCCGACTGCGCGGACTGCCTGGCCGACATCGACGGTGACTGCATGGTCGGCGGGGCCGATCTTTCGATCATCCTCGGTGCATGGTCGTCGCCCTGACGCCCTGAGTCACGACGGGATCCTCACGACGGCCGCCGTCGGTACGGGTGCGCGAGCATCCATGCCGACGGCGGCGTCCTTTGGCGGTCTCTTTCGGCTGCGTTCTTCCGCTGCATTCTCGAGGTGCCGCGGCATTTCCGCGCCGCGCGGACCGCGGACCCGCCTCATCCGGCGTGCGGTGCGTGCACGGCGATCGTCGCGACGAGCGTCGCGCCCATCGCGAACCAGATCGCCGCGACGGCCGCGAGCGCGACCGCCGCCGCGACGAACACCGCGACCGCGGTCCAGAGGCCGCTTCGTGACGAGGCGGGAATCGCCTCCGGACGCGTCGCGCCGCCTTCGACGCGGTACGCGCCCGTCCACCAGTTGACGACGACGACGCGCGGCGCGCGGCCCTCGCCTCCGTGGGCGTCGGGCGGCGGGGGCGGTGCGGTGGGGGCGCTGCCGGCGGCGAGGAACCGGCGTTCCTCGCTCATCTCCGCCTCGCGGTCGCGCTCGGCCTGCGCGCGCATCGAGGGAAGATCCGCGGGGCGCACGGCCGCGGGGTCGCCGCCCGCGAGGGCGTGGTCGAGGTCGGCGAGCATCGCGCCCGCGTCGGGGTAGCGCTGGTCGAACTCGGCCATCGCGCGGCGCGCGATCCACTGGAGGCACGGCGGGCTCGGCCGGCGGAAGGCGCTCAGGACGCCGTGCGCGGGGAAGGTCCCCTCGAGGACGAAGTAGAGGAGGGCGCCCGCGCCGTAGAGGTCGAAGCGCGCCGCGTCGACCTCGGCGACGCGCGCGCCACGCATCGCCTGGCGGACGAGTTCGGGATCGCGGTAGTACTCGGTGCCGTGCGTCGTGAGCGTCATGGTCGACGCGATCGGCGTCACGAGTCCGAGGTCGACGAGCGTCGCGCGTCCCTCGTGGACGATCACGTTCTCAGGCTTCACATCCTTGTGGAGCAGCCCCTGCGCGTGCCATTCGCCGAGCGTCGCCACGACCTCGCGGACGAGCGTCGCGACGAGGAGGAGCCGCTCGGCGTCGAGGCCCCCGTTCGCTCCCTCGTCGCCGGCCGCGGCGTGCAGTCCGCGCGTGAAGCGGCCGAGGTCGACGCCCTCGTGGTAGCGCATCACGTAGTGGAACCGCCGCTCGTCGGCGGCGTGGTCGAGGACGAGCCCGAGCCGTCGCGCCGATTCGAGCGAGCGCGACTCGCGCAGCACCTCCGCGAGATGCGTGCCGTCGTCGAAGTCGAACGCCTTGATGGCGACGGCGCCCTCGGCGAGGCCGATGCGCCGTCGCGTCCGATCGTCGGGCTCGGCGACGAAGAGCCGCGCGCCCGAGCCTCCGCGGGGAAGTTCGCGGAGCACGCGGTAGCCGTCGAACGCGTGCGGTTCGCCCTGGCGCGTCGTCCGCGGCCGGTCGGAGAGCGCGGCGGGCAGCCGTTCGGCGACGACGCCGAGCGCGCCCTCGAGCCCGATGACCTCGAGCGGCCTCCGCACGAGCGCCGAACCGAGCGCGGTGAACGCGCTCCCCGCCTCGTCGAGCGCCGATCGGAACGCCTCGCGCGCCCGTGCGCCGCGCAGGGCGGCGAGCCGCGCGCCCGCGACGAGGACGAGGACGGCGGCGACCACGATCCCGCCGAGGAAGCGCGCGAGGTCGCCGAAGAATCCCTTCGCCGCCCGTCCGAGCCGCGCGAGGTAGAGCTGCGCCGCGACGCCGAGCCGCGCGAGCGCGAGTCCGCCCGCGACGAGCATCAGCGCCGCGGCGACCGTCGCGACCGCGAGCAGCACCCACTCGAATCCGCCGATCACCGGCCGCGCGCCTCCGCCGCGGCCGCGAGATCGCGCGCGATGAGCGCCTCCTGCGCGCGCCAGATCTCACCGAGCGCGTCGTCGAACGCGGAGTCGTCGGCGGCGAGGCCGGCGCGGTCGGGCTCCGACTTCTCGTCGTCGGTGAAGCTCCACTGCTCGACCGCCTCGCGGAGCTCGGCGCGCAGCGTCTCGCGCACGCGCTGGCAGTGTCGCGTCACGGTCGGCTCGCTCACGCCGAGGAGGACCGCGATCTCGCGACCCTGCCTCCCGTCGAGGACGCGCATGCGGTACGCCTCGAAGTGGACGAAGTCCGAGCGCTTCTGCGCCGCGCGCACCGCCGCGTGCACCTTCGCCGCGAGGACGCGCCGTTCGTACTCCTCGTCGGGCGCGGGCTCGCGCGAACGGCCCATCCAGGTCTCGTCGAGGCTCGCGCCGCGGGCGCCGGCGCCGCGCTTCTGCGCGAAGCGGCGGTCGTATTCGTCGCCGAGGACATGCTTCGCGATCGCGAGGAGCCAGGTCGAGAAGCGAACGCCGCGCGCGGGGTCGAAGCGGTCGATCGAGTTCGAGAGCGCGGCGAGCGTGTCCTGCGTGAGGTCGCGAAGCGTCTCCTCGCCGAGCCGGCCGTTCCCCCAGCGCGCGAGCATCGCCCGCACGACGGGACCGAACGCCTCCCAGAGCTCGTACCACGCGCGTTCGTCGCGCGCGCGCAGCCGGCGGAGGAAGGTGGTGTCGACCTGGTGCATGGGTGGGGTGGGCCTCGAAGGTCGTGGCGCGAGCGGTGCGGCGAGCGGTGCGGCGGGCGTTGCGGCGGACGTTGCGGCGGACGTTGCGGCGGACATGGGGCGCCCGCGTTCGGGATCGGAGTGGGGGGGTTTCGGGAGCGCGTCCGTCAGTCCTTGCGCGACGCCTTCGCGTCGTCGCCATCATCGCCTTCGACATCGTCCGACGGCTCGGTGGGAGCCCGCTTCGCGCCCGATCCTCCCGTCGGCGACTCCTTCCGCGTCGCGGGCCGCTTCGCCTTCGGCGCGCGCTTCGGACTCTCGAGTCGGTACTCGAAGTCGTCGCCCGCCTTCGTCCGCGTCCAGACGAGGACGAGTTCGCGGGGCGCGAGACCGCGGGTCGTGATCCCCTGCGGAGTCGGGTGCGCCTCCTCGCGGCGCTTCTCGATCGTCGTGCGCGGTGCGCGGGCGGGGCCGAGCAGCTCGAGGACGGGCGTCTCCTTCGCGAGCTCGTCCTTCGGGATCGAGAGGAGCGAGCCGTCGGCGGTCATGCGCTCGGTCCGGCCGTGGACGGTGACCTCGATCGCGAAGTCGCGGCCGCGCAGCTGGTCGATGAGGTCGTCGAGGTCCTCGGCGCGCGTTCCCTCGCGGGCGAGCGCGCGCATTCCTTCGGCGAGGAAGGTGAGCTTCGCCGCGGCCGCCGAGAACGCCGTCGGCTGCGCCTTCGCGGCCCAGTCCTTCCACGCGCGCTCGAAGCTCGCGACATCGCCCGTGCCGAACGCCTGCACGAATGCGCGCTCGCTCGGCGTGCCCGCGTGCAGGAGGCGCAGGTACCCCTCGAACGCGCGCTGGTAGCGGCCATCCTCGGCCCAGCCGAGGAACTGCACCATCGACCACGCCTGCATGTACTGGATCGCCGCGCTGCCCGCGCGGACATTCGCGTTCCAGGCGTCGCCGTCCATGGTCAGCATGCGGAGGAAGTCGACGGTCGTTCCCTTCGCGATCGCGTCGCGGATCGCGGCGACGGGACCGGGGCTCGCCTGGCCGACGATCACCTTCCCGTCGACGACGATCGCCTCGCCGAAGAACTCCGCGAGCCCCTCGTTCACCCAGGGCGGCAGCGTGCCCGCGAAGCGGCTGTGCGCGTACTGGTGGAATCCCTCGTGCTGCACGACGTGGAGGACGCGCGAGCGCGGGAGATCCTCGGTGAAGAACGCGAGCGCCGCGCCCGCGGGCGAGAGGAAGAACATCCCGCCGCTTCCCATCCCGTTGATGCCGTAGGTCGAGCGCAGCACCTCGAGGTAGTCGGACTGCTTCGCGAACATCAGGACGAACGGCACCTCGGGCGCGCGCTGCGGCAGGCTCGCGAGGCGGCGCGCGTACTCGCCGTACATGAGGTCGAGGTGCTCGCCGTAGGCGCGCGTGTCGTCGGGTGGGAGATCGCTGAGGATGCGGTAGTGCCGCGATCGCACCTCGCCGCCCGCGCGCGCGAAGAACGCGGCGGCGGCGGGGCTGCGCGGGCTCTGCGCGAAGGCATCGCGCGCCGGAGGCGCGGCGAGGAGAAGGATGGCGAGGAGGAGGCACCGCGAGACGGCCGCAGCGTGGCGGAGGGGGTGTCGGCGGCCGGTGGATGGCATGGGGACAGTCTACGGATCGCCTGAAGCGTTCCGTGCAGGCGTTCCGCGCGGGCGTCGGGACGACGCCTGGAGGTGGCAGACGAAGGGCGATAAGCGGAGAAGTCCGAGGGAATCCGTTCGCGAACCGACGGTTCGCGCGGCGGGCAAGCGGAATTCTCGCAAAATGAGCAGGAAGATCGTGACTCGAGGCCGCGGAGATGCCACAATGCGGACGGTTGGATTCTCTCTGACCCGCGGGCGATCAAAGGGACCGCCTGCGCGCAAGTCCTCGGGTTGAGGGACCTGAGGACGGGCGGAGGTAAAAAGGGACGGCATCGCGTTGCTAGAGCGTGGTGCCTGTGAACGGCGGAAAGGGAACCTGCCGCTCACACGCCTGCAACTGGGGACGCCCGGTTGCAGGACTTTGATGAACCCGCGCTCGCGCGGGAACATCGCGAGAGACCGCGCGAAAACGCGGAATCTCAGGAGGGACCGCGCTCTTGCGCGGGACCACAGGAGGGACCGCGCTTACGCGCGGACAGGGAAGATCCGAGGCGGGACACCTCGGATCGAAACAAGGGAGCCCGCCGCGCGGCCAAAAGGGACGCGCGGCGGGTTTGTTTTTGGGCCTCAAGCCGGTGACTGGGAGCGGGTTCGAGCGGGTTCACCGGTGGAGTCTTCGCGGTCGGGACTGGGGACTTCGCGTTCGGGGCGTTGGCCATCGGGCATGGCTCGACGCGCTTCCCGCGTCGCCACGGGTTCGGTGCCACTCGAATCGCCGATCGGCTTCGGAGCCGTTCGCGCCGAGACCCGAGCGCGCGCGGACCGCGCTCGGTGCGCCGCACCGGCGGGGCGCCGCCCTTCCGCGATGCGATCGCCCGTGCGCAGCCGAACCTGCGCGCGACCGCCGACGACGCGCATGCGCGGCCGCAGGACGGAACGCGAGGCCCGTCGACCGACAGGCGGGCGGCGGGACGGCTATCCTCGCGGTTCCGCGTCGGCATTGCGCCGTCGCGGCCGTTCCATTTCCAGCAAAGCAGCCCGGAGAACGAAGCGATGAGTACCGCCGCCCCCGCCCAGAAGCCTGTCGACACCCGTGGCCTCGCCGGTCAGACCGTCGGCGAGACCTCGATCTGCGCGGTGAACCAGACGCAGCTCATCTACCGCGGCTACGAGATCGCCGACCTCGCGGCGAACGCGACCTTCGAGGAGGTCGCGTTCCTCCTCCTCGTCGGGCACAAGCCGTCGGCCGCCGAACTCGCCGCGTTCAAGGCGGAGATCGCCTCGATGCGCGCGATTCCCGCGAGCGTGCGCGACGCGATCGTGCGCGTCGCGAAGGAGAGCCCGAACGCGCATCCGATGTCGATCCTGCGGACGGGCGTCTCGCTCCTCTCGCACCTCGACCCCGACTGCGAGGACAACTCGCCCGCGGCCGAGCTGCGGAAGTCGAAGCGCCTGCTCGCCCAGATCCCCTCGATCATCGGCGCCTGCCAGATGACGCTCGACGGCAAGACGCCCGTCGATCCCGACCCGTCGCTCGGCCACGCCGCGAATCTCATGTGGATGATGAGCGGCGAGAAGCCGGGCGAACTCGCGGCGCGCATCATGGATGTCTCGCTGATCCTGTACGCCGAGCACGACTTCAACGCGAGCACCTTCTCGTGCCGCGTCATCTCCTCGACCGAGACCGACCTCCACAGCGCGATCTGCGGCGGCATCGGCGCCCTCAAGGGCCCGCTTCACGGCGGCGCGAACGAGATGGCGATGGAGATGCTCAAGGAGATCGACCGCGATCTCGCGGCCGACGGCGCGATGACCGTCGACGCCTGGATGCAGCGCGCCTTCGTCGAGAAGCGCAAGCTCATGGGCTTCGGCCACCGCGTCTACAAGAACGGCGACCACCGCGCGGGCATCCTGCGCGGCTGGGGGCTCCAGCTCGCCGAGAAGCTCGGCCCGTCGGCCAGGAAGTGGTTCGACATGGGCGACGAGGTGCAGGCGATCATGCTGCGCGACAAGAACATCCACCCGAACGTCGACTTCCCCTGCGGCATGACCTACTTCATCATGGGGATCCCCGTGCCGCAGTACACGCCGATCTTCGTCGCGAGCCGCATCACCGGCTGGTGCGCGCACGTGATGGAGCAGCACGCGAACAACCGCATCATCCGCCCGCTCGCCGAGTACGCGGGCCCGCGCGACCTGCACTGGAAGGGCTGACGCCCCTCGCGTCCGATCGACACCGCATGCGGCGCGCCCTCTTGGGCGCGCCGCATGTCGTTCGGGGGAAGGACTGTCCGGCCGTCACCACTGGGGGGCGTCGGCGACGGTGTACGGGCCTGCGTCGCGGCGGGCGAGGTCGTGGAGGCGGCGGGATCGTCCTCGTTGTCGCGGCGGCGCGCGGCGAGCTCCGCGAGGTCGTGCTTCGGCCACGCGGCGAACGGGTCGCGCAGCGTCGACTCGAGTCGCGGGCGGAAGTCCTCGCGCTCCTCGTCGCGCGCGTTCCGCGGAGGCGGGGGACGGGTCAGCCTCGTACGGTTCTCAAGCAAGGCGCGGCACGGGATGCGAGCTATCCGTCCCAGCCCGAGGTAAAGTCCATCTCGGGTTCCGAGTCGTCGGCGCCGCGGAATCAGCTGTTCGGCATCGCATCCAGGCATCGCATCCAGGCATCGCAGGTCTCGCATGGCCCCTGAAACAGCCGCATACAACGCAGCGCAGTCGCCCGAAGACCGCCAGATCTGCGAACTACTGGCCGAAGAGATCGCGGTCGCCTTGCCGGAAGCTGCAAACAAGGTGTGGCAAGCGCACCCCGTTTGGTTTCTCGACGGAAACCCGATCGTCGGGTACAGCAAGCTCAAGGGGTGTATCCGCCTGTTGTTCTGGAGCGGGCAGACCTTCTCGTCTCAAGGTCTCGTGCCGGAGGGCAAGTTCAAGGCGGCCGAGGCCCGCTTCACATCGGCGCATCAGGTCGATCGACAGATCCTCCGAACATGGCTCTCCGAGAGTCGCATCGTGCAGTGGGACTACAAGAACATCGTCAAGCGAAAGGGCGTGCTCGAGCGCCTGAGGTGACAGTGCAAGGCCAGCGATGCCGAGCCTGTCGCTCAAGCGGACCCGCTACGGCAGGCGCTGTCAGCCTCATCCGCGGCACTTGGTGCATCATCGCGAACCAGACTGACGGCGCCTGTCTGCGCGGGCAGCTTCGCTCGAACGTGAGGTCTTCGATCAGATGTCACAACCGGTCCATCGAGTCACTGCCGCCGCGCATGCGGAGCTCTCCCATGCGAACCCGCTTTCGCCTGCGCAGATGGCCCAGTTGGCCGAATGGGCGACGCAGTGGGCTCCGGCGACGGCGATCGACATCGGCTGCGGCCCTGGAAGCTTCTCGATCGGTCTCGCCGCGCGCTGCCCGGTTCACGTGCGGGCCATCGATCCGAACCCTCACTTCCTCGAACGAGCGAGGCGAGAGGCGCGAGGCGCGACGCTTCTTGGAAGCATCGACTTCCTGGAACGGACGCTTCGCGAAGACGAGGGCGATTGCTTCGATGTCGTCGTGTGCCTCGGCTCTTCGGGCGCCGTCGGTTCGCCACGCGAAGCGCTTCTTCGCTGCACGCAGCTTCTGAGCAGAACGGGGGTCCTCGTCTTCGCCGACCTCGCCTGGAGATGCGAGCCGCCTCGGGACTTTGCTTCGTTCCTCGGTGTCGACGCGTCCTTCTTCTGGCTTCAATCGGACGGCGAACGGGTCTTCGCTGAAAGTGGCCTGTCGGTCGTTCACCAGTGCCAGGCATCGGCGGATTCGTGGGAGTCCTACGAGACCGCGGTTCTCGCGGGCCGGCTCCGGCTGGCGGATGCGATGGACTCGGAGGAAGGCGAGGCGCTTCGCCGAAGGGCAAACAGCTGGTTCGCCATGTACGAGGCGTACGGAAGAGCGTGCCTCGGATTCCATGCGTATGTGGCGCGCCTCGCCGGGGCCTGACATGTCGTCTGGTTCGCTTCGCTTCGCGCGATGGATCGCCGGCACCCGGTCCTGGCGACTTCACCACTCGCCGGCGTAGGCGACGGTGTACGGGCCCGCGTCGCGGCGGGCGAGGTCGTGGAGGCGGCGGGCGAGCTGGCGGAGGTGGAGCGCGTCGTGTGCGGCCCAGGAGGCGAGCAGCATGCCCGCGTGGAGCGGGCCGAACTTCGGGTGCGCGAAGGCGCGGGTGAGGTCGGCGGCCGGCAGGGTGGCGTCGAGCCAGGCGATGTTCGCGGCGCGGGCGCCGGCGAACGCGGCGAGGACGGCGGCGGGGTCGTCCTCGTTGTAGCGGCGGCGCGCGGCGATCTCCGCGAGGTCGAGCTTCGGCCACGCGGCCGACGGGTCATGCAGCGTCGACTCGAGTCGCGGGCGGAAGTCCTCGCGCTCCTCGTCGCGCAGGTGGCAGAGGACCTCGAGCACCGACCAGTGTTCGGGCGCGGGCCTCCAGCGGAGATCCGCCGCGTCGACGGTCGCGGCGAGCGCCTCGAGCACCTTCGGGAACCGCGCGAGACGGTCGCGCAGGCGCGCGGCATCGACGGTGGTGGAGGGGGGCGTGTCGTTCGGACCTTCGATCGTCATCCTGGGTTTCCCTTCGCGGTCGGGCGCCTCCCGCCGCGCGTCGCGTCGGTTCCGGCGCCTCCTCCCGCGCGGCGCGTGCCGCGCGAATCCCCCGTGATTCTCCGCGATTCCCCACCGCGACCGCAACTCGAGCGGCATTGCTACAGTTGCCGCCCCGCGGACGAGCCGCCGGAAGGAAACGCCTCATGTCGACCGTGAAGACCATCGCCGTCATCGGAGCCGGGACCATGGGTTCGGGCATCGCCCTCACCGCCGCGCAGAGCGGCATCGCCGCGATCCAGGTCGATGTGAGCCAGCCCGCGCTCGACAAGGCGAAGGCGTACCACGCGAAGACCGTCGCCCGGCTCGTCGAGAAGGGGAAGCTCGCCGCCGACGCCGGCGACGCGGTCCTCAAGCGGATCTGCTACGCGACCTCGATGGGCGAGGCGAAGTCGGCCGACTGGGTCGTCGAGGCGGCCACCGAGAACGTCGAGCTCAAGAAGAGGATCTTCAAGGAGATGCAGGCGACCTTCGGTCCCGAGGTCGTTCTCGCGACGAACACCTCGAGCATCTCGATCACCGACCTCGCGAGCGCCGTCGGCGCCGACGCGCCGCGCGTGATCGGCATGCACTTCTTCAACCCCGTTCCCGTCATGAAGCTCGTCGAGGTCATCAAGGGCCTCGCGACGAGCGAGGAGACGACCGCGCGCACGATCGAGCTCGCGAAGGCGATGGGGAAGACCCCCGTTCCCGCGAACGACCGCGCGGGCTTCGTCTCGAACCGCGTCCTCATGCCGATGATCAACGAGGCCTTCCACGCGTGGATGGAGGGCGTCGCGAAGCCCGAGGACATCGATCAGATCATGCTCCTCGGCTGCAACTTCCCGATGGGACCGCTGCGGCTCGCCGACTTCATCGGCCTCGACGTCTGCCACGACATCATGATGGTCCTCCACCGGGAACTCGGCGACCCGAAGTTCTTCCCGTGCCCGCTCCTGCGCCAGCTCGTGCAGGCGGGGCGGCTCGGCGACAAGACGGGGCGCGGCGTCTACGAGTATCCGGCGAAGTGATGCGCGCGGCGCGCGGGATGCCGCGTGGCGTGCGGCGTCGGGGATGCGTGGATCCGGCCGCGCGGCGCGCGTAGGCTGCGTGCGGGTGCGCATCGCCGGCGTTGCCCGACGGTCCGGGGGTTCCGATTCGATCGGCCTGCCCATTCGGGCGGGTTCGCCACGCACGACCCAGGGTCATCGCCATGGACGCTCCGCCACCGCCGCCCCCTTCGCCGCTTCCGCCCGAGCGCGTCTACCGCGGGATCTCGAATCCCGAGACGGGCGTCCTCGACTTCGCGCTGTCGCACGGATGGAAGTCGTTCACTGGTGCGTGGGGGCTCCTCGTGGTGGCGGGGCTTGCGGTCTTCGCGAGCGGTCTGCCGCCGCAGTTCGCGGGGCAGTTCGTCGGACCGTGGATTCGCGCGGCGAATCCGCCGCCGGCGGCGATCGTGGTCGTGGTCGGGCTCTTCGTCCTTCTCGGCTCGGTGTGGAGCATCCTCGTCCAGTGGCCCGTCGCGGCGGGCGCGATGGTCGCCGCGGCCGAGGCGGCGCGCGGGCGGACGGCGGCGTTCGGCGCGCTCGGCGCGGGGTTCCGCAGGCTCGGGCCGACGCTCCTCTCGACCCTTCTCGTCTGGCTCATCACGGTGCTCGGGACGCTGCCGTTCGCGGGCCTCGCGCTCGGGGGCGTCTTCGTGACCGTGCTCGGGGCGAGGCGGTCCGAGGACGCGCTCTTCGCGATCGGGCTCGTCGTCGTCGTGATCGCGGGAATCGCGGCGATCCTCGTCTCGATCTGGCTGACCGCACGCCTCGTCCTCGCGCCGGCGCGCGCGGCCGATCCGGCGCTTCCGAAAGTCGGCGGGCTCGAGGCGGTGCGCGTCTCGTGGAACGCGACGCGCGGGCATGCGCTGTCGGTCCTCGGCGTCCTCATCCTCGGCGGGCTCGTGAGCCTCGCGGGGTTCCTCTGCTGCTGCGTCGGCCTGCCGCTCTTCGGGTTCCCGCTCTTCTACGCGTGGCTCGGCGCGCTCTACGTCGCGCTCGTCGATCCCGCGTCGGCGGTGACCGTCGACGCGAGCGCCGCGGACCCCTGGCTCGGCGATCGGCCGCCGCTCGCGCCGCGCTGACACGCGGGTGCGGGCGTGCAGTGCGCGCTCACCGCGAGGCGCGTTCGGCGAGCGCCGCGCGCGCCGCGCGATCGATGCGTTCGACCGTCGCGTCGGCGTCGCGCAGGTGGTCGAGGACGCTGACGCGCAGGGTGCGCCAGCCGAGGTTCGCGAGGACGCCCGTCCGCACGATCTCGCGGTCGACGACCGCGGCGGCGGCGCGGTGGAAGCGGCCGTCGAGTTCGACGCCGAGGACGCGCCGCTCGGGCGTCGACGGGTCGGCGAGCGCGAGCGAGACGCGGTAGTCGCGCGAGCGGCCGACATGGAGTTCGACCTTCCACCCGCGCGCCGCGAGCGCGTCGGCGAGATGGCGCTCGACCTCGCCGGTTCCCGTCGCGAGGTGACCGCCGCCCGCGCCGCGGATCGCGGGCGCGGTGCCCGCCTCGGCGTAGGCGAGGTAGTCGCGCAGGTCGCGCGCGCCCTGCGAACGGCATCGCGCGGGATCGAGGTCGCCCGCGCGGATCGAACTCACGAGGACGACCTTCTCGCGGGCGCGCGTGACCGCGACATTGAGCCGCCGCTCGCCGCCCGAGAGGTTGAGCGGTCCGAAGTTGTGGTAGATCGCGCCGCCCGGCGTGCGGCCGTAGCAGACCGAGAAGACCATCGTCGCGCGCTCGTCGCCCTGGACATTCTCGAGGTTCTTGACGAAGACGCCCTCGCCCGCGTCGGCCGCCTCCTGGACGCGCGCGCGCAGCGTGGCGTCGGCGTCGAGCGCGTCGTCGAGGAGGTCCTGCACGAGCCGCTGCTGCGCCTCGCTGAAGGTGACGACGCCGATCGAGCGGTTCGCGGGCACGGCGTCGGGAGAGAGGAGGCGCCGGCGCAGTTCGGCGACGACCTCCTCGGCCTCGGCGCGGTTCGTGCGGGTTCCACCGCGGTCGAAGACGCCGTCGACCTTGCGGAACTCGACGCCGAGATCGGGATGCGCGGCGAGCGCGGCGGGGAAGGTCTGCAGGCGCCCGCCGTAGCTCGTCCGGTTCGAGAACTCGATGAGGCGCTCGTCGCGCGAGCGGTAGTGCCAGAGGAGCGACCGCTGCGGGATGCCCGAGGCGATCGCCTCGTCGAGGACGCTCTCGAGCGGTTCGAGCGCGCCCGCGAGTTCGTCGTCGCTCGCGGCGCCGTCGTCGTCGGAGACGCTCTCGCGGCGCTCGAAGAAGTTCGTCGGCGGAAGCTGCTTCGAGTCGCCGACGACGACGCACGCGTGCGCGCGGGCGATCGCGCAGGCGGCGTCCCAGACGGGGACCTGCGAGGCCTCGTCGAAGACGACGAGATCGAAGGTCGGGAAGTCGGGCGGTAGCGACGTCGCGGCCGAGAGCGGGCTCGCGAGGACGAGCGGCTTGATGGCGGTGATCGCCTCGGCGGCCTCGCCCATGATGCGGCGGATCGGGCGGCGGATCGTCTGCCGCGCGCGGAGCTCCTCGACGATGCGGGTCGCGGCCGAGGGTGCGGCGGCGAACTGCGCGCGGGCGCGTGCCTCGGCGAGGGCGCGGGTCGCGCGGGCGGCGCCGTTCCGAAGGCGCTCCATGCCGTCGGCGAAGGCGTCGCGCAGCGGCGCCATGCGGTCGCTCGGCGCGTCGGCGAGGGCGGGGTCCTCGCGGAGGCGACGCTCGATCCAGGCGCGGAGGATCTCGGTCTCGGTCGCGGTCTCGGCGATCGCGGGGTCGAGCGAGCGGTCGAGGAGGGCGCGCGCGACGGGCGCGAGGCCGAGTGAGGCGAGCGCGTCGCGCGCGGTCGTGGCGGCGCTCCATGCGGGGAGCGCGTCCGCGGCCGAGGCGTGGCGCGCGAGGCGCGCCTCGAGGGTGGCGAAGCCGGCGGCCGCGCCCGTGCCGTCGCCCGTGAAGGCGGGGACGGGGGAGAGCGTGCGTGCGAGGGGTGCGAGCGCGGCGGCGAGCGCGTCGTTCGCGCGCGTGGCGTCGTCGACGAGCGCGGGGAGCGCGAGATCGGCTACCGCGCGCGCGGCGCCCGCGGCGACGGAGGACGCGTCCTTCGGCATCGCCTGGCGGAGGACGCGCGCCGCGACGCGCGCGGCTTCGAGCGCGGCGTCGGCGGCGTCGAGGTCGATGGTCGCGGGCTCGGTGCCGAAGTCGCGTGCGAGCGCCTCGAGTGCGCCGTGCGAGGACTTCGCGGCGGCGATCGCGTCGCGCTCGGCGCGAAGGCGGTCGGTCTCGACGAGCAGGGCGTCGAGCGCCTTCGGAAGCGTCGCGCGCGCATGGCGGACGAGCGCCGCCCGCACGCGCCGCGCGGCGAGGAAGCGGAAGAGGACGAAGCGCTCGCGCGACGCGCGCAGGTCGCCCGCGAATTCGTCGAGTGGGAGCGCGAGCACGGTCGGCTCGAAGCGCGTGGCGACGGCGTCGCGCGCCGCGCGGCCCGCGCGCTCGAGGGCGATCGCGCGCGCGAGGCGCTCGAGCGCCGCACCATGGTCGGGAAGTCCAAGCGGCGCGACGAGCGATGCGCGCAGCGCGGGAGCGGCGAACGCGCGGGCGACGGTGAGGAGGCGTTCGGCCTCGGCGGGGCCTGCGGGGCGCGGTGCGCCGAGGGCGATGGCGAGCGCGTCGAGGCGCGTCGTCGCGTCGGCGACGGCGGCGCGTGCGTCGGCGAGCGCGCGTTCGATCGCGGGCACCACCTCGGGCGCGATCGCGGCGATGGGCGAGAGGTCGGCGAGCGCGTCGCGTGCGGCGTCGGTGACGGCGGTGGCCGCCGCCGCCATGCGCGCGACCGCGGCGCGGCGCACCTCGAGATCGTCGGCGGTCGGGCACGCGGGAAGCGCGCCGTCAAGTGCACGCTCGAGCCCCGCGCGCGCGGCCGCGGCGGCGCCCGTCGAGGTCGCGAGCCGGCGTTCGACCGCGTCGTGGACGCTGAGCGCCGCGTGCGCCGTCGGTTCAGGCGCGCGGTCGCCGCGGACCGCGTTGGGACCGAGAGGCGCAGCCGCCTGCGCGGTCTCGCGCGCCACCTCGCCTCGACTCCCGTGCAGCGCCTCGCACGCCGCGCGCAGGCGCGTCCGCAGCGCCTCGGTGCGCGTCGCGTCCTGGACGAACGCGCCATCCGAGATCGCAGGCGCCTCGAGCATCGCGAGCGCGTCCTTCACCTGCGCGACGAAGCCCGACTTCGTCGCGTGCTCGGCGTGGAGATCGAGCGCGAATCCGCCGAGTCCCGTCCGCTCGAGCCGCGAGCGCACGACCTCGAGCGCCGCCGCCTTCTCGGCGATGAAGAGAACGCGCCGTCCGCGCGCGAGGCACTCGGCGAGGAGGTTCGTGATGGTCTGGCTCTTCCCCGTGCCGGGCGGCCCCTGCAGGACGAAGGTCGCGCCGCCCGCCGCCGACGCGACCGCGGCGATCTGCGAACTGTCGGCCGCGAGCGGCAGGCGCAGCGACGCGAGCGGCGCCTCGTGGTCGATCCTCGCGGGCTCGACGAGCCGCGCGCCGCGGATCGCGGGCGCCGCGCTCCGGTCGAGCAGGCTTCCGACGACCGGATGCGCGCCGAGCGCCTCGCCGAACTCCTCCATCTCCTGGTAGAGCGGCAGCTTCCTGAAGTTGTAGACGCCGAGCTTCGCCTGCTCGACGACGGTCATGCCCGGGCAGTCGCGGATCCGCTCGCGCACGCGCGCGAGGATCGCGGCGACATCGAGCCCCGCGTCGTCGGTCTCGAGCTCGCCCGAGAGTCCGAGGTCGACGCCGTGGACGAGCCGCATGTACTCGACGAGCGCGGCGTTGACGACCGCGTCCTCGCCGGTCGCGCGCACGGCGTGGCCCTCCGCCTTCGAGATGCGCCGCATCTCGGCGGGGACGAGGAGGATCGGCGCGAGCGTCGGTTCGTCGCGCGTCTCGGCCTTGAACTGGAGGTATCCGATCGCGAGGTAGAGGGCGCGCGCGCCCGTGTCGTCGAAGATCTCGCGCGCCTTGCGGTCGTGCGCGGTCGCCTGCTTGGCGAGGGTGGACGCGTCGAGCGTCGTGCGCAGCCAGCCCTGCGCGAGTTCCTCGTCGAGCCGCGCGAGTGCGATGCGTCCGGTCGGGTCGGTGGTCGCCTCTTGCATCGCGCCGCCGCGGTGGCCGTCGGGTCGCGCGATGAGCCGCAGCGCGCGCGAGCGCTCGCGGAAGGCGTCCTCGAGCCGCGCGACCACGCGCTCGCCCGCGTGGAAGAGCGGGATGCCCGCGCGCGGGCCGTCGTTGAGCAGGCGGTTCCGGAGCGTCAGATCGAGGAGCTTCTTCCGCCAGTGCTCGAGCCGCGTCTCGCGCGGCGTGCGCGTGCGCGGAGGAAGCGGGGGAAGGCTCGCGGGCTGCCGCACGACCCAGGCCTTGCCGTCGGGCGCGGCGGAGGGGGCGCCGGGCGCGGACGGTTCCGCCCGCCGATCCGCCCGATCCATCGTTTCGGGCAGCGGGTGGATCCCCGCGTGGCGCGCCGAGTGGATGTCGACGACCTCGAGGTCGTCCTCGCGCGCCGCGAGCCACGCCTCGCCCGCGGCGAGCGCCGCACCGAATCCGCGGCCCTCGCAGAGCGCCGTCGCCTCGAGGACGCGGTGCTGCCCGAGCGCGAGACGGTTCCGCATGCGCGACGCGCCCGAGTGGACGCTCTCGGGAAAGCGCTCACCCGTCGTCGCGAAGCCGACGATCGCGTGCCCCGCGCCGAGAAGGAGGACGGGCGCGAGACCCGCCGCCTCGAGGAGCGCCGCGAGCGCGACCGAGAGATCGAGGCAGTTTCCGAGATGCGCGGCGACGAGATCGGCGGGCATGCGGATCTTCTGCCCCTCCGATTCGAAGCTCGCGGGCGCGAGCTGGTACGCGACCCCGTGCGCGGCGAGCGCGTCGTGGCAGGCCTCCGCGATCCGCTGCGCGCGCTCGGCGCTGCGCGAGAGGTAGCCGTCGAGCGCGCCCGCGCCCGTCCGTTCACGCAGGAGTTCCGAGGCCCGGACGAGGATCGGTTCGAGCGCGGTCGAATTCGGCGTGACGAACGCGGCGAGCGTCGCGCAGGCGCGGCGCGTGCCCGACCAGTGCGACGCGGGGACGACGACGAGCTGGCGTCGCTCGGTTGCGAGAACCCGTCCATCGTCGGCGACGATCTCGGCGACGAGGTCGTGCGTCTCGCGCTCGGTCGAGCGGCGGAGGAGCGCGAGCGGCGTGCGGAAACCCGCGGTGTCGACGACGACCGCGCCGCCCGGCTCGACGGTCTCGACGGGCGCCTCGAACGGCGCGGCGTCGACGCCCGCGAGCGCGATCCGCACGCGTGCGCGCACGAGCGGCGCGGGCGCCGCTGCGGGAAGCCGGACGACGGCCTGCGGCGCGACGGGCTCGCCGTTCAGTTCGAGCGAGGCGCTCGTCGTCTCCTCGATCGCGAGCTCGAGGACGGGCGCGTGGGCGGCGCGCTCGTCGCCGCCGCCGTCGCCATCCCCGCCGCCGAGTCGTGCGAACGCGGGTTCTCCGACCGCCTCGCGCTGCGCCTCGCCGTTCCACCCGCGTTCATCGCCGTCGTGCATGGCGCGCATTATGGCGGGCGCGCCGCCGCGAGGAGGATTTCGCGGCCGATATTCGCCTGCTACGGACGGTGGGGCGGCGCGGGACCGCGTGCTATTCTTTCACCTCTTCCGACGGCCGCCCCGCGCGACCCGATCGGCGGACACCCTGCACGCGAACCCGCTCGAGACGACGAGTCGACGAAGACGAGTCGACGACGACTCGATCTCGACACGACGACAAGAAGACCACAAGTAGGCCACGAGACGACCACGATGACCACCGCGCAGCCCACCACCGGCACGCCCGAGCCCGTCAAGATCGACCCCGAGACGGTGACGCTTTCGGGCTACGAAGTCGCCGAGCGCTACGGTCCCGAGACGGTCCTGGTCCACGATCCCGCCGACCCGTCCGCGCCGCATGCGCGGATCGGCGAGCCGGGTCAGTACCCGTTCACGCGCGGCGTCCACAAGACGATGTACCGCTCGCGCCTCTGGACCATGCGCCAGTTCGCGGGCTTCGGCTCGGCCGACGACACGAACCAGCGCTTCAAGTACCTCCTCGCGAACGCGAAGGGCACGAAGGCGAACACCGGCCTCTCGACCGCGTTCGACCTGCCGACCCTCATGGGCCGCGACTCCGACGATCCGCTGTCGGCGGGCGAGGTCGGCCGCTGCGGCGTCGCCATCAGCTCGATCGAGGACATGCACCGCCTCTACGCCGACATCCCCGTCGGCGAGGTGACGGTGTCGCAGACGATCAACGCGCCCGCGGCCGTCATCTGGGGCATGTACCTCGCGCACGCGAAGGAGCGCGGCATCGGCTGGGACC
>JBJOHC010000342.1:0-32083 GCA_046047955.1 Planctomycetota bacterium
TCCTCTCCGACGAGCCTCCATCTCCCATGAGCAACAACGCCACCGACACCCAGCGCGTCATCTACTCGATGCTCGGCGTGACCAAGACGATCGCCGGCAAGACGATCCTCAAGGACATCTACCTCTCGTACTACTACGGCGCGAAGATCGGCGTCCTCGGCCTCAACGGCGCGGGCAAGTCGACGCTCCTCAAGATCATCGCGGGCGTCGACAGGGAGTTCGAGGGCAAGGTCGAGATGGCGCCCGGGTTCCGGACGGGCTACCTCGAGCAGGAGCCCCTCAAGAACGAGACGCGCACCGTCGACGAGGTGATCCGCGAGGGCGCCGCCGAGGTGACGAAGCTCCTCGAGGAGTTCGACCGCCTCAACGAGCGGCTCTGCGACCCCGACATCACGCCCGACGACATGGACAAGACGCTCGCGCGCGTCGGCGACCTCCAGGAGAAGCTCGACGCGATCGACGCGTGGACCCTCGACAGCCAGATCGAGATGGCGATGGACGCGCTCCGCTGTCCGCCCGCCGACGCAACCTGCGACCGCCTCTCGGGTGGCGAGCGGCGCCGCGTCGCGCTCTGCCGCCTCCTCCTCTCGAAGCCCGACATCCTGCTCCTCGACGAGCCGACCAACCACCTCGACCCCGAGAGCGTGTACTGGCTCGAGCAGTACCTCGCGCGCTACCCGGGCACCGTCATCGCCGTCACGCACGACCGCTACTTCCTCGACAACGTGGCGGGCTGGATCCTCGAGCTCGACCGCGGCGTCGGCATTCCCTACAAGGGGAACTACACCGGCTGGCTCGATCAGAAGCACAAGCGGCTCGCCATCGAGGAGAAGCAGGAGTCCGTCCGCCAGAAGACGCTCGCGCGCGAGCTCGAGTGGGTGCGGCAGAACCCGAAGGGCCGGCAGGCGAAGTCGAAGGCGCGCCTCGCGGCCTACGAGCGCATGCTCAACGAGGACCAGGAGAAGCGCGCGAAGGAGATCGAGATCTACATCCCGCCGGGACCGCGCCTCGGCAACCTCGTCATCGAGGCGAAGGCGCTCTCGAAGGCGTTCGGCGACACGATGCTCCTCGACGACGTCGAGTTCGCGATCCCGCCCGGCGCGATCGTCGGCATCATCGGGCCGAACGGCGCGGGCAAGACGACGCTCTTCAAGATGATCGTCGGCCTCGAGACGCCCGACGCGGGCAGCTTCAAGGTCGGTGAGACCGTGAAGCTCGCCTACGTCGAGCAGACGCGCGACTCGCTGCCGTCGGGGAAGAACGTCTGGGAGGCGATCTCCGAGGGCAGCGAGGAGATCCGCCTCGGGAACGCGAAGGTCAACAGCCGCGCCTACGTCGCGCGCTTCGGCTTCACGGGCGCCGACCAGCAGAAGAACGTCGACAACCTCTCGGGCGGCGAGCGCAACCGCGTCCACCTCGCGCGGCTCCTCAAGAGCCACGCGAACGTGATCCTCCTCGACGAGCCGACGAACGACCTCGATGTGAACGTGATGCGCGGCCTCGAGGAGGCGCTCGAGAACTTCGCGGGCACCGCCGTCATCATCAGCCACGACCGCTGGTTCCTCGACCGCCTCGCGACCCACATCATCGCCTTCGAGGGCGACGCGAAGATCCACTTCCACAACGGAAACTGGTCGAGCTACGAGGAGGAGCGGAGGAAGCGCCTCGGCGAGGACGCCGACCAGCCGCACCGCCTGAAGTTCCGCAAGCTCACGCGCGACTGAGCGCGCGAGGTCGCGCGAATCCCGACTCGGAAACCATCAGCCGCGCGCCGTCCGTCGAATGGGGCATTCGCCCCGCCGACATGGGGCGCGCCTTCGGTCATCCTCGTGAGTCCCGCTCGTCCCGGGATCCATCATGCGGATTCGACCCCAGGAGCCGACCGCCGCGCTCGCGGCGCTGATCACCGGCAACCACGGGTTCCTTCGGGAGCCCGTGGCGGTGACGCCGTGGCGGCCGATCGGCGCCGCGGGGCCGCCGCCCGACTCGGGACGCGCGGACGAACTCCCCGACCCACCGGTGCAAGGGGGCGATTCCGGGCGCGCCTTTGCGCTGGTGTGGTCGCGGGAGGAGGAGGTCGCCCTCGCCCCGGAGGTCTTCGGTTTCGCAGGCGATGAACGGGCGGCATTCCGCGCCCTCGAGGTCCTCGCGAAGGCCGACGCCGGGGAAGGGGTCCGACTCGTCGAGACGACCTTCGACGACGAGGGCGTTCCGCTCGTCGTCGTGGTCGCGCGGCTCGAAACGCGGCTCGCCTCGCTCGAGCCCGCGTGGGCGCATGCGGAGTCGCGCGTCTTCGATGGAATCCGACGGCTGCTCGTCGAGGCCGTGCGCGTGCGCGCGGCCGTTCTCGCGGGAAGGACGCGCGTCGTCGGTGCACTCGTCGAGGATGCCGACGGCCGCGTCCACTGGCTCGGCGAACTGCCGGGACAGGAGCGCGTCCTCACGGCTCCATCGCGCGGGTGACGCGTGTCGGCGTCGCGCCGGCACGCGCGGGTCCGTCGCTCGGGGCGCACGGGGCGCCTGGGCGAATGGGCGCTCGGGGCGCACGTGTCACTCGAATCGCGCGGCGCGGGCAGACGGCCGGGGCGACCCGCGGAGGAAGCCCTCCTGCGATCGGATGTGACGGACTCCCGCGCGCGAGTCGCGGCCAGGACCCGCGCGGATCCCCTCGGCGCGCCTGTAGAGTGCGCGCCCATGTCGCCCGCTCCGACCGCCACGCTTCTCGCCGGCATTCCCGCCACGAACCTCTCGCTCTATCGCGCGATCCGCTTCCGCGTCGGCGATCCGACGGCGCTGCTCGGACTGCCGCGGCCCGATGGATCGGTCGAGCGGCTCCTCATCCTCCGCGACATCGAGATGGATCGCGCGCGCCGCCACGCGCGCGCCGACCGCGTCGCCTGCCCGGCCGATTTCGAGCCCGCGGGCGGCCTCTCGGGCGACCGCGAGACCGCGACGGCGCAGTCGGTCGCCGAGTGCCTTCGTCGCGCGGGAGTCGCGCGCGTGCGCGCGGACCGTTCGCTTCCCCTGATCTACGCGCACTTCCTCGGACTCGCGGGGATCGCGCTCGAGTGCGATGTCGAGATGGGCGTCCTCGAGCGCCGTTCGAAGGACGCCGACGAACTCGCGCATCTCCGCGCCGCGCAGCGCGCGACCGAGGGTGCGATGCGCCTCGCCTGCCGCACGGTCGCGCGCGCGGCCGCGGCCGCCGACGGCACGCTCGTCCATGACGGCGCGCCGCTCACCTCGGAGCGCCTGCGCGCGATCATCGACATCCATCTCCTCGAGGCGGGCTTCGACAATCCCGAGCCGATCGTCGCGTCGGGTGCGCAGGGCGCCGACTGCCACGACCACGGACACGGCGCGATCCGGACGGGCGAGCCGGTCATCGTCGACATCTTTCCGCGCTCGAAGTCGAGCCTCTACAACGGCGACATGACGCGCACGGTCGTCCATGGCGCCGTTCCGCCCGCGATCGCCGCGATGCACGCGGCGGTCGTCGAGGCGAAGCGCGACGCGATCGCCGCGGTGCGCGCGGGAACGACCGGCGACGCGGTCCACGCGGCGACGCTCGCGGCGCTCGCGCGGCACGGGTTCGCCGCGGGGCAGCCGAAGGAGCAGGGCGTCGCGGTGATCTCGCACGGCACGGGACACGGGATCGGGCTCGAGGTCCACGAGCCGCCACTCCTCGCGCCGAAGGGACCCGCGCTCGTCGTCGGCGATGTGCTGACGGTCGAGCCGGGGCTCTACGCGCTCGGGCTCGGCGGTGTGCGCATCGAGGACATGGTCGCCGTCACCGAGGACGGCTGCGAGAACTTCAACTCGTTGCCCGAGGGACTCGACTGGCGCGACGCGTGAGTCGCGCCGCGCGTGATGCATGCGCCGCGCATGATGCTTGCGCCGCGCGTGGCGTTTGCATCGCGCGGCACGGAGGCGATGAACGGATTCCGTCGCGCACGCGACGCCCGTCGCGCGCGCAGCTCGCGCTCACTCGTCGACGCTGCCCTCGCCCGTCCGGACGCGCACGGCCGCGCGCGGCGGGGGCGTGGCGCCCTCGTAGGCCTGCGCGGCCTCCTTGCAGACCGCGGCGAAGAGCTGGTGGAGCTTCTCGTGGTCGGGCATCGTGTCGAGGCGCTCGAGAAGCGAGTCGACCTGCTTCGCGGGATCGGCCCCGCGGTCCAGGGTCTCGATCGCGGCGTCGCCGAGCGCCTCGCAGGCGCCGGTGAACCAGGCGAGCGTCGGCTTGTCCCAGTTCTTCGGGGGATCGATGCGCGTTCGGATCGTGACCTGTCCGATCGCGACGATCGGGCAGAGGCCGAGCTGCGTCTTCGGTTCGCGGCAGAGGAAGAGCGCGGGAATCTCGCGTTCGAGCGCGGTCAGGCGCAGTCGCCGCGCGTCGGCGCCAACGAACGGCGGCTGCACGAGGTAGCAGACGGGCGCGAGTTCCGATTCGGACGGCAGCACCTCGTCGATCACGACGAGCTTCTTCGAGTCGAGCGCGGCCTGCATGCGCTGGCGGCGCGCCTCCTGGAGCGGCAGCGCGATGCGGGCCATCAGGTTGAAGTCGCCCTGGGCGCGCGCCATGTCGAGCGCCTTGACGGAGAGGCGCTCGGCCTCGAACCAGTGCGCGCGGCCGAGGGCCTGCTGCGCCTTGGTCATCAGCGCGGTGACGGAGGTGGTCTTGGTCGGTGCCATGGGCGGGTGGGCGTTTCGGCGGATGGTCGGTGCGGGCGGATCAGGCGCCGGCGGCGCGCGCGGCCTCGCGGGCGAGGTCGGCGAGCAGCTTGGCGAAGAGGCGCGCGGTCTCGGGGAATTCGTAGAGGAGGCAGTCGCTCACCGCGGTCTGGTCGCCCGCGGCCATCGCGTCGCGCAGCGCGCGCAGGCGCGTGTCGAGCGCGGCGATCGCGCCGTCGAGATCGATGCCGCGACCCGCGAGCGAGTCGCGCGAGACGACGCCGAGTTCGAGCCCGCGGCTGACCGCGGTCTGCGCCGACCCCCAGATCGCGAGCGCCTCGAGCAGCCCGTCGAAACCCTCGCGGGTGCGGTTCGACTGGAGGAGCTTCGCGGCGTTGCGCTGGATCTCCTCGGCGTTGAGGACGGCTTCGGCGGCGTGCGTGAAGGTGTCGCGGAGGAGCTCCGCGGGATGCGCGGTCGCGATCCGCAGTTCTTCCGCGGGGCGCGCGACGAACGCGGGGTTCGCGAGGTCCTCCTCGCTCCACGGCGCGCCGTCGACCTCGACCTCGACGATCATGCGGCCGTTGCGGCCGACGATCGCGGACGCCTCCTGAAGCGCGGCGCCGATGGTCTCGGCGCGGAGCGAGGTCTCGAAGTCGTCGAGTGTGATCCGCATGTCGGGCCTTTCCGAGGCGGGGTGGAGGGGCCGCCGCGGATGCTATCGGCCTCCCGCGGGGGCGGATTGAACGAATCGTGCGGTTTGGACGGACGGGGGCGCGAAGGCGGCGCGAAGGCACGCGCGGCCTCGGGGCGGGTGTCGCGCCGCGCGTTCAGGACTCCGCCGACGCGCCCTCGGGCCGCACTGCGGTCTGCGGCTGCCACATGGCCGGCACCGAGCGCTTGTCGTCGGGGCGGTCCTTCTCTCGCGCGCGGCCGTGGACGCCCGCGGCGCTCGCGAGGAGCGCGTCGCAGAGGAGGCGCACTTCGGGGATCTCGGGGAACTCCGCGAGGAGATCGTCGATCCGCGACGCCATCGCGGCGCCCGCCTCGATGAAGAGCCGGCGGTACGCCGTGCGCACGGCGTCGATCGCGGCGGGCGTCGCGCCGCGTCGCGTCATCTGGATGTGGTTGTGCCCGCGGATCCGCGCGGGGAAACCCTCGATGATGAGGAAGGGCGGCACATCGCGCGAGACGCGGGCATGGCCGCCGACGAGCGCGCAGGTCCCGACCGAGACGAAGTGGTGGAACGCGGCGCCGCCGCCGATCGTGGCGCCGTCGTCGATGTGGACATGGCCCGCGAGGAGCGCGGCGTTCGCGATCGTGATGTCGTTGCCGAGGATGCAGTCGTGCGCGACATGCACCGACGCCATGACGAGGTTGCCGTTTCCGATCCGCGTCATGCCGCCGCCCGTCGCGGTGCCGCGGTGGATGGTGACGTGCTCGCGGATGTGGTTCCGGTCGCCGACTTCGAGCCAGGTCTCCTCGCCGCGGTACTTCCGGTCCTGCGGGATGCCGCCGAGCGCGGCGAAGGAGTGGACCACGTTGTCGCGACCGAGGCGCGTGTGGCTCTCGACGACGACATGGCTGCGCAGGATCGTGCCGGCGCCGATGGTCACCGACGGACCGATCACGCACCAGGGGCCGACGACGACATCGGCCGCGAGTTCCGCGGTGGGGTCGACGACGGCGGTGGGATGGATCGAGGTCATGCGTGTGGTGGGCGCTGGGCGCGGGCGCGAGGAGATCGGGGTGCGCGCGGATGGACGGGAAGGGATCTCACTCGATGTCGGGGTCGACCATCATGAAGCGGAGCTCGGCCTCGGCGGCGACCTTGTCGCCGACGAGCGCGCGGCAGCGGAGGTGCCCCGTGCGCGCGGTCGCGCGGAGGTTCTCCGCCTCGAGGACAACCTGGTCGCCCGGCACGACGGGCTTGCGCAGCTTCACGCGGTCGATCGACAGGAGGATCGCGATCTTCCCCGTGTGCTCGAGCACGTTCGCGAGGAGGAGCCCGCCGAGCTGCGCCATCGCCTCGACGAGGAGGACGCCCGGCATGATCGGCGTGCCCGGGTAGTGCCCCTGGAAGAACGGCTCGTTGATCGTCACGTTCTTGATGCCGACCGCGCGCCGCGAGCCGTCGACCTCGACGACGCGGTCGACGAGGAGCATCGGGTAGCGGTGGGGCATCAGCTTCTGGATGGCGCGGATGTCCATCACCTTGCCGTCGACGACCGTGCGGCGGAGGTCGGCGGCCTGCATCTGCTCGCGGACGCGGAGGGCGAGCTTGCGGTTGAGCCCGTGACCCGAGCGCACCGCGAGGACGCGCCCCTGGATGGGCGCGCCGATCAGCGAGAGGTCGCCGATCACGTCGAGCACCTTGTGGCGCACGGGCTCGTCGTCGAAGCGGTAGGCGTTGTCGATCGGCCGGCCGTCGTCGCCGATCACGAGGATGTCGCGCGGCGTGAGGTGCTTGCAGAGGCCCGCGGCCTGCAGCGCCTCGGCCTCCTTGCGCAGGCTGTAGGTGCGCGCGGGGGCGATGTCGGCGAGGTAGTTCCCCTCGGCGACGTTGTAGCTGAAGGTCTGGTGCCGGATGAGATGCCCGTGCGCGCCGTAGTCGAGGTCGTAGACGACGCGCATGCCCTCGGCGTCGTACGGCATCGCGGCGATCATGCCCTCGGGCTCCTCGATCACGATGGGCTCGCGGATCCGGAAGACCTTGCGCGGCGCGTCCTGCTCCTCGAAGCCGGCCTCCATCATGGGCTCGGCGAAGAGCGCCGAGGAGCCGTCGCCGCAGGGGAGTTCGGGACCGTCGATCTCGATCACCGCGTTGTCGACGCGCAGGCCCGCGATCGCCGAGAGGCAGTGCTCGATGGTGTCGATGGTGACCTCGCCCGACTTGAGCGTGGTGCGGCGCGGGCGCGGCACGACATGCTCGACGGTCGCGGGGATCCGGACGGGAGGCGTGAGATCGGTGCGCACGAAGGCGACGCCCGAGTGTGGCGGCGCGGGACGGATCACGACCGTCGCCTCGACTCCGAGCATGAGACCCTTGCCGCGCACCGTCACGGGGCGCGCGAGCGTGCGCTGGCGGGGAGCCGCGAGGAGGGACGAGGGCTCGGAGGCGCCCGCGACGGCGGTCGTGCCGCGGTCGCGCGCGGTCAGGACGCCTTCGGCGCCTCGAGCAGGTGTTTCAGCAGGCGATGCCACTCGGGGAGTTTACGGATGAGTGCGATCTCCCGCAAAGCATGCTTCAGTTCCTGCGCCGGGAAGCCGCCCCAGGTGGCGCCGTCGGGGACGTCGCTCATGACGCCCGAGCGGGCGGCGAGCGAGACGCCGCGTCCGATCACGAGGTGGTCGGCGATGCCGCAGCCGCCGCCGATCCGCGTGCCGTCGCCGATCCGGGTGCTGCCCGCGACGCCGGTCAGCCCGCTGATGACGACGCAGCGGCCGATCTCGCAGTTGTGGCCGATCTGGCACACGTTGTCGATCTTGGTGCCGGCGCCGATCCGGGTGGCGCCGAACTTGCCGCGGTCGACGCAGCTGTTCGCGCCGATCTCGACATCGTCCTCGATGACCACCGTGCCGATGTGGGGGATCTTGGCGATGCCGCGGCCGTCGGGGCTCGGGCGGTAGCCGAAGCCGTCGGTTCCGATCGCGACGCCCGACGCGAGGATGACGCGGTCGCCGACGCGGCAGCGCTCGCGGATCACGACATTCGCATGGAGGACGCAGTCGGCGCCGACGCGCGACTCCGCGTAGAGCCGCACGCCGTCGAGGAGGGCGGTCCGCGGGCCGACCACCGCCCGCGGGCCGACCGAGACGAACGCGCCGATCCGGGCGGTCGGGTCGACCGTCGCCGTCGGGTCGATGGAGGCGGTTGGATGAACGCCCGTTTCGGGCAGGTGTTCGGTCGGGGAGAAGCGCTCGAGGATCGCGATCATCGCGTGATCGGCGCTCTTCACGCGCAGGATCGCCCGCGCCGCGGCCTCGGGCGACAGGGGGATTCCCGCGTCGACGACGGCCGCCATCGCCCGGCTCGAGTCGAGGAGGCGCGCGAAGCGCCCGTTCCCGACGAAGGTGAGGTTGCGCGCGTCGGCGCGGTCGACGGTCTCGAGTCCGTCGACGGTCGCGTCGAGGTCGAAGCCTTCGGGCGCCTCGATGGTGGCTCCAACGAGCGCGGCGAGCGCGCGGATCGTGCGGCCGTCCGTCGCGGCGTCAGCCACCGCTCGCTCCTCCGGCCGCCGCGCCCGACGGGGCGGCGCCGGCGGTCCACTCGCCGTTCATCATGCCGACGAGCGCCTCGGTGACATCCGTCTTCGGCGTCGCGAAGATGAAGCGGCGCGCGGAGATCTGCGCCATCGTCTTCTGGCTGCTCGCGAGATCCATCTCGGGGAGCGAGTCGTTGAGCATGATGTAGTCGAGGCCGTTCGCCTCGGCGTGGCGGCGCGCGGCGTCCTTGATCGCGATGTAGGTGTCGCGGATGAGGCGCGCGCGCTCGAGCTCGAGCTTCGCCTGCGCGAACTGCTGGACGGCGCGCAGTTCGCCGACCGCCTCCTGCAGCTGGTTCATCGCGGCGAGCTGGGCGTCGGAGCCGGGCGCGAAGCTGTCGAGCTCGGCCTCGAGATCCTTCACCTTCGTCTCGACGGCCTTCGCCTGCGCCTCGAGCGATTCGGAGAGCGACTTGAGCGCGGCCTGCCCCGCGGTGTAGCGGGCGAGCGAGTTGAACGCCTTCTCGAGGTCGACGGTGGCGACGCGCGAGGGCTCGGACGCGAGCGGCGCGGGACGCAGCGCGCTGAAGAGGGCGGCGGCCGCGAAGATCGCGACGAGGAGCGGCTCGGGGCGCGCGAGGCGGCGGAGGAGGGAGGCGCGCGCGGCCGGCGACTCCGGGGTGGCGTTCGGGGCGGCGTTCGAGGCGGCGTTCGAGGCGTCGTGCATGGTCGTGTCCCGAAGGGTCAGCGGTTGGTGCCGGGCGCCGCGGGCCTGGCGGCGCCCGCGCGCGCGTTGTTGATCTGGACGATGATCTTCTCGGTCACGTCGACCGTGCGCGAGGAGTAGAGGACGCGCAGCTGCGCGATCTGGCTCTGCGCCTGCGCCTCGAGGCCCGGGGCGTTCTGCCCGCGCTGCGTACGGATCTCGATGCGCGAATCGTCGACGAGGACGAGGTCGTAGCCCTCGGTCTCGGCGAGGCGCTTCGCGGCCTCGCGCACCGACTTGTAGACGGCCTGCCACTTGAGGCTGCGCTCGCGGTCGACCTCGAGCTGGCGGAGTCCCGCCCACTGCTCGAGCTGCAGGTTGCGCAGGCGGAAGGCGTCGACCTTCGCGTCCTTCTCGGCGCCCGCGGCCATCGCCTCGACCTCCTTCGCCATCGCCTCGAGCTCGCCGCGGCGGACGCGGAGCTCGTCCTGGCTGCGCGCCTCGAGCTCGCGGATGCGGACATCCCAGTCGGCGGCGTCGTCGACGCGGTCGAAGACGGTCGCCATGTCGACGACGCCGACCGCCGACGGCGCGGCGCGCAGGAAGGCGGGGCGGAGCGCCTCGGCCGAGCCCGCGAGGTATCCCGCGAGCGAGATGGCGGCGGCGGTCGAGAGGGCGACGATCGTGTTCCGCGTCATGTTCGTGATCCTGGTGTCGTCCGCGCGAAGGCGGGGGCGCGATTGTACGCCGCGCTCAGAAGGGGATCTCCGCCGAGAAGCTGAACACCTCGGTCTCGTCGGTGTCCTCCTTCAGGATCGGGATCGCGAAGTCGAAGGCGAGCGGCGCGGGTCCGAACTGCGGCAGGTAGAGGCGGATGCCGAAGCCGACGGCGACCCGGTACTGGTCGAAGCCGACATCCTCGGTGACCGTGCCCGAGTCGACGAAGACGACGCCGGAGAACGAGTTCTGCACGAGCGGCTGCTCGTACTGGAGCCCCGCGAAGAAGAGCCAGTCGCCGCCGATGGGCTCGTCGGCCGAGGACTGCGCCGGGTCGACCGCGCCGCGCGACTTCGGGCTCACCGAGCGGAACTCGAAGCCGCGGAAGGTGCGGCCGCCGAGGTAGAAGCGGTCGAAGGTCGGGACGTCGTCGCCGAGGATGTAGCCGAGGTCGGTCGAGAAGCGCAGCGTCGAGCGGCGTCCGAGGAAGTCCTCGGCGAGCGTGAAGTACTGCGTGTATCCCGCGCGGAGGGTCGTGTACGGGTCGAAGTTCTCGAAGGGGAAGGTCTGGTTCACCGAGAACTCGAACGCCGAGCCGCGCGTCGGGCGGAACTGGCGGTCGGCGTCGTTGCGGCGGACGAATGCGCCGACCGAGGCCATCGTCGTGGGACCGCGCGACTCGAAGACCTCGATCGGCGCGTCGCCGTCGAAGCTGTCGAGCTCGACCCAGGTCGCCGCGGTGTTCACGCCGATGGACCAGAAGTCGCCGAGTCGCCGCGTGAGCGAGATGGGGATGCTGCCGCGGAGCTCGTCGAAGCCCTGGAAGAGGCGGATCCGGTAGAAGGGCGCGACGCGGAGCGCGAGATCGGTCTCGAGGAGATGCGGCTCGGTGATGTCGAGCGAGAAGTTCGTCACCTCGTTGCCGGGCGCGATCGAGAGCGCGAAGCTCTGGCCCGCGCCGCGGAAGGCGCGCCCCGCGAGGAGTTCGTCGAAGGTCTCGGGCGTGTCGGCGATGTCGAAGTTGCGCTGCGTGACGCTGAACTCGCCGAAGATGCCCGAGTCGGTGCCGAGCCCGACGCCGAAGGCGACGTTGCCCGTGTTGCGCTCCTTGATCTCGGCGAGGATGTCGCGCACCTCGGTGCGGACGAGCGCGGTGCGCTCCGCGGCGATCGCCTCGTCGACCGTCGCGCCCGTGTCGAGCGCGTCCTGCTCGGTCGGGTCGGGGCGCTGGACGGTGATCCGTACGTCGCCGAAGAGCTGCGACTGCTGGATGCGCCGCTTCCCCTCCTCGAGCTGGCGCGCGTCGAGGACGCGTCCGGGCTGGATGCGCAGGAGGCGGCGGATCACCTTGTCCTTGGTCAGGAAGTTCCCCTGGATGCCGACGAGCCCGGTGACGGTGCGGGTGTTCTCGCGGATCGAGAGGACGAGGTCGACCTCGGGCTCCTCGCCGACGCGCACGGTGCGGTCGCCAACGAACACCTCGGCGTGGCCGAGGAGGAGGTACGCCTCGCGCACCGCGGCGATCGACCGGTCGATCTTGGTGCGCGAGTAGACGTCGCCCTTGTGGATCGCGAGAAGATCCTGGATCTGCCGCTCGTCGAAGACCGCGAGCGGCCGCGGCCCCTCGGCGCCGACGCCCTCGACGACGACCGACCGCAGCCGGTAGCGCCGCCCCTCGGAGACGACGAAGACGACCTTCGCCTCCTTCGAATCGGCCGAGACCTCGACGCGGCGGTCGATGCGAACGTCGACGAATCCGCGGTCGCGGTAGAACTTGTCGAGCTTGGCGACATCGTCGACGAGCCGCTCCTCGTCGAGCTCGCCCTTGTAGAAGAGCGGCACCGACGTGCGCGTCGACACCTCGGCGGCGAGTAGGTCGGCGTCGAACGACGCGTTGCCGACGAACTCGATCTCCTTCACCTTGACGCGCGGCCCCTCGACGATCCGCAGGATGAGGATGCCCGTGTCGCGCAGGCGCGTCTCGTCGACGGTGACTTCGGCGAGGTAGTTGCCGCGCTTCCGGTAGAGCTCCTTGATGCGTCCGACCGCCTGCTCGAGCAGGAAGTCGTCGCGCGGTCCGCCCGCGTAGAGCGGGATCGACTTGCGCAGCTCCTGGTCGCTCACGAGCTTGTTGCCGACGATCTGGAGGTCGCGGATGATCGGCTGCTCGGCGACGGTGTAGGTGAGTTCGACCGATCCGTCGGGGAGGACGAGCGCGGTCGCCTCGACGGTGCCGAACTGTCCGAGGCGGTAGAGGATCGAGACGTCGTCGCGGATCGCGCGCGGCTCGAAGGGCTGGCCCGCCGCGACGCGGATGTTGTTGAGGACCTCGCGCTCGCTGACGCGCTCGAGACCCTTGATCACGACCCGCGCGATCGGGCGGTCGGCGAGCGTCTCGTCGTCGACGGGAAGCGACTGCGCGTGCGCGCCCGCGGCGAGCGGTCCCGCGACGGCCACCGTGGCCGCGAGCATGCGCGCGGCGAGTCCGCCACGGCCGCGTCGGAGCAGGGGGAACCGTTCGGTCGACATTCGCCGCAGGATAACGGTTTGGGAAGGTCGCGTTCGGCGAGGGGTGGCGCGGTCGGGGCCGCGCGCGCGCATGGCGGCGCCGCCGCCGCGGCGCTACCCTCCGCGCCCATGTCGACCGCCGCCGAACTCAAGAAGACGCCGTTCCACGCCCTGCATCTCGACCACAAGGCGAGGATGGTCGACTTCGCCGGCTGGGAGATGCCGATCGCCTACGGGTCGATCATCGACGAGCACCGCTGGTGCCGGTCGTCGGCGGGCTTCTTCGACGTCTCGCACATGGGGCGCCTGCGCTTCACGGGTCGGCACGCGCGCAAGTTCCTCGACCGCGTCTGCACGCGGCAGATCCTCGGCATGCAGCCGGGGATGGTCCGCTACTCGCTCGTCTGCAACGCCGCGGGCGGCTGCCGCGACGACGTGCTCGTCTACTGCGTCGACGAGGACGAGTACCTCATGGTCTGCAACGCGTCGAACCGCGAGAAGCTGCTCGGCCACTTCGCCGAGTCGAAGGGCGACCTCGCCTTCAAGCTCGCCGACGAGACGGAGTCGACCGCGATGGTCGCGATCCAGGGTCCGAAGGCCATGGAGCTTGTCGCGCGCATGTCGAGCACGATCCCCACGATGAAGCGCTACCGCTTCATGGTGAAGAACCTCGTGGTGATCAAGCTCCTCGTCTCGCGCACGGGCTACACGGGCGAGGACGGCGTCGAGGTGATCCTGCCGTCGTCGATGGCGAAGCTCGCGCTCGGCATGGTCCTCAAGGACATGGGCGGCGAGACGAGCGTGGTGCGGCCCGTCGGCCTCGGCGCGCGCGACACGCTGCGCATGGAGGCGGGCATGCCGCTCTACGGGCACGAGATCTCGGAGGACCTCGACCCCGTCTCGGCGGGCCTCGACTTCGCGATCAAGTTCGACAAGGGCATGACCGGCGGACCCGACGACGAGCGCACGGGAACCTTCATCGGGCAGGAGGCGCTGCGGCGGATCAAGGAGGAGGGGCCCGCGCGCCGACTCGTCGGACTCCTCGTCGAGGGGCGGCGTTCGCCGCGGCAGGGGATGCAGGTCCTCTCGGGCGGCGCCGTCGTCGGCGAGGTCACGAGCGGCTGCCTCTCGCCGTCGCTTGACCGCGGGATCGCGATGGCGTATGTCCCCGCGTCGCTCGCGGCCGAGGGGACGGCGTTCGAGATCGATCTCGCCGGCAAGGGCACGACGGCCGCGACCGTCGCGAAGCTTCCCTTCGTGAACAACATCTGACGCGCGGCGCGCCTGCCGCGAACGAACATCCGAACAAGACGAACGACGCGCCGCGATCACGCGGCGCGTCGTTCGTCATGCGTTCGGTTCGGAGGCGCGAGGCGCGTCGTCGGGGCCCGTCGTCGGGGTCCGTCGTCGGGGTCCGTCGGCGGGTCGCTGCGGCCGATCACCGCGGTCGACCCCGTCAGCCGATGCGCGCGTCGCGTCGCGTGACGCTCGGCCGCGGCAGCGCGCGCGGCGTCTCGGGCTCGCGACGGATCACGCCGCGCATGGGGCGGGCCTCGTCGATCCGCTCCTGCATCGTCTGGCGCAGGAAGCGCATCGGGCGGTCGTCGTTGATCTTCTGCTGGAGCCGCCGCAGCGCCTCGACCTCGATCTGGCGGACGCGCTCGCGCGTGAGTCCGACCTCGTGGCCGATCTGCTTGAGCGTGAGCGGCTCCTTGCCCTCGAGGCCGTAGCGCAGCCGGATGACGCGCGCGTCGCGCTCGTCGATCTCCTCGAGGAGCTGGAGGACGAGTCGGAACTCCTCGCGACGCGTGACCGATTCCTCGGGCTTCCCGTTGCGATGGTCCTCGAAGAGCTCGTGCAGCTCGGCGCCCTCGCCGTTCTCGCCGCCAGGCGACTGGCTGGGCGCGTTGTACGCCTTGAGCGCGCGGCGGACGACGATCAGCTTCCGCACGGGGATCTTGAGTTCGTCGGCGAGCTCCTGGGTCGACGGCTGCCGGCCGAGGCGCTCCTCGAGGCGACGCGACGACTCCTTGCAGCGCGCGATCAGCTCGACCATGTACGCGGGGATGTGGATGGGCTGCACCGCGTTGATCAGCGTGCGCTTGATCGCCTGCTTGATCCACCACGACGCGTAGGTCGAGAAGCGGGCGCCCTGCGCGGGGTCGAAGCCCTCGACCGCGCGGATGAGGCCGATGTTCCCCTCCTCGATGAGGTCGGCGAGCGAGAGCCCGCGGTTCGCGTAGTTCTTCGAGATCGAGATGACGAGCCGCAGGTTGGCGCGGATCATCCGGTCCTTCGACTGCGCGCAGCAGTCGTTGATGATGCGCCAGCCGAGCGCCTTCTCCTCCTCTGCGGTGAGAAGCGGCACCTCGTTGATCTGCCTGAGGTAGAGCTGGAGATCGGACTGAAGCGACGTACGACCCATGGAATCCTCGCTACCGGAAGAACACAAGCGATCCATGGCGGGCCGGGCGCGGACGCCCGACGGCGGAAGGGCCTCAGTGGAATCGATGTGGACGCGAGGAAAGGCGGGACGCGGTCCGGGCGCGTGAAACCACTTCACAACACCCTGGCGCGCCACACCGACAGACGCGCGTCATGCGCTTCCGCCGCTTCATCCCTCGACGCCGCACTTCCCTGTGGGCGGACTCTCGACTGTCGCGGGCACTGGGGTGCTTCGCGACACCTGACCGTGGATCACAACCTCCGTTCGGTGCATCGGCTCAGCCTCGCCGATGCTCGACAGCATAGCCGTCCCTCCCGAAGACTTGCGGGGAGATCGTGACGCATGGACCGAACTTTCGGTTTGCGCAGGACGATGAAGTCGTTCGAGGTCGGTGAATGCGCTTGCGCGCGGCGGGATCGATCCGCCGGATCGCGTGCGCGGGACCGCGCGGGCGCCTCCGAAGGCGCGCATGGCGACGGGAGGCGACGATGGATCTCGACGATTTCCTTCAGGACATGCCCTTCGAACGCGGCCGACTCGGCGTGCGGGTCGCGGTGGCGCGCGACGGGCGGCGCGTCCTCCTCGTGCGCGTCGAGCTCGGCATCCTGCAACTGGAGCTCGAGGGGCGTCCCGATGGCGGGGAGAGCGTTCTCGAGCGCCTGCTCGCGGAGCGCGCGTCTTTCGAGACGGCGCACGCGGATCGCGACGGGGGGGCGGCGCTGCGGCTCGAGCTCGTCCAGTACCAGCAGCGGGCGATGGCGCTCACGGCGGCGGGGCTCGTCGATCTCGCGATCGCCGACTGGGACCGCGCGGCGCTTGGCGCCGAGCTCCTTCGGCGGTCGGGCGGCGACGAGGCCGAGTGGGCGGCGGGGTTCGGGTTCTCGGTCCTGGTCGAGCGGACGCGCACGCTTGCCCGCCGCGCGCTCGCGGAAGGCCGCGGCCGTGAAGCGGCGGCCGCGATCGGCGCGGGTCTCGAGGCGCTCGCCGCGCGCGCGGCCGAGATCGGGCTCGGCACCGCGTTCGAGGGTCTCGCCGACATCGTCGCGCTGCGCGCGTGGCGCGATTCGCTGGTGCCGCGTCTGCCGCCCGCGCAGCGCGCGGAACTCGAGGCGCGCCTGCGCGCCGCCATCGCGGCGGAGAACTACGAGCTCGCCGCGATCCTGCGCGACGAACTCAGGCTGCTCTGAACGCGACGCGCGGGCGTGCGGATTCCCGAACGGAAGCGCCGCTCACGGACGGGTCGGCGGACCCTGCAGCTCGACGTAGATCGTGACTTCCTTGCCGTCACGGATCACGACCGCCTGGACCTTGTCGCCCGGCTCGCGCTCGCGGAGGTCGGCCACGAAGTCCTCGCGCGTCGCGATGTCCTTCTTGTTCCACTTCACGATCTTGTCGCCCGCGCGGATGCCCGCGACCGCGGCGCTGCCGCCCTCGGTGACATCGACGACCTCGACGCCCGAGTCGTCGTCGGTCGCGCGCGTGCGAAGGCCCGCGCGGACGCGCATCGCGCCCACCCGCGCCGGTCCCTGCGTCGTCTCGGTCTCGAAGCGGTCGGAGCGCACCGCCATGTCGAGCGCGAGCTCGCGCCAGAGGCGCACGGCCTTCACCGCGCTCTCACGGTCGATGAGGTCGATCGTGTCGCGCGAGGTGTGGTAGTCGTCGTGGAAGTCCGCGATGATGCCGAAGACGATCGGCACGCCCACCGCCTGGAAGCTCGCGTGATCGCTGCTGCCGCCGCCGCTGCGCGGCGTGTTGTGGACGACCGCGAGTCCCGACTTCTCGAAGTAGGGCTGCACCCACTCGGTCATGCCCTTCGCGTTCCCCGAGGTGGTCACGCTGAGGCGGTCGTTGACGATGCGGCCGATCATGTCGAAGTTCATCATCAGCGCGGTGTCGCGGATGGGGAAGATCGGATTGTCGACGTAGTGGCGGCTGCCGTTGAGGCCGCTCTCCTCGGCGTCGAAGCCGATGAAGATCACGCTGCGCCGCGGCTGGTCGTCGGGCATCGCCGCATACGCCTTCGCGAGCATGTCGCCGAGCAGGATCACGCCCGCCGAACCCGACGCGTTGTCGTCGGCGCCCGGGTGGAGCTTGCCCGGTCCCTCGCGCGAGCCGAAGTCGCCCTGCCCGAGGTGATCGAGGTGGCCGCCGATGACGATGACCTCCTTCGCGAGCGCGCCCTTGCCGGGGAGCAGGCCGACCACGTTCTCCGCGGTGACGGGGCGCTCCTCGGTGCGGCCCGCGGCGATCGCCTCGACATCGGTGAGATCGAAGCTTCCCGCCGCGCCCGCGACGAGCTGGTCGGCGGAGACGCGCAGATCCATGAGCGAGCCGCCGCCCGCGCCGCAGCGCGTGACGAGGCGCTCGGCCGCGTCCGCGGTCATCATGAAGACGGGCACATCGCACATCGCGCGGCCGCCGCCCGCGGAGAGGCTCCCGACGCGGGGATCGTTCGCGCCGGGCGTGTTCACGATCACGATCGCGGCCGGGTTGCGCTTCGCGACGGCGGCGATCTTCCCCTGGAAGCCCGCGCGGCCCGACCAGCCCGAGCCGTTCGACCAGCGGCTGTTGCCCTGGTCGTCCATCGGCTCGAAGCGGAGCATGAGGGCGATCTTCCCCTCGAGCGAGTGTTCGGGGGCGAAGCTCGTGTAGCCGTCGGGGCCGTCCTCGATGCCGTAGCCCACGAACGCGACCGCGCCTTCGACCGATCCGCTGCGGCCGAAGCCCGTCAGCTGGAAGTCGGTCCCCGGAGTGAACTCGACGAGCCCGTCGGCGCAGCGGACGGCGAGGCGCTCCTCGACCGTCTCGCGCTTGCCGCCGAGGGAGAACGGCTGGCGGTACGACTTCGGTCCGCCGTTCGACGGCTGGAACGCGGGCTCGAGGCCCGCCTGGCGGAACCAGTGCTCCATGTAGTCGCGGGCGCGCTCCATGCCCTTGGTGCCGGGCAGGCGGCCCTCCATCCACGGGCTCGAGAGGATCGAGACATGCTCGTGGAAGACCTGGACATCCGGGTCGGCGGCCTTGAGGAACTCGTGGATCTTCGCCGGAGTGGTGATCGCGGTATCGGTGGCCGGCGCCGCGGAATCCTGTGCAACCGCCGTCGAAATGGGGACAATCGCAAGGGATGCAAGGACGACCGACGAGACGAGAGCGGGACGGAGGCGCGGAAGCGCGGGCGCGGCGGGCGTCGGTCGGTGCATGGTTCGGTTCTCGCGCGGTGGGGGGTGGTGGTGTGCGGGCCGCGGTGCTCGCCAGCCTCGGAGTGGTCATTTCTACCACGGTTTCCGCGGAGGCTGCGGCGCCCGAACCCGGAATGGAGGCCATCGCGCGATCTTCCGCGACGGTGGCGGTCGCCCGCCATCCGCAGGATGGGCCCCATGTCGACCTCCGCTTCCGCGTCGAGCGCGACCGTCTCGTCGTCGAGGTCGGGATGAACCTCGTCTTCCTCGACTGGATGGTCGAGACGGGGCGCGAGAGCGCGGAGCGCGTCGACCGGAGCGAACTCGCGCAGGTCGGTCGCGCCCTCGACGCCTACTTCGCCGCGCAGATGCCCGTCGCGATCGACGGTGCGCGCGTGCCGCCGCGGATCGAGGCGCTGCAGCTGAACGACCCCGACGAGTCGCTCCTGCCGCTCTTTCCGCTGAGCGGCTGGGCGGGGCTTCGCAAGGTCTTCTTCCATCTCGTGTTTCCGTTCCCCGCGACGGGCCCGGGCGGCGAGCCCGAGCCGCCCGCGACGATCGCGGTCGCCTGGCCCGCGTATCCGCCCGATGTCCTCTCGGTGCTCGCCGCGAAGCCGCCGCTCGAGATCGCCGCGGAGTGGCACGCCGACGGGTTGAAGACCGACTTCCTCCTCACGCGCACCGAGCCCGGCTACACCTGGCATCGGCCGACGGGCGGCATCGACGGCCGGCTCGAGCGCGTGCCCGCGCCGCCGCCGCCGCAACCGCTCGTGCCCGGCTGGGCGGTGCTCGCGGTCGGTGCGTTCGTCCTCTCGTACGGCATGGCCGCGGCTGCGCGACGCTCGCCTCGCGTGGCGCTCGCGTCGGGACTCGCGGCGGGGGCGGTCGTCCTCATCCTGCGGCCCGCCACGCCGTTCCTCGCGATCGGGACGCGCGCGGCGCCCGCGATCGGCGACACCGAGGCGCGCTCGACCTTCGAGGCGCTGCAGGCGAATCTCTACCGCGCGTTCGACTACGAGACCGAGTCGGGCGTCTACGACGCGCTTTCACGCAGCGTCGCGGGCGAGCTCCTCGAGGAGACCTACCTCTCCGTGCGGCGCGCGCTCGTCTTCGAGGAGGAGGGCGGCGCGATCAGCCGCGTGACCGCGGTCCGGCCGGTCGCGACGCGCGTGGCGTCGTTCGGCGAGATCGAGCTCGAGGGCGCCGCGCGCCCCGCGTTCGTCGTCGATGCGACCTGGCAGGTCGACGGGCGCGTCACCCACTGGGGGCACGCGCACGAGCGCACGAACGAGTACGACGGTCGCTTCGTGGTCGCGGCGCTGCCCGGCGGCTGGCGCATCGCCGACGCGGAGGTGCTGCGGCAGGAGCGCGTCGACGGCGCCGACGAACGCGATGGTGCGGAAGGCGGCGCGCCGGCCGCGATCGATCTCGACGCGGAACTCTGACGGCGGCGCGCACCGCTTCCGTGCGCCGCGGCGCCGAGGCGCGACCCGTTCGCGGGGGCCGTCCGCGCGCATCCTCAGCGGTACTGGCGGTGACAGTCGCGGCAGGACGCGCTCAGCGAGGCGAGCGCCGCGTCGAGCGCGGCGTGATCGGCGTTCGCGCCGTCCTCTTCCGCCCGGGCGAGCGCGTCGCGCAGGCGCGCCGCGGATGCACGGCCCGTCGCGAGCATCGCGACGAACGGTTCGGGCGCGCCCGCCTCGCGGCCGCGCACCGAGTCGAGGAGCGACGCGAGATGCGCCGCCTCCTCGCGCGGCGAGCGCAGGCCCTCGCGATCGGTGCGCGCGGTCCACTTCGCGTCACGCGCGGCGGAGAGCGCGTCGAACGAATCGTCGATCGCCGACATCGCGCGGATGAAGGCGGATCCGTCGGGATGCGTCCACGACTTCGCGGGAGCGATGGTGCGCGGCGCGCGCACGCCGCCGTCGGCGACGGGCTTCGGCGCGGCCGCACCCGCACGCAGCGTGACGCGCTCGACGAGGTCGGTCATGTCGGCGTCGCGCGCGCCGCCGAGGACGAGGAGTCCGTCGGCGTCGGCGACCATGCGGTGGACGATGCGCGGCGTCGTCCGCGCGACGGGCTGCCATGCGGTGCGCGCCTCGTCGAGAAGGAAGAGCTCGCCCGACGCGACGCTCGCGTAGACGCGGCCTTCGAAGACCGCCGCCGCGGGTGCGAAGCCCGCGCGCGCGTCGACGGGGAGCGCGGGCGCCTTCGACCAGGTGCGCGTCGGCACATGGAGGACATCGACCTCGACATGCGCGCGGTCGTCCTCGTCGAAGCCGCCGATGACGAAGACCTCGTCGCCCGCGGCCGCCGCGATCAGCGCGCGGCGGCGGAAGGGCTGCGGGATGGGCGTCCAGCCCGCATCGGGATTCGAGGGATCGAGGAGGAGCGTCTCGGCGGGCCATTCGGTCGCGGCGCGCGAGCCCTGCATGTTCCAGCCGCCGACGACGACGAGCATGCCGCCCGCGGAGACGACATCGTGGGACGAGCGCCCCTCGGGAAGCGGGGGGAGCGACTGCCAGGTGCGCGTCGCGGGGTCGAACGCCGCGACCTCGGCGAGCGAGTGGTTGTCGGCGGGTTCGCCGGGTGCGTTGCGCGGCTCCATGCCGCCCACGCGGATGATGCGGCCGCCGTGCGCGACGAGGTTGAGCCCCTGCGCGGGCGGCCCGCCCGCAAGCTCCTCCCAGACGGCGGTGCCTGCGACGAGCTCGGCGATGCGCGCGCGGCTGAGGCGACCCGAGACGGTCGCGGTCGAGTAGTCATGGCGCGTGCCGCGGTGTCCGCCGTAGATGTAGAGCCAGCCGTCGAGGGTCGCCGCGCCGAAGCTCGCGACGGGTCGCGGCAGCGCGCCGATCGCGATGCCGACGGGGCCGATGGGCTTCGCCTCGAGCGTGAGTTCGCCCGCGGTCGGCGCGTCCGCATCCGCGCCCCCGCGCGCGACCGGCGCCTTCCGCATCCCGTGCGGATCGGGCAGGTCGGCGACATAGGTCGCGTAGTGGCGCACCTGCGCGTAGGCGCGTCCGTCGCGCTCGCCCGCCTCGTCGACCCAGTGCCGCGCCCACGCGGCGATCCGACCTGGCATGAGCGGTGGCGTGCGGCCCTCCGCGTCGGTCCGCACGATCTCGTCGCGCCCGTCCTCGTGGATCAGGTGCATCTCGGCATCGGGCATCGCCTTGCCCTCGACGAGGAGCCGCAGGTGATAGCAGTGGTTCCCGACTTCGGCGACGAACTCGATCGGCGCCGAGCCGCCGAGCACCGTCGATGGAGCGAACGGATCGCCGATCACCGTCTTCGGGTGGTAGACGAGGAGATGCGCGGGCGACTGGCCACGCTGCATCACGCCGAGGTCGGCGGTGCCCGCGACGACGCGCGTTCCCGAGCCCGGCAGGGCGAGCGAGAAGGTGTCGCCCTCGTGATCGGCGCGCGGTGACGCGAGGGGGAAGGTCGCGCCGTCGGCCGTCCGCAGCACGAGACGCGCGGGAGCGAGCAGGCCGAGCTCGACGCCGTCGTCGGGCACGAGCGTCTCGCTCATGATGAGGACCGCGGTCGCACCATCGGAGGACGGGACGACGAACGGGAAGTGCGCCGAGGCGAGGCTCGCGACGGAGGCGCCGACGAGCGAGATCGCCGCGCGGGCGAGGAGGCGAAGGGCGCTGGCGGCGCGCGGGGGCATCGCGGGAAGCGCGCGGGCGTGCGGGTTCGGGGTCGGCATGGTCGAAGTGGCCTGATCGAATCGAATGGGATCTTTGATGAGACTGAGTCTCAGTCGCAGCGATTGGGGCGAGAGCGTACCGCCTCCGGTCCGCCTGACAAGTGCACGATCGGCGGCACCGCGCGAGTTTGCCACAACTTCACGCGGCTCCGATCGTCGCTTCGCGCGTCGGGAACGGAACGCGAACGGACGCCGCGCGGGGCGGCGTCCGTGGGAGGAGCGGGGGAATGAATGGGGCGATGGATGGGGGAGGCGCGTGGAGCGGAGGTTTGCCCGCCAGGCTCCCGCGACGCCTCGCGCGCGTTCAGGAGACGCGCGAGCCCGCCTTCACCGGCTTCTCGACGGTGAGGACGACGACATCGCGCTCGTCGGCGCCGGGCTTCGCCTCGCCCGATGGCGCGGTGCCCTCGGCGAGCGGCTTGAGGTCGCTCGCGGCGAGGATCATGCCCTGGCTCGTCTCGCCGCGGAGTTGGCGCGGCTCGAGGTTCGCGCAGATGACGACCTGCTTGCCGACGAGCGTCGCGGGGTCGTACCACGCCTTGATGCCCGCGCAGACCTGCCGCCCTTCGGGCGTGCCGTCGTCGAGGCGGATCTTGAGGAGCTTGTCGGCGTTCGGATGGGGCTCCGCGCTCAGGACCGTCGCGACGCGCAGGTCGAGCTTGGCGAAATCCTCGAACTTGATGGTGGGGATCGGCTCGGTGGTCATGGCCTCAAGTGTCCGTCTTCAAGTGTCCGTCTACAGGTGTCCGTCTTCAGGTCTGCGTCTTCGGATGTCCGCCGTCGCGTTCGAAGCGACACGGTGACTCCCGGGACGCGAGGTGTCGGTCCCGTCATTCGAGTGAACGGTCGTGCCGCGGCTCAGCCCTGCGACGCAGCCGCCGCCTCTTCCGCGCGCGCCTCATCCTCGCGCGGGCTCTTGAAGCCCCAGCGCGCGGCGAGCGCCTCGTAGCTGAAGATCTTCGCGGGGTCGATGACCAGCGCGGGATCGCGGACGACGCCTGCAAGGGTCGGACTCTCGGAGAGCCGCTTGTACTCCTCGATCGTGACGGGTGCGAGGCCCGTCACCTGCAGGACGAGGATCGAGAGCTTGTCGGGCGCGGCGATCGCGAAGGTGCGCTCGGCCGCGGGAAGCGTCGCGATGTCGGCGGTGAGCGGCAGGCGGGACGCCTGGTCCACGATCGCGTCGAGCGCCTTCGGATCGGTGCCGAGGCCGGGAATCGCGGTGCCGATCCGGATGCCGAACTGGACGAACTGCGGGTTCGCCTCGCGGAGATCCTTCACGAACTCGACCTTCGCTCCGTACTTGTCGGCGACGGCGCGGGGGCCCTCGGCGATCGCCTGGTCGCGGATCGCTCCGAGCTCGGCCTCGAGCGCGCGGAAGCGCTCGACCGCGAGGACATCGCGCTCGACTTCGGCGCGGGCGTCGGCGAGGTCGATGGCGGGCGCCGAGGCCGACGCCTCGAGGAGCCGCACGAAGTGGACGTCGCCGTTGTCGCCCTTGAGGGCGGGGCTTGCGATGCCGAGCTGGAAGGGGGCGGCGACGCTCGGGGCCGAGAGTTCCTTCGCGCCCGCGACGAGCTGCTGCGTGCGGACGGGGGTGCCGAACCGCTCGGTGCGGGCCGTGCCGACGCCGGGAAGCGTCGCGATGTCCTCGACCTCGAGCCACGCCTCGCCCGACGACTGGTACGACGGCAGCGCGATGCCGAAATCCTTCGCGAGCGCCTCGGCGACGGTCGCGAACGCGGGCATCTGCGACGCCCAGTCCGCGGGAAGCTTGAAGTAGACGCCCTCGCGCTCGAGCGAGCGCTGCGCGAGTCCGAGCTGGTCGCCCGCGGCCTTCGCGATCTCCTCAAGACGGCGGTCGACGAGCTCCTGGCGCGTGCGCGAGCGGACGGTCGCCTCGTACGCGGCGAACGCAGGGTTCATCGCGGGGTCGGCGCCGTACTTCGCGGGATCCTGCGCGAAGCGCTTCTTGAGCGCGATCGTCGTGAGCTCGGGGTCGGCGTCGACGAGTGCCTCGACCGACGCCTTCGGGATCGTGATCCACTCGAGCTTGAAGCGGTCGGGCACGCGGTAGCCGAAGTTCTCGAGTCCCTGCTGGCCGACCGCGGGGGCGGGCTTGTCGGCCCAGGCCTTGAGCTGCGCCTCGAGGGCGGCTTCGGTCGGCGTGGTGACGGAGATGGTCGAGTTCGTGCGCGCGTCGATCACGACGAGATCGCCCGTGATGCCGAGCATCGACTTCGCGACCTCCTGCTCGAGGCGCAGGTCGCTCACGCGGTCGATGTTCGTGGCGAGGCTGAGGAGCCGCTGCACGCCCTGCGCCTTCGCGAGCGTGACGAGGACGACATCGGCGTTCGTGCCCGACGCCTGCGCGATGTTGAAGAGGATGCGGTTCGGCTCGGCGCCGTTGCCCGCGCCCGCCGCGATCTGCGCGAGCATCGCCTCGCCCTCGCCGGCGCCGCCGACGAGACCGGCCTTCGTCGCCTCGTGGACGAGCAGCCACCAGTGCGCGGGATCTCGGTCTGCGCCGAGCTGGGCGAACTGCGGATTCCGCAGCACCTCGACGACGCGGAGCTCCTTCTGCGCGAGCTCGAGCTCGGCGCCCGTGACGGACCCGCCGTCGTAGGTCGCCCAGGTGCTCCCCGAGAACGCGCTCTGTTCGGCGCAGCTCTGGATCGCGGTCGGCATGAGGAACGTGATCAGCAGGAGCGTGCCGCCCACTGCGAGGATCCACTTGTTGTACTGGCGAAGCAGCTTGAACATGGCGTTTGGGGAGGGTAGCGGAAGCGGGAGAGTCCCATAGATCGGCCGAAGGGGCCCGCGCCATCAAGCAATCGGCGGGTTCATCGGCCGGGCGCCCCCCGGAGGATGGGACGCCTCGCGAACGAAGCGGACGGAATGAAGCGAGGCCGAAGCATGCGCTCCGGCCTCGCGAAAGGTCGTTCGGGCGCGGGGCGGCGGCCGGTCGCCGGGCCCGCCTCGCGCCGCCACCGCTCGATCAGCGGTAGAACTCGACGATGAGGTTGGTGTTGACGTCGAAGGGGATCTGGTCCGAGGTCGGCATCGCGACGATCTTCGTCGAGAGCTCGGCGGGGTTGACGGCGATCCAGCCCGGGACCTGGTGGCCGGGGATCGACTCCATCTGCTCGCGGCAGAGCTTCTGGATCTTGTCCCGCACGGTGACGACGTCGCCGACCGAGAGCTGGTAGCTCGGACGGTCGACCTTCTGTCCGTTGACGCGGACATGGCCGTGGGCGACGAGCTGGCGCGCGCCCCAAATCGAGCGCGAGATGCCCGCGCGGCGGATCACATTGTCGAGACGGCGCTCGAGGAGCTGGAGGAGCACTTCACCGGTGTTGCCGGGGCGGCGACCCGCCTCGTCGAGGTAGCGGCGGAACTGCTTCTCGAGCACGTTGTAGTGGAAGCGGACCTTCTGCTTCTCGTCCTTGCGGATGCCGTAGGGCTTCGCGCGGCGGCCGCGGAAGCCATGGACGCCTGGCGTGTTGAGCTGGCGCTTCGAGGTGTGCTTGGGGAGGTCCGCGATGGGGACGCCGACCTTGCGCGAGAGCTTGACCTTCGGACCGAGATAGCGAGACATGTGCGTTCTTTCCTGCAGGGTTGCCGGTGGCCGCCGGGCGATCGACTGATTCGGGGTGGCCGCCGGATGTCGTGTGACGTCGGACCGCACGCGCGCGTCCGACCCCGTTTGGGGGAAACGACAAGTAGAGCGGAAGGCGGCGTTCGCGTCAAGGGTTGCGGTCGGCCGTGCGGCCACGGCTTGCGACCGGACCTCGCGGCGAGCGAGTCACGAAAGGCCGGGCGCGTCAGTACGCGCGCGCCTGGCTGCCCGCACGCCAGTTCAGATAGGCGTTGTTGAGCACCCGATAACCGCCCGGGGTCGGGTAGCGGCCCGTGAAGTACCAGTCGCCGGTGTGGTCGGGCATCGCGCCGAGGAGCCCGTCGACCGACTGGTACACCAGCTCGATCGCGCCCGTCCACTCGAGCGACTTCGAGCGGATGAGTTCGGCGACCTTGCACTCGATCTCCGCGAGGGTAAAGCGGTCGTAGAGGAGCGCGACATGGTTCTTCATCCGTTCGGGCGGCAGGGCCGCCTGCTCGCGGCACTTCGCCTCGATCTCGTCGAGGACGCCCTCCTCGCCGCGATCGTGGACGAGCGCGACCGCCGCCTCGAAGGCGATGAAGCGGCCGAGCTGGCTCATGTCGATTCCGTAGCAGTCGGGGTACATGATCGGCGGCGACGAGCTCGCGACCACGATCTTGCGCGGATTGAGCCGCGCGAGCATCGTGATGATCGACTCGCGCAGCGTCGTCCCGCGCACGATCGAGTCGTCGACGACGACCAGCGTGTCGTCGGGATAGACCGTCCCGCGCGTGATGTCGTAGATGTGGTGGACGAGGTCCCTGCGCGCGGCGTCGTGGGTGATGAAGGTGCGCAGGCGCTGGTCCTTGTGCGCGACCTTCTCGCCGCGCACGCGGCCGACGATCGCCTCGCGCACGCGCTCGGCGCTCGCCTCGCCGCGCGAGACCATCTGCCAGACCTTCGCCGCGGCCTCCTCCTGGCGGATCTCCTCGAGCCCCTCGACGAGGCCGAGGTACGCGGTCTCCGAGGTGTTCGGGATGAAGCCGATGACCGCGCGCGCGAGGTCGCCGCCGAGCGCCGCGGCGACGCGCGGGGCGAGGTTGCGTCCGAGCTGCTTGCGCTCGCGGTAGATCGCGGGATCGTTCCCGCGCGAGAAGTAGATCCGCTCGAAGGTGCACTGGCGGACGGGAAGCGGCTCGATGAAGGGCGCGAGCTCGTAGCCGCCGTCGCGCTTGACGATGAGCGCGTGTCCGGGCGGGATCGGCTCGATGTCGCGGGGGTCGGTGTCGAAGACGGTCGAGAGCGCCGCGCGCTCGCTCGCGACGGCGACGCACTCCTCGCGCACGAGGAAGAAGCCCGGGCGAATGCCCGCGGGGTCGCGGCAGACGAAGCTGTCGCCGTTCCCGAGGAGGCCCGCGAAGACGTAGCCGCCGTCGAACTGCGCGGTCGCCTTGCGGAGGACGCGCGCGAGGTCGAGCTGCCGCGAGATCTCGCGCGAGAGCGCGAGGCCGTCGAGGTGGAGGAACGAGCCGGGGCCCATCGCCGTCTCGAGGTGCTGGTGCTCGCGGTCGAGGAAGTAGCCGATCTTCTCGAGGACGACGCCCGTGTCGCTGTCGCCGACGGGGTGCAGCCCGTACTCGACGAGACGCTCGAAGAGGTCGGCCGAGTTGGTGAGGTTGAAGTTGCCCGCGAGCGCGATCGAGCGCGACTCGCTGTTCGACCGGCGGAGGTAGGGGTGGCAGACCGAGCTGTTACGCCCGCCGTGGGTGCCGTAGCGGAGGTGGCCGAGGAGGACCTCGCCGAGCAGTCGGAAGCGGCGCTTGAGGGCGGTCTCGTCGAGGGCGCAGAGCTCGTCGTCGGAGAGGTCGGCCGCGGGCGAGAGCGCCTCGTCGAAGAGCCGCTCGATCGGGTTGCGCTTGGCGGTGCGCTCGCGCTCGAGGAAGCTGTCCCCGGGCGGCATGTCGAACTTCACGCACGCGATGCCCGCCCCGTCCTGTCCGCGGTTGTGCTGCTTCTCCATCAGGAGGTAGAGCTTGCGCAGTCCCCACAGCGGGTCGCGGCGCTCGCTCGAGAACCAGGAGAGCGGCTTGCGGAGGCGCACGTAGGCGAGGCCGCATTCGTGGGTCAGGGCGTCGGACATCGGAGGGCGGAGGGTAGCGGAGGGAGGGCGCGAGGAGGAGCCGCGAAAACGCGGGGATTCCGCGCGGCGCTACCGCGGCTCGGAGCCGTCCGCGCCGAGTCCCGCCACGACGAGGCGCGCGCGGCCCGCGAGCGCGCGGCGCTGGATCTCGAGCCATCGCGCTTCGGGTTGAAGGAAGCGGCCGACGCGCGCGCCGTCGACGAGGAGCGGCGTGAGGAGCGGGAGTCCCGCGAGGAGTTCGCCCTCGTCGGCGCCCGCGAGGTCGACGACGGTGTCTTCCGTGAAGTGGCCGCGCTCGTCGAGGCCGCGATAGACCTGGCGCGGTGCGCGCGCGCGACGGCGCAGGAGGGGCGGCGCGCCCGCGGGCGGGATCGGCGCTTCGCGGCCGCACCACCACGCGACCGGCTCGCCGGGCATCGCGATCGTTCCGGGCGGCATCGCGGCGAGCGTGCCAGGGGCGGCGTCGGCGCCGTGGCCATCGATCCCGAGATCGAGCGCGGGGACCTCGATCGCGCCGTCGCCCGCGACGACGAATTCCTCGAGGCCCGCGTAGACCGCGAGGGCGAGCGCGCGCTCGGCGGCTTCGCAGGCGGCGTGCAGTTCGTCGGGCCACTCCTCGCCGCGCCAGAGGCGGTCGAGTTCGCCCGCGGCACGGCGGATCGCAAGCTCGGCGACGGCGCGCGCGTGCGGACGGTCGGATGCGTCGATCGAGGCGAGCTCGCCGAGGGCGGCGGTCGTCGCCTCGATCGTCACGAGCGGCGCGACCGATGCGGCGAGGCGCGGATCGGCGCCCTTCGCCGCGCGGCTCGCCTGCGCGACCGCGACCCAGCGCGCGACGAGCGCGGTCCAGGCGAGCGGGCCGAGCGGTTCGGGAGCGCCGGCTTCGGACGGGGACGCGGTCATCGGCGGGCGCCTCCCGCGCGGTCCGTGCCGGCCGTCGGTTCGCGTGTCGCGGCGGAGTCCGCGCCGAGCCCGACCGGTCCGATGGGCGCGTCGTGCCGCGCGATCGCGAGCCGCCCCGCGAGGTGCGGGAGACGCGCGCGCCAGAGCGCGCGGACGAGCGCGGGGTCGTTGCACTGCCGCGAGAGATGGAGGAGGACGATGTGCTCGGGCGGGGCGTCGGTGGCGATGCGCGCGACGAGGTCCGCGCACTCCGCGTTCGAGAGGTGCCCCGCACCGCCCATGATGCGCCGCTTGAGGAAGTCGGGCCGCGCCGAGGCGAGCTGCATCGCGGGGTCGTAGTTCGACTCGATGGCGAGGACGCCGACGCCGCGCAGGGTCGAGACGAGCGCGTCGTGCCCGCGGCCGAGGTCGGTCGCGTACCCGAGTTCGCCCGCCTCCGATTCGATGCGGAAGGCGATGGTGACGCCGTCGTCGTGCGGGTTCTCGCAGGGCGTCACGCGCAGTCCGTCGAGGTCGAAGGCGCCGCGGTCGGGATCGAAGTGGACGAGCGCGCCGTCCGGATAGCCGCGTTCGACCGCGGCGCGGCGATGGGCGCGCGCGCAGGCGAGCCGCAGGCCCGTCGCCTTCGCGACGCCCGCCCACGAGGCCTTCGCGTGATCGTGGTCGAAGTGGGTGAAGAGGATGGCGGCGGTGTCCTCGAGGCGGAGGCCGAGCGCGGCGAGCGCGGCTCGGGCGGCGCGCGGCGAGAGGCCCGCGTCGAGAAGGATCTGCCGCCGCCCGCGCGGGGTGTCGGCGACGAGGACCGACGCGTTTCCCGACGAACTCGAGGCGAGGACCGCGAAACGGAGCGCGGCCCCGCTGCGCGGCGCGGGCGGTGGCGGCGCGAAGAGCGGTCCCGCGCCGAGAAGCGACGCATCGCGCGGCGGCTTCGCGAAGAGGCTCACTCGCCGTCGCTCCCGCCCGCCGTGCGCGCGCTCGTGAGGCGCCCGTGGCGGGTGGTGAGTCCGCGCTTCGAGGCGGCGACGAACGCGATGTACTCGTCGCCCGTCGGCGTTCCCGCGAACTCCGCGAGCGCGCGCACGCGGTCCGAGTAGGGGAGGCGGCTCCGGATGAGCGTCGCGTAGATCGCGCGCACGAGGTCGATCTCCGCGGGCGTCGCGCCGCTTCGCTTCAGACCGATCCTGTTGAAGCCGCCGACGAAGTTCGTCGCCGTCACCATGAAGTGCGGGCACACGTCCTTCGTGACGCCCGTCAGTCCGCCGAGCATCGCGCCGCGTCCGACGCGCACGAACTGGTGCACGCCCGCGCCGCCGCCCGTGACGACCCTGCTCGCCATCTCGACATGCCCCGCGAGGAGCGTGTTGTTCGCGAGCGTGCAGTCGTCGGCGAGCTGGACGTCGTGCGCGAGGTGCGCGCAGGCCATCAGGTAGTTGCGGTCGCCCACGCGCGTCGGACGGTCGTCGCGGGTGGCGCGGTGGATCGTCACATGCTCGCGGAGGATGTTCGCGTCGCCGATGACGACGCCCGGTCCCGGCTTCGCGGGGGAGAAGCCGCGGTCCTGCGGCGCGAAGCCGATGGCGACGCCCGGATAGCAGGTGTTCCCCGCGCCCATGACGAGCGGCCCCTCGAGATGGACGCCCTGGACGAGCGCCGTGCCCGCGCCGATCGAGATCCTGCCGCGGAGGATGCAGAACGGACCGATCTCGACATCGTCGGCGAGGTCGATCTCTCCATCGAGGATGGCGGTGGGGTGGATCTTCGGCACGGGCGCGATTGTAGGGAGAGGCGTCGCGCGCGCATCGGTCGCGTCGTGCGCGGTCCGGGTGTACGCCGCGCGTCGCGGCGCGTACCCTCCGCGGCGCGTGACCGTCCTTCTCGAGAACGAGTCCCTCCGCGTCGTCGACCTCGGGCGCATGCGCTACGCCGAGGCGCTGGCGCTGCAGCGCGAGACGCACGAGCGGCTCGTCGCCGCGCGCGACGCCGCGGCGGCCGGCGGACCGCACGCGCCGATGACGGTCTTCCTGCTCGAGCACGATCCGCCGGTCGTGACGGTGACGAAGCGCGCGGGTGCGGCGGGGCACGTCCTCGCGGGCGACGCGCTCCTCGCCCGGCTTGGCGTCGAGCGCGTCGAGACCGACCGTGGCGGCGACGTCACCTATCACGGTCCCGGGCAGCTCGTCTCCTACCCGATCATGGATCTGTCGCGGCTCGGACTGAAGGTGCACCCCTACGTGCGCTGGCTCGAGCAGTGCGTCATCGACGCGATCGCGTCCGACGCCGACGGCGCCCCGGCGCTCGAGGGACGGCGCGACCCGTCGGCGACGGGCGTCTGGGTGGGCGACGGCGGACCCGAGCGGAAGATCGCGGCGATCGGCGTCCGGCTCTCGCGCTACGCGTCGATGCACGGTTTCGCGCTGAACGCCGATCCCGACCTTTCGCACTTCGGACTGATCGTTCCGTGCGGACTCGAGCGGCCGGTCACGAGTCTCGCGGCCGAGCTCGGCGCGCGCGCGCCGCTCGTCCCCGAGCTGAAGCGCCGGGTCGCCGACTGGTTCGGTCGCGAAACGGAGCGGCTCGTCGCGGTCGTTCGCCAAAGCGGCGACCGACCCATGGAAAACGGCTGAACCGTGCGCGGCGGCGCAAGTACACTCCGCCCCATGCAGAACCTCTCCCGCGCAGGCGTCGTCCTCTCGCTCGTCCTCTCGTCGGCTGCGCTGATCGCGTCGCTGTCGGGCGTTTCCGGTCCGGCGGCGGTCGCGGGTGCGCCGCGGGCGAACGACCTCGGGCCGGCGGACGCCGTGCTCCTCGCGACGGGTGCGGGCAAGGACCCGCTGCGCGTCGCGGCGAAGGACGGACGCGTCAGCTGGGGCGACCGCGCGACCGATCGCGCGTGGAGCGTCGCGGCGGTCGATGTCGACACGATCATGCGCAAGCTCCTCGACGCGCCGAGCTTCGCCGATGTCCGCAAGGAGGCGCAGGAGAAGGCGCAGGCCGAGGAGTCGGAGTTCGAGCGGCGCGCGCAGGAGATCCAGACCAAGGCGCCCACCGACGGTTCGGCTCCGTCGCCCGAGATCCAGATGGAGTGGGGGAAGCTGCAGGAGGACTACGGCGCGTGGCTCGAGTCGACCCGCGCCGCCACCGAGAAGCTCTCCGCCGAGCAGTTCGAGCAGGCGTATCGCGAACTCGTCGCGGCGGTCGAGACGGTGAGCGACAAGGAGGCGATCGACGTCGTCCTCCGCTTCCGTCCCACCGCGAAGCCGTTCGAGGTCGAGCGCGCGGGCGACGCGATCGT